>QHUJ01000113.1 GCA_003221895.1 Gemmatimonadota bacterium | reverse complement strand
TCTACACACTCGGACCGCTCGTCACCGACGTGGCACCCGGCTACGACCACATCACGTCGGCGATCGGCGCGGCGATGATCGGCTGGTTCGGCGCGGACATGCTGTGCTACGTCACCCGCAAAGAGCACCTCGGCCTGCCGAACGCCGAAGAAGTGCGCGAAGGGGTGATCGCGTACAAGATCGCTGCCCACGCCGCGAACATTGCGCGGCGCCGGCCCGGTGCGACCGAGCGCGACGACGCGCTGTCACGCGCGCGCTACGCGTTCGATTGGAACGAGCAATTCCGCCTGGCGCTCGATCCCGCGCGCGCGCGCGAGCTGCACGACGAGGCGCTGCCCGCGGAGTACTTCAAGAGCGCGGAGTTCTGTGCGATGTGCGGGCCGAAGTTCTGCTCGATGCACATCACGCGGGAGATCGAGCGGTCGCTGGGCCTGCGCGAGCCACAGGCGAAGCCCAAACACGAGCCGGTCGGCGCCGACTAATTAGCGCGCGGGAACGCAAGCGCCGGCCGAAAGGCCACCCGCGCCAGGGTCATAAGCTGCCCTCAGTCCAACCGCCGCTCCGCCGAGCGGGCGTGTGCCTCGAGTCCTTCGACGCGCCCGAACCACGCGGCGTCCTCGATGAGCGGACGCGCCGCCGCAGCGTCGTCGATGCGCAACCAGGTGCGCACCCGCAGGAACGTATAGACCGACAGCGCGCCCTTCGATCGTGCGGTGCCTCCAGTCGGCAGGACGTGATTCGGGCCCGCACCGTAGTCCCCCAACACTTCGGCCGCGCCGCTGCCGACGAACAACGCACCGCAATGCGCAAGCTGGGGCGCGACCCGGTCCGCGTTCTGGAGACACAGCTGCAAGTGCTCGGGCGCGAGCGCGTCGCACGCGTTGATCCCCTGTTCAGTACTCTCGACCACCACCACTCCGCCATTGCCCAAGGCCTGAGTCGCGACCGGTGCGGTAGGAAGGACAGCAAGCTGCCGCGCGAGCTCTGCTTCCACACGATCGGTGAGCGTGGCATCGAGGGACACGAGGATCGGGACCGCGTCGGGGTCATGCTCCGCTTGCGCGAGCAAGTCGGCCGCTACGGTAGTGGGCGATGCTGTCGCGTCGGCGAAAATAGCAAGCTCCGTTGGTCCTGCGAGCATATCGATCGCGACCCGACTCCCAACAAGCTGTTTGGCGGCGGTGACGTAGCGGTTTCCGGGACCCACAACCACGTCGCACGCCGGTACCGGGCCGGCACCAAATGCGAGCGCGGCAATCGCATGCGCTCCACCCGCGGCCAGGACGCCGTCCGCACCGGCGATCGCTGCAGCGGCGAGCGTCATCGGCCCCGGCTTTGGAGTCGCCACCCAGATCTCTTTGACGCCAGCGGTTCGCGCGGTCACGGCCGTCATCAGCACCGACGAGGGGAGCGGGTAGCGGCCACCCGGCGCGTAGCAACCGGCGCGCTCCAGGGGAGCAATCCAGTGACCCGCAGTGCCACCGGGCACGGTGATGCTGACGGGACCGAGCGCCCGCTTCTGCGCCTCGGCGAATGTCCGAATCCGCGCGGCGACGCGCTCGAGGCGCGCGCGATCCCCCGCGGCCAAGCCTCCCAGTGCGCGATCGAGCGTGGCTGTCTCGATGAACAGCGGACCGCCCGCTGGGACGTCGCCGAATTGCTCGGCGTATTCGCGGAGCGCGCTTTCGCCTCTTGCCCGGACGGCCTCAACGATCGGCGCGGCAACGGCGAGGGCCTCGGGACCCACAGCGTCGCCCCGCCGGCTGACCAGCTCGGCGACGGAACGATGGCGCAGCAAGCGCGCACTCATCGTTTCCGAGCCATGGGCCGTCGACTTACGGCGCGATTGCGGCGCGCGAGCTCGGCACGCACGTCGGCGAGTGTTCCACCGCCGCGTGTCAGGGCTACCAGCGCCATGTAGAGGACGTCGGCAGTCTCGCGGATGACGTCCTGCGACGACTCCGCGCGCGCGAGCTCGTCGGCTTCTTCACGCAGTTTTGCCGCAAGCAGTGCGCGATCCCCAAGCAGCTGTGTAGTTCCCGAGCCCGCGATGGGCCGGGCGACGCGCTCGGCGAGTGTTCGCTCCAGGTCGGAGAAGTCGAACGCTGAGGGCCAGCAGGAGCGGCGATTCAAGTGGCAGAACCCCGCCCCCAACTGCCGGACCGTGAAGCGCAGCGCGTCGCGATCGCAGTCGAGATCCAGGCGAAGCAGTTGCTGCGTGTTTCCGGACGTTGCGCCCTTTTCCCAGATCTCCTGGCGCGAGCGCGACCAGTAGATCCCGCGCCGCTCGGCTATCGCCCGCCCCAGCGATTCGCGTGTGCTCCAGACCAGACCGAGTGTGCGGCCTGACTCGTCGCAGACGACGGTCGGCCACACCTCGCCCGGCAGCGGCTTGGTGAGGGGCGCGGCGATGGCATCGCCTAAGGAAAGCCTGCCGGTATACAGCGCCATGCCGACCTGTGCGTCGGCGCCCATGCGATCCAGCTCCGCCACCTCCGCCGCGGTGGTAATCCCGCCGGCGGCAGTCACCCGCACATCGCCTGCGGCACGCACCACCGCTGCGACAGCGGCGCGGTCGTACCCGCTCATCTCTCCTTCCTTCTCCACCTGAGTGAAGAGGAAGCCACCGACGACCAGCGCGAGCTCGCCGACGCGCTGGAGGACGGGCACGCCAGTCGGCGACCGCCAGCCGTCGACGACGACGTGACCGAGCTCCGCGTCTACCGCGGCAATCAAGCGCTCACGGGGCAGTGCGCCGCAGAACTCCGGCGTCGCGGCCGTGCCGATCATCACCTGCGTCGCGCCGGCATCGAGCCAGCGGCGCGCGGTGTCGAGGTCGCGGATTCCTCCACCGACGCGGCACGGCGCGCGGCGGACGAGATCCCGGATCAGCTCGGCGTTCGAGCCGCGACCGAGCGCCGCGTCCAGGTCCACGACCGCCACCTCTCCCGCGATCGAGAACTCCTCCAGTCGGTCGACCGGATCGCCACCGTCGAGGACGAACTCTTTCCCACGCCGTAGCTGCACGGCGCGACCATTCACGATATCGATGCTCGGGACGATCATTGGCGCACCCGGATCCCGCGGACTGCGAGGTCTGCCTTGATGCCACCCACGGTGTCGTCGCCGTCGTGGAAGACGGACGCGGCAAGCACGGCATCGGCGCCGGCCGCGAACGCACTCGCGACGTGGTCGCGCGTTCCGACGCCGCCCGAGGCGATCACTGGAACACGGACGGCGTCTGCAACCGCGCGCAGCAGCTCGACGTCATGGCCGGTGCGCGTGCCGTCGCGGTCCCAGCTCGTCAGGAGGATCTCACCCGCACCGAGGCGTTCGCCTTCGCGGGCCCACGCGATGGCGTCATGCAGCGCCGTGTCGCGGCCGCCACGCACGAGCACTTCCCAGCGCTCGTCGCCGCCGATGCGGCGCGCGTCGATTGCCAGCACGACGCATTGGCAGCCGAACGCCTGAGCCAGCTCGGTTAGCAAGGCGGGACGCCGCACAGCAGCGGTATTGACGCTGACCTTGTCGGCGCCGGCGGAGAGCAGCTGCCGCGCATCCACGACGCTGCGAACACCGCCGCCCACAGTCAGCGGAATGCGAATCGCGGCGCGTACGCCACGCACCGTCTCGACCTGGGTAGCGCGTCCCGCGGCTGAAGCCACAATGTCCAGGATCACGATCTCATCCGCGCCCTGCGCTTCGTATCGCGCCGCCTGTTCCGCCGGGTCACCCGCGTCGCGGAGATTCTGAAACCGCACGCCCTTTACCACGCGCCCATCCTGTACATCGAGGCACGGAATGAGTCGCCGCCTGAGACCGGCGCTCGCGGCCGCGATCGTGTCGGCGACTGGAGCGACGGCACGTCCCGTGAGCCAGCGTTCCAGCAACGCGGCACCATAGGCACCGGACAGCTCGGGGTGAAACTGGCAGGCGAGGATCGGCCCGCGCTCGAGCGCGGCGACGAACGGAACGCCGTGCGTTGTCCAGGCCGGTGTCCATCCTTCTGGGCTCTCGTGCAGCGCGTAGGAATTCGCGAACGCCGCGACACCGCTTGAGACGAACCGCGCTTCTGGAGCTGGCGTGACGGTGTTCCAGCCGAGGTGGGGAACCCGCACGTCGGGCGGCAGCCGACGACAGGTTCCCTCGACAAGGCCGAGTCCCGCGACACCCGGCGCTTCGTCGCTCCCTTCGCATAGCAGCTGCATGCCGAGACAAATGCCGAGGAGCGACGTTCCGCGTGAGGCCGCTTCGCGAATGGCGACATCGAGGCCGCCGCTGCGCAGCGCCGCGATACCGGCGCCGAACGCGCCAACACCCGGCAGGACGACGCGCGTCGCCTCGCGTACGGCCGTGGGATCGGCTGTGACGACAACCGTGGCGTCCAGGCGCCGCAGGGCACCGGCGATCGACGCAAGATTCGCGACTCCGGAATCCACGATCACCGCGTCATTCATGGCTCGCCGCTCCGAGCGTGCCTTTGGTCGACGGCACGTCGTCGAACCCCGAGCGCGTGACCGCCTGGCGCAGTGCAAGGGCAGTCGCCTTGAACGCGGCCTCGGCGCGATGGTGATCGTTCTCACCCTTCAGCACATCCACGTGCAGAGTCATCCCCCCTGCGATCGCCAGAGAACGCAGCACGTGCGAGATGTTCTCGCATGCGAGCTCGCCGATCGACTCCCGGCGCAATCCGAGCGCGACATCCGCAAACGGCCTGCCGGAGAGATCCACGACCGCGCGCGCCAAGGCTTCGTCGAGCGGGGCGAGAGCCCACCCGAACCGAGTCACACCGCGCCGCTCTCCCAGAGCGCGATCCAGTGCCTCTCCCAACGCCAAGGCGCAGTCCTCGGCGGTGTGGTGATCGTCCACCTGCAGATCGCCCTCGCACGTCAGCTTCACGTCGAACCGCGCGTGACGACCAAGCGTATCGAGGAGGTGATCGAGGAACCCGTTCCCCGTCTTTATCGTCGTCTTCCCGGTGCCCTCCACGTCGAGCGTCAGGCGAATCGATGTCTCGCGGGTCGTGCGCGTGACGCTTGCGGTGCGCTCACTCATGTCAGGAGCTCCTCGAGGTCGGTGAGCTGATCGAGGACACGGGCAGCGCCCGCGTCGGTCAGTGCAGCGGCAGTCGCGGTGAGATCGTCCCCGGGCGCGACAATCCCGAGTGGGACGACGGATGCTCCTGTGGCCGCGCGGATGTCATCGGGAGTATTTCCGACCATCCAGGCGCGTCGCACGCCCAGCCGCGTGAGGGCGAGGCGAACCGGTGCGGGATCCGGCTTGCGCGCCGCATCTTCCATGCAGACCACGGCGCGAACCAGCGGCGCGAGCCCTTCGCGCTCGAGAAACCAACGAGCCTCGTCGCGTGGCCGGCCCGTAACGACGGCCAGCGGCAGCCGTTTCGCGAGCCGCTCGAGCATCGTGGTCGACACGATCGCGCGCTCCCGTTCGCGCAATCCAGGCGATCCATCTGTTCCGAGGTAGAGTGACTGGTAACGTGTCGTAACGGTTGCGAGATCGGTGGCGACGCCGTGCGCCGCGATCAGGCGCTGCGTGACGATCCAGTCGTTCGCGGCATCGCCACTGCGAAGGGCACGCTCGATGTCTTCCATCGTGACCGTGACGCCGTAGCTCGATGCCGTCGCGATCATTGCGGCGCGTTGCGACGCACGGACGTCGGCGAGCACTCCGTCCAGATCGAACACGATCGCCTCCGGAGCGAGCACCGTATCGAGGGCCTGCGTCAATCGCGCAAAGCCGGTCGGTTCACCCGGCAGGGTGATGCGGAGGGCGCCGGCTATTGCAGGTCTGCGGAACTCGCGCACCAGCACGCCGAGCGCCGCAAGACCGGCCGCACAGAACCGAGCGCGAGTCCCTGCCTCGACAAAGACGAAGTTCGCCTGCGACTGGCGAGGCGATAGTCCGAGCGACGCCAACTGCTGCGTCAGAGCGCCGCGTTCTTCACGCACCCGCGCGACGTGTTTAGCGAGCTCGGCCGCGCCGCGCTCGAGCTGCCGCGCAGCCAATACGACGGAAAGTCCCGCAACGGGATATGGCCCGCCCGCTGCGCGGAGCACCGCGATGATCTCCGCCGTGCCGATGGCATAACCGACGCGGCAACCCGCGAGGCCCCAGGCTTTGGAGAGCGTCCTCGCAACTACCACGTTGGGAATGTCCAGGACGGCGCGGGTGAGATCGTCGTTCGCGTACTCGACATAGGCGTGATCGAGCAACACGAGGGCGTTTTGTGCAGCCGCTGCGATGCGCTCCACGTCCGCGAGCGTCGCCACGCCGCCAGTCGGATTGTTCGGTGAGACGATCGCAATCACGGCTGTCCGCTCGTCGATCGCCCGCACGAACTCATCGGTCGGGAATGCATCGGTCGACCACGGCACCCGGACCAGCTCACCACCGGCGAGCGCAGCGTATTGGTCGAGCATCTCGAAGCTGGGATCGGGAAGCAGCAGCGTCCGGCCCGGAGCGAGAAACGCTCGGCAGATGCGATCGATCGCTTCGTCGGCGCCCGCGGTGACGAGGACTCGGTCCGGTCCGACGCCCGACCGAGCCGCGAGGAGCGCGGTCAACGCCGAAACGTCGGGATAACAACGCAGCAGCTCGGGGTCCGCCTGCGCCAGCTCGACAAGCGCGTCGATCGACGGCAACAATCCCTCGTTGCGGTCGAGGCGCAGCACACCGGCTCGCATGCGGGACGGCTCCTCGTACGCCCAGGTGGGATCGATCCGCGACTGCGGCAGCACGGCAGTCATGGGACGATCTGCGAGAGCGTGGACACGACGACATCGGTGCCGCCCGCCGCCTTCACCGCCGGAATCACCTGCGGCAACAACTCACGCGGCACAGCGGCCTTCACCGCGTAGCCGCCGTTGCCGAACAGGCGAGCCACCGTCGCCTGCCGCATCGAGGGCAGCACAGCGACAACCGCGTCGAGACAGGCAGCGGAGGCGTTCACTTCCAGCATGACGCGACGCCGCGCCTCGAGCACGGAGTTGATCAACAGGACGAGATCGTCGATGTAGCGCCGGCGTGCAGGATCATCGAGCGCCGCGCGATGCGCATACAGGCGCGTCGAGGAGCGCATCAACACGTCTACGATGGCGAGACCGTTGGCCTCGAGGGTCGAGCCCGTCGCGGTGTTGTCGACGATTACGTCGGCATCTTCCGGGGGAAACACTTCGGTCGCGCCGTAGGAACGGACGAACTCGGCGCACAGTCCCTGCGCGCCGATCCAACCGCGCGTGAGCCGCTCGTACTCCGACGCGACGACCAGTCGGCGGTCGAGGCGAGGGAGGCGGCCGCTCTCGAGCAGCGCGACCGGCGCGGCGGCGACCAGCTGCACCGGATCGAGCCCGGTGTCGAGCATCTCCACGACGGCGGCTCCGCCCTGCAGCTCGGCGACCCAATCCGCTCCGGCAAAGCCGGCATCGCGACTGCCGAGCGCGAGCATTTCTACAATGTTCTGGGGCTTCAGCATTTTCGCCTCGGCACCCGGCAGCGTGACGTCAGGGCGGTAGCCGCGCGCGCTGGGACGCACGCGAATGCCGGCGTCGGCAAGGAGGGTCAGGACGCCGTTTTCCATCCGGCCTTTGGGGAGACCCAGACGAAACGGCACGGCGCGCGAAACAGGTGTGCTCATCGAGCGACTCCGTGGTTTAGCCGACCCGGAGCCCCCAAGTGCGCGACGCCCTGAAAGCACGACGCCGGCCCTTTGGGGGCCGGCGTCGGTGATGATTCAAGACTCTACACGCCTCCGGCTATCCCCCGTGGACCGAGTGACCGTGGTGATGCCGGTGATGCACAGGCGTGTACATGAACCGTGATATACCTGCGCGGCTAAGACGCGTCAAGGCTTGGGGCTCTGCGTCACCACGCGATGCCGTAATCCTCCCCATGATTCGACGACCCGCCCCAGAACGAGCCATGCTTCCAGTCGAAGAAAATGGCGTTGATCGGGCCGGAGGTCCGATCGTCGAACTCGAGCTTGTAGCCCATCGCGCGCAGTTCATGCCGCGTCCACGCCGGCGTGTCATCGCGGACCGTCAGCCGACCCGGCTCGGATTTGTGATCGCCGAATGAATTGCGCATCTGATAGCTGGTGATGTTCGCGGCCTCGACGGCTTGCTGCACGTCCATCCCGAATTCCACCACGTTCAGGAAGAACTGCAGCAGGTTCTGATCTTGTGTGTCGCCGCCCTGCACCGCGAACGCGAGGAACGGCTTTCCGTCCTTCATCGCCAGACTGGGCGTCAGCGTCACGCGCGGCCGCTGCCCCGGCCGAATCACATTGAACGGATTGTCGGTCGAGTCGACGACAAACTGCTGCGCGCGCTGGCTGACGCCGATTCCCGTGTGGCCCGCGATCACCGCGGGAATCCAGCCGCCCGACGGCGTGACCGACACCACCCATCCCGATGTGTCCGCGGCCTCGATTGACGTGGTTCCACGACGGAAAGCTTCGTCGAACGCCGCCAATGCCGCCTCATCCTGCTGGGTGGACGTCGACGTCGCCGGTTTGGGAGACCACTGCTGCAGCAGTGTCGCGTACGGATTCGTGCCGCCCTGGAAGGGATATGGATCGCCCGGTTTGACGTCGGGATCGTTGTGGTCGGGATTGATCAGCTTGGCGCGCTGCCGCGCGTACTCCTTGGAAAGCAATCCTTTGATCGGCTCTTCCGGTGGGAACGCGGGATCGCCGTAGTAAAAGTCGCGGTCGGCGAACGCCAGATTCATTGTTTGATACAGCGTGTGGATGTAGCGCGTGCTGTTGTAGCCCATGGCCTTCAGGTCGAACCCTTCGAGAATGTTCAGCGCCTGCAACATCGCCGGGCCCTGTGACCACGGCTGCAGCTTGTACACGTCGATGCCGCGATACTGTGTCATTACTGGCTCTTCTATTTTGACCCGCCAGTTGGCGAGATCCGCGAGCGTGATCAACCCGCCTTCTTCCTCAAGCCCGCGAACGAATTCCTGCGCGATGTCACCGCGATAAAAGCGGTCGTACGCCGCCATGATCGCATCGCGGCGGCTCTTCCCCTGCCGCAACGCCTGCTGCTCGGCGTCGACCAGCTTGCGCAGCGTCGCCGCGAGATCGGCTTGGCGGAAGATCTCCCCCGCCTCCGGCGCCTCGCGCGCTTGGCCGGCGTGGGGCAACATGACCGCGCGCGAATAGCGCCACTGCTTGAGCCAGCGCTTCTGGCGCTCGATCGAGTTCGCGGTCTCTTCTTCGATAGGGTAGCCGTCGGCCATGCTGATCGCGGGCTCGAGCACCTCGCGCAGGCTCAACTTGCCATACTCGGCGAGCATCACCATCAGACCGCCCGGGGTCCCCGGCGTGATGGCCGCGAGCGGACCATACTCGGGTGGGTAGCGCATCCCTTTCGATTGATAAAACGCAGCGGTCGCACCGGTCGGGGCCACACCGAGTGCGTTGATGGCAATGACCTTCTTCGTGCGCGGATTGTAGATCAGCGCTTGGGTCTCACCGCCCCACGACAGCACGTCCCACATGGTGGTCACGGCGGCGAGCATCGCGCACGTTGCGTCCACGGCGTTGCCGCCCTTCTGGAACATCATAGCGCCGGCTTCGGCGCCGAGCGGCTTGCCGGTGATGGCCACCCAATAGCGGCCATGCAGCGCCGGTTTCTGAGTGCGTTGTGCTGAGAGACTCACGGGAATACTGAGAAGGGCGATAAGCAGGCAGCGACGGACGGCCATCGGTGCTCCGGGAGAGGATCGTCTGGAAGCTATCTTAGGCCGATGCGCATGGCCATCGTTCCAGGCACACGCTGGGGGCGGATCCGCATGCTCGCGATCGCCGGCATCCTGCCGCTGCTGTTTCTCTTCATTTGGGTCTTCACGGTGAAGATGCCGGGGCCCGCATTTCACGGCACCCTGCCGCCGCTCACCCCTGACCAGCAGCGGCTCCGCGCGGGCTTACAGCAGCACGTCACGGTGCTCGCCGGACAAATCGGCGTCCGCAGCGACCAGACCTACCACAACGTCGAGCGCGCTGCCAGCTACATCGAAAGCACGCTCACGGCGCTCGGCTACCAGGTCGTATCGCAGGAGTACAGCGCGCGAGGGTTGGTCTGGCGCAACCTCGAGGCCACACTGAGAGGAACGAGTCTTTTCCAGCAGGTCGTCGTGATCGGCGCACACTACGACAGCGCCGAGGAGGCGCCCGGGGCGGATGACAACGCCAGCGGCGTGGCAGGCGTGCTCGAACTGGCGCGCCTCTTTGCCGGCAGCCCGCAGGCGCGAACCATACGGTTCGTGTTCTTTCCGAATGAAGAGCCGCCCTCCTTCCCGACGGCGGCGATGGGCAGCAGGCACTACGCGACTGACGCCCGCAAGCGGAACGATCAGATCGTCGCGATGATGTCGATAGAGTCGATTGGCTACTACGACACGGAGGAAGGAAGCCAGCGCTACCCGTTCCCGCTGAACCTCGCCTATCCGGACGTCGGCGACTTCATCGGGTTTGTGTCGAACCTCAAATCACGTCCCCTGCTCCACCGTGCGATCGCCGCGTTTCGCGCGCACGCCATTTTCCCCACGCAAGGCGCCGCCGCCCCGTCGTGGGTACCGGGCGTCTGGTGGTCCGATCATTGGTCGTTCTGGCGAGAGGGATACCCGGCCATCATGATCACGGATACTGCGCCGTACCGGTATCCCTTTTATCACACTCCCCAGGATACGCCTGACAAGCTGGACTACGACCGCATGGCGCGCGTGGTGCACGGCCTGACGTACGTCGTGCGCGCCGTCGCCGGACCTAGCTCCAGTGGCAGATAAACACGCCCGCGCGGCCCAGCTCGCGCTCGAGCCGCGCCCGGTCACTCCTGAAGTCGTCGGCGAGGAGACGCGGGCAGAGCGCGTCGAGGCGCCGGATCACGGCAGCGAGATCCGACGGCGGGCTGGTGAACGCGCCGCGCACCCAGTTTTCCCCGGCGTTCCAGAGCTCGAACGGATAGGCGGCGTTCAGGGCGCGCAACCCTGACACGATGTCCTCCGTCGCCTTGCCATCGCGTTCTCCCTGAGTGCCGATGTGGCTCACGACGGCGAACGGATCGATCACGGGAACGAGCACCAGGCGCACGGTGCTCGTGTCGCGGCGGAGAGCGCGGAAGCTTCGATCGAACCTCGACATGAAGAAGCCCTGCGCGGCAAACTTGGGGACTGCGGCGCCGAGGTAGCGGTTCGCCCACCGGGTCCGGACGCGAACGACGTACACGCGATCGCGCCCTTCGAGTTTCGTCACCTCGTGACCGGTGAGCTGCCCGAGTGTCGTCACCGCGCCGTCGAAGTCGGCCGGCACGATCAGATTGGGCAGGTGAGTCTGGTACTCGCGGTACCCCATCAGACTCACTAGCAACACACCCATGCCTACCAGGGGCAGCGCGCCGCGATTCGCCGCGCTGCGGGCGCGCGCGATGGCCATTGGATCGCCGCCAGTCTTCTGCGCGCGCGCGACCGCCGACCACCGCACCCACAGCCACAGCCCCAGGGGACCGAGGAGGAGCAAGACGGCCACCCCGGCCGTCGGACTGTGCGTCCAGCGGCTCACGAAGATCACGCCCGCGCAGAGCAATGCCACAAAAACAATCGCAAATGCGATCTCGAGGAGACTCTGCCGAGGCCGCATGTCCTGGCTCGTTGTCCCCGCAGGCAGCGTCACGGTTGTTACCGCCGCAACGGGTCGGGCGTCCGGGCCATCCATCGCGATCTCACGCAGCGCGCGCCGAGCGCGACTCCGCACTCCCGCCTTGATGATCTGCTTCAAGGGCGGGAGCATTCTCCAGGTCATCACGAACGCCCCACGCAGCGTGGGCCGCCAGCGGCGCGCCCTCTCGTCGAATCGGTAGTAGCCCGCCTCCATTTGTGCGCGGTGCTCGGCATCCATGACTTCGGCGAGAAACCGCGCCGGATCGCTGGCGATATCCCGCTGGCGCAGCGTGCTCGACCCGAACTGCCGTCGGAAGAGGACCCTGTAGATCTTGTGTAACCGCAGCGGGTCCCGCACTTCCGGAAAGCGATAGACCTCGCGGCCAGGTCGGGGCGCAAAAATGGGAATCGTAACGGAGTTGTTGACGTCGAGCATTCGGCCGTCCGGCAGTTCCGCCGTGAACTCCACCATCGGCAGGGCGGCGCCCGTTTTTTCGGAATACATCATTGCGATCGTGGCGGTCTCGCCCTCGGAATGCTCGAGCAGGACAACGCGCGTCACCAGCAAGAATAATCCCCCACTCGTCCGTGCCAGATCGGCCACCTGCCGGAACTGAGCGCCCTCGAGTCCCGCAACGTTGTCACGCAGGAACGCCGCGACCTCAGGCGGATTCGGGTACTTGTTCGCATCGAATGGTTCGAACCGCGGGGCCGCATCCTCGCCCATCCGGAGCCACGTGATGAGCGGCAGGACGATCATGAAGAAGGCAACGAGGAAGAGAACAGCGAGCAGGGTGCTCATGCGCCAACATACGATTCAGCCAGGGCGCGCTGCAACGGCGCGCTCCTCGGGCAGCTCATGCGCTAGACTCGCGCGAACGCCCGGACTGGAAAGCTGCCCATGCCTTTCACGGGCGGCGGGACAGCAAAGAAGGAGAAACCGCTGTCCGGCAAGGCACCGAGGTTGGTCATGTGCTCGACAATGGCCACACCGGCGCCGAGCAGAATGGTGTGCGCCGGGCGACTGCCGTCTTTGTCGTCGTCGATGTTGAGCGAATCGATCCCGATGAGGGCGGCCTTCGCCTTCACGAGGTATTCGGCCGCCTCACGGGTCAAAAACGGATGCTGGCCGGCGGAGTAGGTGTCGGTCCGCCAGTGCGTGTCCCAGCCGGTGTGCACGAGGACGGCCTTTCCTTTCACATCGAGCGTGGTGAACCACGCAGCATCAATCGCGCGACCTGCCCCGCTCTTCACTCGCACCACGACACCCGGCAGATCGGCCACGGTCTCCAGTGCGTACCCGGCGACGTCGCGGCCGTTCTCGTACCGATGAAACGGCGCGTCGATGTACGTGCCGGTGTTGGCGAGCAGCTCGATCTTCCCAATCTGGAAGGTGGTCCCGGGAGCGTATCGCGAAGCCGACGCCTCGCGCGAGAGCCAATCGCTGACGGCGGGCGCGGGGAGGCCACGATAGGTGACCATCCCGTGCTCGATCTCATGACTCAGATCGATCAGGCGGGCCATACTCGCGCGAGTGATCGCAACAGGTGACTCTCCGCAGTCGTGCCGTCCGGCGCTTCGGACAGGACGGTCGCGAGACGGCGGCGCAGCAACGGATCGCGCACTGCCTGCGCCGCGAACTGGAGCGTGAGCGGAATGAACCAGGGAGCCTGCCGTGCGCCGGACCCTGCGCGCGCGACAGCTGCATACTGCTCGAACAGCGCGAGCAGGAAGGCGCCCTTCGAGGGAAAGTGACGGTAGATCGCGCCTTTGGTGAAGCCCGCGGCGAGCGCCACCTCATCGAGCGTCACAAGCTCGAACCCCTGCTCGGAGAAGAGCTGTAAGCCAGCCGCCACCAGCAGCGCCCTCGTTTCGGCCTTGCGGCGCTGATGAACGATACCCATGGGAATCTAGGATACCTGCTGGGATCACGAGCGCAAGGCTCCCGCACGCAGGTCCCTTGACTGAGCTAAACGCTTGTCTAGCTTTGCCATGCGCCTCCGCACAACCATCAGATTCACACTCAGGAGCAGGAATGCCGTACATCATCGCAGAGCCGTGCATCAACGTCAAAGACCGGTCCTGCGTGGATGTGTGTCCAGTGGATTGCATCTACGAGGGGCCGGACATGCTGTACATCCACCCCGACGAGTGCATCGATTGCGGCGCGTGCGAGCCTGAATGCCCCGTAACCGCGATTTTCCCCGAGGAAGACACACCGCCGCAGTGGAAGGACTACATCGCGAAAAACCGCGACGTCTTCCAAAGCGAAAACCCACCCGGCAAACCGCAACGCAAAGGGGCCTAGCCCAGCTGCTCCAGGAATTGTTGGATCGCGGCGTTGACGGGAGCGGGCTGCTCGAGGGGCGCGAGATGCCCCGCCGCAGGAACCACAAGAAACGCAGCGCCCGGAATCGCGCCCGCCATCTCTCGCATTCCCGCAGCAGGTGCGATTTGATCTTCGCCACCAGCTACGACCAGGACCGGCACTCGAATCCTCGGTAATAGCGACGTCGAGTCGGGCCGTTCGCGCAGCGCGTGCAACGCACCGACGATTCCCGTCACGGGCGCGCGGGTAATCATCTCGCGCACTTCGTCAACGACCTGCGGCTGTTTTTCGAATGTCTCCCGTGACAGCAAGGTCGGTAGCAGTTTCTCGGCAATTGCGGCGGCGCCGCGCTGCCGGGCCAGCTCCGCCATCACATTACGATCCCGCTTCGCTTCTGGAGTATCCGCGTTGGCCTTGGTGTTGCACAAAATGGCGGCCCGCACGCGCGTCGAATGGCTTCGCAGCATCTCGAACGCGATGTAGCCACCCATCGACAGACCGCAGATGACCGCTTGGCGAATCTGCAATCCATCGAGCAGCCCAATCAGGTCGCTGGCGTACGTCGCGACGGTATACTCGGCCGGCGACTCGGGACCAGGGGAATTCCCCGCGCCACGAAGATCGGGAGCGATGCAGCGCCGATGCGACTGCGCCGCGACCTGATGACGCCACATCGAGTGGTCAAATGGGAATCCGTGGATAAAGAGAACGGCGGTCATGGCCAGGCGAACGTAT
Source organism: Gemmatimonadota bacterium (assembly GCA_003221895.1). Taxonomy (GTDB): domain Bacteria; phylum Gemmatimonadota; class Gemmatimonadetes; order Gemmatimonadales; family GWC2-71-9; genus 20CM-2-65-7. The sequence continues at coordinate 77,304 of QHUJ01000113.1, read as the reverse complement.
GCCAGAACACGGCACGTTGCACGCGCACGTCGGCACGTCCCAGGAAAAACGAGAACGCCTTCGCGCCGTACGTCGGGTCGATTCGCACATGGTGCTCGGCCGCCAATGCTCGAGCCCGCTCTCCTTCCGCGGTGGGATGTCCGTATCCCCTCCCCATCGCGTTCACCACGCGAACGTGAATCGCGGATCGCGGGACGGTGAGCTCCACACCAGACCGTCGCAACAATGCTTCCGCTCTATGAGCGAGACGCACAGTTCTCCACCTGTTCGCGGCGAGCCGTGGCGCGACGCGGACGCCGACGACCTGCGTCGCCCATCCCAGCCACGCCGTGCCGAGCGCGATGCCTGCCGCCGTGCCGCCAGTGCCGAGTGGCACGACGATCGTGTCGGGCGGCGCATCGAGTTGGCTGTTCAACTCGAGCGCGGCAAGGAAGTGACCGACCACCGCACGCGGATCGGCGCCGCCACCCGGAATCCACCGCGGTTTGCCCCCCCCCCCGGCCCCGCCCCCGCCCAGCCGATGCGCGGCGCGCCACGCGCGCAGCACGGCCCACGGCAGTGTGACCAGACTCGACGCACGAAACACCCGATCGGCTGTTGCAGCCATGGCCGCGCCGACCGTCAGACTGGCATCGGTCTCTGGCTGGGGAAAAACGGCCACCGCGGTACGAAACCCCTGCGCCCTGGCATGTCGCGCCGTCGCAAGGCAGTGCGTCGACCCGCTTCCCCCCACTGTGACAAAGACAGACCGTGACGGAGCGTGCGACAACAAGAACTCGAGACCGCGGACTTTGTTGCCGCCCATGAGATCCTCACGCTTCAGCCACAACGCCTGCAGGCCCAGCGCTCGCGCGAGCGCCGGCTGCGCTTCGAGCGGCGTCGGCCACGCCGCGAGACTGCACGGCGCGAGAGCGTCGCGTATCTTTGTGGCCAACACAGCGGAGCGATCCATGCGAGTTGCCACCGATTACATACGTCATGCGGCGCGCGCCGCCCGCAAATGCGCGGGCGACCCGCTGGGTGGAGCCCCACAGGCTCCCGATTCGGAATTCTACAAGACGCTCGCCAGGGCGCTGGAAGAGATCGCCGCCGGCATGGAGGCGCTAGGGAAGGAGGAGTGACGGCTCGATACGTCGCGACGCCGCAGGCCCTCGCTGAAGTCGCCGGGGCGCTGCGCCGGGAGCCGCGCCTCGGTGTCGACACCGAAGCCGCCAGCTTTCACCGCTACCGCGACCGCATCTATCTCGTTCAGGTATCGGGACGAACCGAAACCGCACTCATCGATCCACTCGCCATCGCGGACCTCGGCCCCCTCGGCGCGCTGCTCGCCGACCCCCAGATCGAAAAAGTCTTCCACGATGCGGATTACGACCTGCGGGTGCTGGATCGCGACTACGGCTTTCGCGCCGCGCGCCTCTTCGACACACGCATTGCGGCACAACTGGCGGGCGAGGCGGCCATCGGGCTGGCCGCGGTGGTGGAGAAGTACGTCGGCGTAAAGCTCGACAAGGAGCACCAGAAGGCCGACTGGTCGCGGCGGCCACTGCCTCCGCCCATGCTCGCGTACGCCGCCGCCGATACGCAGCACCTCCTCGCCCTGCGCGACGCGCTGGAGCAACGGCTCGAGGGACTGGGTCGGCTGGCATGGGCCAACGAGGAGTTCAAGCAGCTCGAATCGCTCCGCTGGACCGGTGCCCCGGCCGGAGGAGCAAGCGACGACGAGAGCTACCTCAGGCTCAAAGGCGCGAAGGGACTGACACCGCGCAGCCTGGCGGCGCTGCGACTGTTGCATCGCTGGCGGGATAGTGTCGCTGAGCGCGAAGACAAGGCGCCGTTCCGAATCATCGGCAATGACGCCCTGCTCGGGGTGAGTCGGGCTCTCCCGGCATCGCCCGCCGAGCTGGGCCATGTCCGCGAGCTGCCGCCGTCGCTAGCACGACGCCATGGTGCGGCGCTGCTCGATGCGGTAGCGCGCGCGAAGCAGCTGCCGGACGCGCAGCTGCCGCGCCTCGAGCGGCGCCCGCGACCGATCAAAGATCCAGGGTTCGACGGGCGGCTCGAGAATCTCAAGGCGGCGCGCAATCGCATCGCGGTCGAGCTGGGACTCGATCCCGGAGTGTTGTGCGGCAGGTCGTCGCTGGAAGCGGTCGCGCGAGCTCGGCCCACGAACCGCGAAGCACTCAAACAGATTCCCGAATTGCGACCCTGGCAGATCGACGTGCTGGGGGATGCGTTTTTGGAAGCCGGGAGCGGGCCCTAGAACCCCATCATCGCGCGGATCTTCGGATCGATGCGCTCGGGCGTCCAGTACGGCTCCCACACAATGTCGATGTCCACGTCTTGCACGCCCTCGAGGGCGCGCACGACTTTGTAGATGTCGTTCGTAATCATCGGGCCGGCGGGACACCCCGGCGACGTCAACGTCATGTTGATACGCACGAGACCGGCGTCGACCTCGACGTCGTACACAAGACCCAGATCGACGATGTTCATGTCGAGCTCGGGATCCTTGACCTGACGCAAGGCCTGGCGAACCGTATCGGCACTGAGCACAGCAGTCGTCACATCAGGCAACCTAGCGACCCTCCATACCCCGCACCAGACAATGCCGGCGCATGGCGATCCAGGCATAGATCCGACGGGCGAGTGGCAGCACGCCTGGAATTCTGAACAAGGGCGCGAGCCAGCGCTTCCCTGGGAATAAACGGAGCAACTGGGGCAGGGCGTCGGCTCCGGGGAAGACTCGACCGTCGGGGTGAATCAAGTGCATCGCCGCCGCCAACGCCGGAAGGGCGATCCCAAATTGGGCGACCCGCGCCTGGTCCTGAAACGGGACAAACCGCAGCACGTGTTCCCGGTCCCACCGCTTCGCGATCGCTACAGCTCGCTGGCAAATCCCGCACTCGCCGTCATAGATGAGCGTGGGATGGGTCGGACGAGCGTGATCAGCGCCCGCCATCGACTGCGCGCGCCGCGGCATCGGCCACGCGCCCGCGGACTTGCTTGAGCTTCGTGAATGATCTCCTGGTCCGGGGATCGAAGGCGCGATTCGTGAGCAGCAGCACGAACACATCGCGGTCGGGGTCGATCCAGAGCGACGTTCCAGTCCAACCGGTGTGCCCATAGCTGTGCGGACCGAATAGCGCGCCGGCGCTCGACGTCTCCTCGCCGGTGGGCAGTGCCTCCCAGCCGAGGGTTCGCGCGCTGACGCCGCGCCGCGCGGGAACGGCGATCTGCGTGAACTGACGGACAGTTTCCTTCTTGATGATTTGCCCCTCCCTATCGCCCGGAGCCGCGCCTTCGTTGAGCATGAACTGCGCGTAGCGGGCGAGCGCAGTGGCAGTCGCGAACAGACCGGCGTGACCGGACACTCCGCCGAGCCTTGCGGCGTTCGGATCGTTGACGATTCCGGCGATGGCATGCCCATGCCACAGTCCTGTGGGAGCGATCCGCCGCTCGAGCTTCTTGGGCGGCCGGAACATGAGCTGCTCGTCGAGCCCGAGCGGCGTGTAGACCTCGCGTGTCACGAACACATCGAGCGGTGCACCGCTGACACGACGTACAATCTCCCCGAGCAGAATGGCGTTGAGGTCGGAGTACACCATTCTGGACCCCGGCGTTGCGACCGGCACGGTGGTGAGCACCATGCTCAACGCCGTCGCGCTGTCGGGGGCATGCTTGAGCGGCAGTGTGGCGCGGAGGCCGGATGTGTGTGTCAGAAGATGGCGGACCGTAATGCTGCCCGTCCCGGGACTGTTGAATTCGGGGACGTAGCGCACCACCGGCGTATCGAGGACGACCTTGCCGCGCTCGACCAGCAGCATGAGCGCCGGCGTAGTCGCGACGACCTTGGTTAGCGAGGCGAGATCCCAGATCGTGCTGTCGACGCTTACGCCGGGACTCGACGAGCTCCACGTCAGATGGCCATAGCCCTTCGCAAACAAGATCTTGTCGTGCCGACCGACAACGAGCGCTGCGCCCGGGAACACGCCCTGTCGGATCCCACCCAACACGGCCTGATCGAAGTCCGTCGAGTCGACCGATCGCTGGGCGGGTGGATCAACCCCGGCGCGCAGCGCTGGGGTCACGCCCTGCACAAGCAACAGGAGGGCGGTTACGACCAAACGCCCGGAATCCGCCGGCTGCAGGAGGGACAGCGACCGTCGCTGCCGACGCGCTGCCGCTTGATGACGTAGCCGTGCCGTTCGATGAGCATATCACCGCAGTCGGGACAGAACGTGTGCTCCCACCGTCCCACACGGCCGGGGAGATTGCCGGCGTACACGAACTGCAACCCGGCGCGGGCGCCGATCTCGCACGCCCCCACGAGCGTGGACGCCGGCGTGTTATCGGGGTCGGTCATCTTGTAGTCCTTGTGGAACGCCGTGACGTGCCAGGGGATCTCCGGTGATACGGAGGCAATCGCCTGGGCAGCCTGCGTCAGTTGCGCCTCGTCGTCGTTGAACCCGGGCACTATCAGCGTGACGATCTCGAGCCAGAAGCCCCGCTCATGGACCAGGCGAATGGCGTCGAGGACGTGCTGTAACACGCCGCCCAGCTGGCGGTACCGCTTATCGTCCATCGCTTTCAAGTCGATCTTGTAGCAATCCGTCCAGGGCCGAATGTAGTCGAGCACTTCCGGCGTGGCGTTGCCGTTCGAGATGAACGCCGTTTTCAGTCCACGGGGCCGAGCCACCCTGAAAACGTCAACCGCCCACTCGGCGGTAATGAGCGGTTCATTGTAGGATGACCCGACCATCCGCGCGCCCTGGCGGAGCGCCAGCGCGATCAGCTCGTCCGGGGTGATGTCGGTGGGCATGACGCCCGCCGTCTCGTCGCGCAGCGCCTGCGATGTCAGCCAATTCTGGCAGTAGCCGCAGTGGAAATCGCATCCCAGCATACCGAAGGTGAGCGTGTCGCTTCCCGGCAGGCAGTGGAAGAACGGCTTCTTCTCCGTCGGATCGCACTGCAGGGCGGCGACGTACCCGGCCGGAACGAACAGCGTCCCTCCATTATTGAATCGCACTTTGCAGATGCCGCGCCGCTCCGGCTTCACCAGGCAGCGGTGGCCGCAGGCAAAGCAGCGGACCGTTCCGCCTTCCAGCTTTTCGATCAGCTCCGCTTCACGCACCCGCGTATCGAGCGCCTGGGCGAGCGGTATCTCAGACGGGGAGGGCGGGTGAGTGAGGAAGGACGTGATGCTGCGACGCCCCGGCATATTCTTACCGCAGGCTTCCTGGCGTGAGCTGGTAGAGCAACATCACTGTGCGGACGTCGCGATCCGACAGGTCCCGGACTTTGGCGGTCGGGAACATGATGTCGGTCGAATCCTTCGAGTGGTCGAGGCCCAGCATGTGGCCAACTTCGTGCATCGCGACGACGCGGATGTCGCCGGACTCCATCGGACGGCCCTTGGGATCGAACGTCGCGAGCGTAATCACCGCGGACTGGATGTTGCCGTTCTCATCCCACGTGACGTCGGTCTGGCCGGTGCGCTCGATCTCGAACTGAATTCGCCACTTGACCGTCACTTCGGCGTTGGACGAGTCCGCGCCGAAGTCGAAGCGCACGGGCACGCCCGCGTTGGTCCACTGCCCAAAGGCAGTCTTGATCGCGCTGAGAAACTCCGGCTTGAAGTTCGCGGCGTAGGTCGACGCAAAGTACACGCGAATCGGGTTCGTGGTGCGGTTTTCCCAGCGGCGCAGCATCGAGTCGTCCGACTGCGCCAGCATCTCCCCCAGATATGTGGTGGTGCCGCTCGAGCGAATGCGACGCCGCGTCTCCGAGCGCGCCAGCAGGTCGAAGTACGTCGGCTCGCGACCGGCCGTGACGGATGTGCCCTGCGAGGTGGTCGTTGGTGGAGGAACGGGCTGCGCGACCGGCGGTGCCGTGGGCGGGACCGCGGGCGCGGAGTCCGCGACCCGAGCAACGACCGGCGGCTCGGAATCGAGCGGGCGGGCTTTGGGCCGGAAGGCATCCCAAAGAATGAACAGAACGATCAGCACCGTCGCGGCGGCGATCATTCCGGTAAGTCGGCGTTCCACCATGTCGCCAATATGCGAAAATCACAGGCCGCGACGCTAGCTTTGGGCTCCGCCCGTCCCTATGATTGTGGCCCGCATGTGTTTGGACGATAGGTGATCACGTTACCGGGAAAACACGTTATCCGCTGGCGCGGGTGGGTCATTGCCGCTTGGGCGGCGCTCGCGTTGCTGTTTGTGCCGAAGGCCACCCACGTCCAGCGCGTGCTTGCCGTTCGTGGCAGCGCGGTCGAGCGAACGGAGTCGGCCCGCGCTACTCAGTTGATTCGCGACGCATTCCCAAGCCCCATCGACGAATACCTCGCCCTCGTCGTGCACGGCCCCGTCCGCTACACCAATCCCCGGTTCGTCGCGATGCTCGATTCGCTTTCGGCGGCCGTGGCGCGTGAACCGTACATCAGCCAGGTCATCTCCGTGCGCACGATCGGAGAGTCGACGTTCGTGAGCTCCGATCGCCAAACCACCTTCTTCATCGCCGCGCTGACCCCATCGCGCACGGCAGAAGTCAGCGACAACGTGGTACCGGATCTGCGCGAGGCGGTGAACGGCACGCTCGCCCGGCTGCCGCGTGCGGACGGCTTCGACGTGAAGGTGACCGGTAATGCCGCGCTCGATTATGATGTTCGCACGATCAGCACTGCCGACACGCGCATCGCCGAGCAGCGGGCGGTGCCCCTGACGCTGGTGGTCCTGGTGCTTGCGTTTGGCGCGCTCGTAGCCGCGACACTTCCCATCATCGTGGGTGTGCTGGCGATCACCATCGCCCTCGGCGTCGTCGCCGTCGCCGCCCAGTTCCAGACGATGTCGGTCTTCGTGCTCAACATCACGACGATGGTGGGACTGGGCGTCGGGATCGACTACTCGCTGCTGATCGTCACACGATTCCGCGAAGAGCTGAATCGCGGCCTCTCGCCCGCCGATGCCGCCGTGCGCACCATTCAGACGGCGGGCTCGGCCGTGGTAACGTCCGGGCTCACAGTGGTGGTGGGCTTCGCCGCGCTGATCCTCACACCGCGCACCGAGACACGCTCGGTAGGCATCGGGGGACTCATCGTCGTCGCGATCGCTGTTCTTCTGGCGACCACCTTCCTTCCCGCCTGCCTCGCGATCCTCGGCCGGAACATCGACCGGCCCAAGTGGCTGGCGCGCCTGCTGGCATGGATTCACACACCCACCGGATGGGAGCGGTGGGCTCGCTCGCTGGGACATCATCCGTGGCGCGCGATTCTGGGCGGCGGCCTCGCGGCGGCGTTTCTGACGTTTCCGCTGACACAAATCAAGATCGGCCTGCCCGCGCGGAACTGGTTTCCCCCCGATGCGGAGTCGGCACAGGCCCTGGCCGCGCTGCGCGACATGGGCGCGAGTGGCGTGATCCAGCCGCTGCGTGTCGTGGTGCAGCTGCCCAACGGGGAGTCGGCCCTGTCGGGTCGCCGCCTGTCGGGACTCAAGGCGTTGTGTGATTCGATCGAAAAGGATCCACGCGTGCGTGAGGTACGCGGCGTCGCCACGATCCGGCCCGGCCTGTCGACCCTCCAGCTGGCGATGTATTACAGCGATGCCGATTCGGTGCGCAACCGCTACGCCGCATTCTTCAACGCGTATCTGAGCGCAGACCTGCAGACGACGCTCATGGACGTGATCGCCGTCGACAGTGTCTCGCTGACCGGCATGATGGACCTCACGCGCCACGTCCGCCACACGATCGCGAACGTCGGGGCCCAGCGGCTGCGTGGGGCGGAGATCCTCGTCGGCGGCTTCGCGGCATCGAGCCTCGACCTCCAGCAGCACCTGCTCCAGCGCTTCCCCGGTATCGTCGCGATGATCCTCGGCGTCACCGCCCTCATGCTGCTGATCGCCTTCCGCTCGGTGCTCGTCCCACTCAAAGCGGTCGTCCTCAACTGCGTATCGGTGGCCGCCGCATTCGGCATCACCGTGCTCGTCTTTCAGCACGGCTACGGCAGCAATCTCTTCGGGCTCGAGGGGCCAACGGAGGCGATTTTCGTCGTGGTGCCGGTGCTCGTCTTTGCGACCGTGTTTGGTCTGTCGATGGACTACGAGGTCTTCCTGCTGACGCGCATCAAAGAGGTCTTCGACAAAACCGGGCGCAACGACTACGCGACAATGGAAGGCCTCTCCGCCACGGCGTCGACGATCACCTTCGCCGCGCTGATCATGATCATCGTATTCGGAAACTTTGCCTTCACCCGGGTGCTCGCGGTTCAGTTCATCGGCTTTGGACTCGCGGTGGCCGTGTTCCTCGATGCCACGCTGATTCGCATGGTGCTCGTGCCCGCGATCATGCACATCGCCGGCCGGTGGAACTGGTGGCCCGGAGTACGAGCACCCCGCCGCGAAGTAGAAGTAGAAGAGATTACGTAGGCTTCAGCAGTTTCAGCTTCTCACCCCAGACATCCCAATGCCAGGCCGGAACCCGGATTCCCGTGTCCAGGTCCTTGAGCGGCTTGTATTGCAGCCACCGCGCCTGGAATCCCAGCGTGCGGCCCAGCTCGAGCAGCCGTTCCTTGTCGGAGCTTACCAGATGGACCATCGGCTCGTTGTCGATCTTGTGACGGTGAAGCCAAACGCCGCCGTTGAGGGCGAATCGCATCCCCTCACGGCGGCGTTGGAATTCTCGATAGGGCGGTTCTATGTGCAGGTAATCTTACCCTCGACCGTCGCGGGCGCGACCGGCGTCGCGTTCCCCTGGAACAGGACGCACTGCCGCGGCGTCTGCGCATGGATGGCGCGGGCCGACCAACCACCCGGCGTTGCCTGGAGCACGTTAAGCGTGACGCCAGTCGATGAGCTGAAGTTGTTGAGCGCCGGCAGGCTGGTCGTGTAGAACGTGCTGTCATAGAAGAAAGCCTCCTCCGCCGTCGCCAGATTCTTGAGGTCGGACTTCATCTGGGCGACGTAGGCTTTCTGTTTCGTGTTGGCGAACTTCGGGATCGCAATGGACGCGAGGATCCCGATGATCACCACCACGATCAACAGCTCGATCAGCGTAAAACCGCGAGCCTTCAAGACTATCCCTCCGGGCGCGAAAGGGCGCCTATCCGGGAAAAGCCCGAATCGACGCCCCAATTGTGGGCACTACCCCCCATTCCTGCAAGAGGCGTGCTTAACCCTTCGCGTCGATCCAATTCTTTCCGGCGCCGACACTTACGACGAGCGGCACCCGCAATTCGCCAACCCCCTCCATCTCGCGTTTTACAAGAGCCCCGGCAGGGTCGTGGTCGTGCTCAGCGACCTCAAAAACGAGCTCGTCGTGCACCTGCAGGACCATTTTGGCGTCCAGGCCAGCCTGCGGGAGAGCGGCGTGGATTCGGATCATGGCGATCTTGATCAGGTCCGCCGCCGACCCTTGGAGCGGAGAGTTCGTTGCCGTACGCTCGCCGAAGGCGCGGATACTGAAGTTGCGGTCCCGCAGCTCGGGGATATAGCGCCGGCGTCCGAACAAGGTCTCCACGAATCCACGCTGGCGCGCTTCCTCCACAGTCTTGTCGAGCCAGGCGCGGACGCCGGCGAAGCGCTCGAAGTAGTGTTTAATGAAGGCCTTCGCCTCCTCCAGCGTGATGCCCAGCTGCCGCGACAACGCGAGTGCCCCCTGGCCATAGATGGTCGCAAAGTTGATGGTCTTCGCCCGCGCTCGCATTTCCGCCGTCACGCTCGCCTCCGGCACTCCGAAAATCACCGCAGCTGTCTGACGGTGAATGTCGCCACCGCGTTGGAACGCCGCGACGAACTCCGGATCGCCGGAGAGGTGAGCCAACAGGCGGAGCTCGACCTGCGAGTAATCGGCGGTCAGCAGGAGGCGTCCCGGCGGCGCAATGAATGCTCGCCGGATTTCGCCGCCGCGCTTCGTGCGCACGGGAATGTTCTGCAGGTTGGGATCGGACGATGAGAGGCGTCCAGTAGCGGCGCCGGTCTGGTTGAAGGTGGTGTGCACCCGGCCCGTGTCGGACCGGATGTATCCCGGCAACGCGTCCACGTAGGTGGATTTGAGCTTCGAGAGCTCGCGGTACTCCATCATGAGGCGCGGCACCTCGTGCCCCATCGTCGCGAGCTGCTCGAGCACCTCGACGTCGGTCGATGGACCTGTTTTGGTTCGCTTCAGCACCGGCAGTTTGAGTTTTTCAAACAGCACGGTCCGCAGCTGCGGGGTCGATCCGAGGTTGAACTCGCCTCCGGCGGCGCGATAAATGTCCAGCTCGAGACCGGTCAGCTCCTTGTTGAATCCGCGGGACATCTCACCAAGGATGGCGCGATCGACGAGCACGCCCGTCGCTTCCATGTCGACGAGCACCGGAATGAGCGGGATTTCGATCTCGTCGAGGAGGCGGGTCAGATGATGGTCTTCGATCTCCGCGCGAAATGCTTCTGCGAGCCGCAGTACCATCTCCGCGTTCGCAGCGGAAACACGCCCCGCCTCGGCGGGCGGCACCGCGGAAAACTGGCGGTCCTTGCTGACCAGCTGTGCCGACGTGGGCAGCTCGATGGAAAGACGCTCGCGCGCGAGATCCGCCATGGCATGCGACCGGTTGCCGGGATCGAGCACGAAGCTCGCGACCATGGAGTCGTAGGCGACGCCGCCGAGGGTTACACCGGCGCGCGTGAGCGCCACCCATCCGGCCTTGATGTCGTGTCCCGCTTTTTTCACTGCGGGATCCGCGAGCAACTCCCGGAGGTCCGTCATCGCAGCGCTCGCTAGCGGGGGCAGATTGCGGGGTGGGGTTCCCCCGTCAAGCTCGTCCAGGGCGGCACGATGACCCAGCGGCAGATACCACGACCGGCCCGGCGCGACGGCGAACGACAAACCGGCGAGCTGTGGCTCGGTCTGTATGGCAACGAGTGGTGCCGCGCGCAACTCCTCGAGCATCGCGGGCAGCCTGGCGGGATCGTCGACGATCTGCGGGTCTGCCAGCAGCAGTGCGCGAGACGCTGGCGCTGGCGCGCCTCCTGCTTGCTCGACCGGGATCGTGCCCACCCAGGCGAGATCACTCAGCTTGGGAATCAGGGTACGGAACTCGAGCTCGGTGAACAGCGCGGCCAGGCGATCGGTGTCGGGCGCCTGGACGCGGAGCTGCTCCAGATCGAGCTCGATCGGCACGTCGCGCCGCAGCGTCACGAGCTGACGTGACAGCCGGGCATTGTCGGCCTGTTGCAGCAGCGCCTCTCGCGGCCGCTTGCCGGGAATCTCCGTGGCGCGCGCGAGGATCGTGTCGAGATCGCCGTATGTCGTGAGCAACTGCAACGCGGTCTTGTCCCCGATGCCTCTGACGCCCGGGATATTGTCCGAGCTGTCGCCCACCAGCGCGAGAAAATCCACGACGCGCTCGGGCTGCACACCGAGGCGCTCGCTCGCGTTGGACTGATCGACCCACTGCTCTTCCACCGCCGCCTGACCGCCGCGCCCCGGGTTGAGCAGCGCGATGCCCGGACCGATGAGCTGATAGAAATCCTTGTCGCCCGACACGATCACCGCCTGCAGACCGCCGGCGGTCACGGCGCGCTGCGCGAGCGTGGCGACTACGTCGTCCGCCTCGTAGCCGTTGATCGCGATGACGGGGATGTGGAACGCGTCGAGGATCTGGCATACCCGCTCGAGAGATCGGTCGAAGTCCTGCTGCATTTCCTCGCCCAGCTTCTCGCGCGTCGCTTTGTATTCCGGATACTCCTGCTGCCGGAACGAGACGCCGCGATCGTGCACCCACCCGATGTACTCGGGGTGATAGTTCTCGTAGAGCCGCAGCAGGAAATTCGTGATGCCCCAGACCGCCGATGTGTTCTCCCCGCGCTTGGTGGTGAGGGGCCGTGCGATCATCGCGAAGAAGGCGCGGTAGATCAGCGCATAGCCGTCCACCAGGAAGACGCACCTGCGGCCTTGGGCGGAGGCGGGAATCGGAGGGGCTGGACGGGGCGGCATCGCGAAAAAAGTTAGCCCCGGGACTGCCCAAACAAGAACCCCGCCCGTGGATCCGGGCGGGGCAGGACAGTCGGTGAAAGTGGGCGGTTGGTTAGGCGCGCACGACGTTCGTCGCGTGGAGCCCTTTGTCGCCCTGCTTCACTTCGAACTCCACGACCTGACCCTCGGCGAGCGTCTTGAAGCCATCCATCTGAATCGCCGAGAAATGCACGAACACGTCTTCGCCACCCTCTTGCTCAATGAAGCCATATCCCTTGGCGTCATTGAACCACTTCACCTTTCCCTTGATCACGATCCGCCTCCTGCAGAGTCTGGTAGGGCCCCGGGCTACCCCCGCCCCCTGCGGGGATGCCTGCCCGGCCGTTGTCGAGCGCGGTAGAAATGAGCGGCGGATTGGAGAACTGTCAACCGGAGTCTCTACGGGCCGTACAATGCGCGATACAACTCGCGATTACGCAACAGACTGCGCACATATCCGCGCGTTTCCGGATACGGGATCAATTCGATAAACCGGTCGGGATCCGACGCGCCTTCACGATCGAGCCAGCGGCGCACCGGAACCGGTCCCGCGTTGTACGCGGCGATGGCCGCGTCCACTCGACCGAATCGCCTGAGCAAATCGGCGAGATGCGCGGCCCCGAGGTGCAAATTGAGGTCGGGAACGGTAATCCAGTCCGGATAGAACGTGACGTCCAGGCCGCGCGCCATGAGCGCAGCGGTACTCGGCAGTAGCTGCGCGAGCCCACGGGCACCCGCGGGCGACAACGCCTGGACGTCGAAGACACTCTCCTGCCGCACCAGCGCCGCGAGCAATAACGCGTCGACGCCGAACTCTTCCGCTTCCGCCTCCACGGCCGGCCGATTCGGCCATGGGAAGATCGCGCGCAGCACGCGCACGTCGCCGGGCGCCTGTAACGCCGCCTGCCAACCGAGGCGCACCGCCGCGGAGCCGTACCCGCGCGCGCTCAGCCCCTCGCTCCAGCCGAAAAGCGTTTCGAGATCCTGCGGCGGCCGGGCCAGCACGTCGCGCACCTGCGCCTGCGCTTCACTGTCCAAGCCGGCGAGCAGCAGCGTGTCGATCCGCGCGAGACCGGCCGCGACAGGGGCCGGAGGTGGTGCCGCGGGTCGCGTGGCTGGTACAAACGCGAGCGGCGGCAGGCCCGTCTCGCGCCGCGCGCGCATGCCGTAGTACCCGAGCGAGTCTTCACGCGCGAGCGCGATCCAGATGGTGCGAGCATTCGCCGAGTCGCCGCGCTCGACCGCCACCTTGCCGAGCCAGAAGCGCGCGGCGGTGCGCTGCGGCCCGTTGGCATCGATTTCCGATTGATACAGCGCCGCGGCGCTGTCGAGCTGCCCTGCATTCTCGGCGCGTGACGCGAGACGGAAGCGCGCCAGCGAGGAGCGCGTATCTGCCGGATATCGTGCGATCAGCTCGCGGTACCAACGTGCCGCGTTCATCGAATCGTTCCGGCCATCCAGCAGATCGGCCAGGATGTAGAGCGCACCGGCGGCCGCGGTATCGCTGGGATAATTCTTCGCGAAACCGGAGAGGGCACCCTCGGCAGACGAATCCCCAAGCCGGACCAGCACGCGCGCGCGCCGATACAACGCGAGCGGCCGGGCACTCGAGTCACGCGCTGCCGCGCTGTAGGCGCGGGCCGCTTCGCGCATTTGGCCCGTCGCGACGAGCAGCTCGCCGTACAGCATCAGCGTCGTAGCGCTCGAGTCGCCCGCCCGCAGGGCGCGCTCCACGTGGATGCGCGCGTCCTTCGCGGTGTTGCGTCGGTTGAGGGCGCGCCCCAGGGCGACGTGTTCGGCAGGCTCGCGCGGCGGGAGCGGACCGAACGCGAGGGTCACGCCCGCGGCCGCGTCGTCACTCAGCGGGTCACGCGCGAGTAACGCGTACAGCGCCTTGCGGCTGCGCCCGGTGTCGCCCTGGGTGATCGCGAGTCGCGCGACGTCGAGCCCCTTCCCTGCCGCTTCCAATGCATCGAGCGCGCGGGCCGTATCGCCCGCGAGGAGCAATGAACGGGCCCGCGCGACGGGCACGGCGCGGGCCGCGGGGGCGGCAATGTTGGTGAGCAAGACCCGCGCGGCCGCGCTGTCCCGCGACACCCGCGCCAGATGCACGCGCAGCCAGTCGTCGATCGCGGCGAGGCGACCACCAGCGCGCGCCAGGGTGTATGCCGCCGCGGCGCTGTCGGGCTGCGCGGCGGCCTCATAGGCCAATCCCGCACGGACGGCGAGCACCGCCGCGTGCTCCTCGGGCGCGCGCGCCCGCGCCAGGTTGAAATGCGCCGCCGCGTCCGCATAAAGGCCGAGTCCGAACTCGGCCTGCGCGAGGACGGCGAGCGCTTCACCGTCGGCGTACTCCGTGAGCCAGGGCTGGTTCACGAGCAGCGTGCGCGCGTAGTCATAGCGGCGCGCGCGAACTTCGGCTTTGGCGCCTTCGACGATGAGAAACGCGTTCGGATTGGGATCGCGCCGCGCGGCCGCGAGCAAGGTCTCGGCGGCGTGCCATGGGCGTCCGGAAAGACGCAGCGAATCCGCGCGGCCAGTGGCGGTGTGATCTGGCTGGACGGCTTGTGCCGGAGCGCGCCCCCCGACCAACGCCGCCGCGATACAGAGCGCGGCCGTGCGCATCACCGGCCGGTTCGCCTCACTCGGGCGAGGACGCGCTGGTAATCGGAGCGCGACGTCGGCGTGAGCAAGAAGCGGCCGAACCCAGTCTGATCCTGAAAATAGAGAACCAGCCGCTCGCTGTTATAGGTCCAGCGCAATGTTCTCAGGCCACTGCGATCGATGCCGTTCGACATGTCCAGCATTTCATCCGGGTCGCCAAGAGTAATCAGCACTTCTCCACGCTCGGTGAGCCAACCGGGCTGCCCTTCGTCCTGGAAGCGCACGTTGGCCTGCTGAAGGCGCCGGAAATACTCGTCCAGCGCCTCGTTCTCCGGCGTAATCGGGTTGGGATCGGTGGCTTTCCAGAACTCATGCCAGACGTCGGGACGGCTCTCCGGAGGGGAGCGCTTCAAAGAATCGACCCAGTCTTGCTGGTCAAAGTAACGCAGCAGGCTCGCCATTTCGTCGAAGTTCGTGATCACCCACTGGCTCGAAAAGCTCACGAGAAACAGGGTCCGCGTCGTGTCGCCGCCGGCCGCGGGCACAGCCTGGAGCTCCGCTTGCCCGACGGGGAGGTTCGCCTGGGCAATAATGAGGGTCGCGGACGCGAGGTCTGTGTCCCCCGTCAACAATACCGAGTCCCGCCACAGCTCCTTGTCCGCGCCATCCACCACCCGCGCATGGAGCATGCCGGGACCGGCCGAGTAACGCTCGACGTAGAAGCGGAGCGAGTCGGAGCCGTACGGCAGGGTCGCGCGCGGATTCGCGACGAGTGTGGGTAGCTCGTGCCGGTGCTGCCGCCCGTTCGAGGCGTACACGGCCAGCGGACGTGAAAGCCGCGCGCCCACGAACCGGGGCACGGTGTCCGTCCGCGCCGCGCGCGAGAACGCCGGACCGTTGCCGTCGCGCAGCGTGACGGAGACCTGATACACGCCCGGCGGCAGCGTCACAAACTTCTGATAGATCACACTTTCATCGGTCCGCATCGTCTCGCGGAAATGACGCACCCGGATCTGTTCGTCGCTGGCGATCTCGCGCACGGGGGCTGAGCCAGTGTTGTCGGTATGGAACGTCGCCTCGACGTGGTAGCCGGCGACGAACTCGTTCCCGTGATGCTGGAACGTCAGCGTCTGATTCGTGAGTGAAAGCGAGAAGAGCGCCAGCGTCGAATCGGGAGTGGGTCCGGCCAGATAGCGGACGGATGCGACGAAGGGCAGCCCGCCGCTTCCGACCAGCGAGCCCATGGAGCGGTACACCGCGCTCGCGTCGAACAGCCCCGGCAGCGTCGTCCCCGGCGCGGGTGACTTGTCGGTCTGGCCCACGCGCTGCCAGGACCCGCACCCGCCACCGCCCCCCGCTGCAACGAGAGCCAATATTGAAAGCGCTGTCGCGCGTTGTGTCACTTGCCGAGCCTCAAAACTGGAAGTTAGTTTCGCGCCAACCCCAATGGCCAACGAGAACCTGGCCGGCAGGACGATTGCCGGCTACCGCCTCCTCGAGCGCGTGGGCGAGGGAGGGACGGCCGAGGTCTACCGCGCCGAGCACGGCGCGCGTGGCGCCTGTGCGTTCAAAGTATTGCGGCAGCGGCTCAGGGGCGACCCCATCGTGGTCAAGCGCTTCCTGCGCGAGGCGGGCTACGGCTCCCGCGTCGTTCACCCCGGCGTGGTCCGCACCTACGACTTCGGTGAGGCGGACGGGCTGTACTACCTCGCACTCGAATGGGCCAAGGGTGAGTCGCTCGCCGATTTCCTGCATCGGGAGGGGCCCCTCACACCGGTCGACGCTGTGCCGCTCGTGCGGCAACTCGCCGAGGCGCTCGCCGCCGCGCACAGTGCCGGCATCATCCATCGCGATCTCAAGCCGGAAAACATCATGTACGATCCGCAGACGCGCACCGTGAAGCTGCTTGACTTCGGGATCGCGCGCGATGCGGAGCAGCCACCAGAAGAGCGGCTGACTCGCACCGGCTTCTTCGTCGGCACATTACAGTACGTCGCTCCCGAGGCGCTCTCCGGTGAGCTGGTGGACGGCCGCGCGGACATCTACAGCCTCGCCAAGATCACGTACTACATGCTCACGGGAAAGAATCCTCACCAAGGACGCAGCCCGCGCGAGCTGTTCCAGCAGCTCCTCAACGGCAAAGCGGTGCCGCTGTCCGAAGCACTCGAAGCCGCCAAGTTCCCTCCTGTGCTCGAAGCGGCCGTGATGAAGGGGCTCGCGCGCCACCCCGCCGACCGGCAACCCACGGTGACCGCCTTTGCCGATGAGCTGGAAGCGGCGGTCGCGCAGTCCAGGGACGCAAAGTCGCGCGGCTGGCTCGGGACGCTGAAAAACATCGTGGGCAAGCGTGACAGTGAATAGTAGTAGCGACTACTACTACCTACTAAATACGCTCAAGGATTTGCTCCTGACGCGCTCGGTGCGGCGCGGTGACTTCCTGCTCGCGTCCGGGCAACGCTCTTCCTTTTATGTCGATGCGCGGCTCACCACGATGTCGGGCGACGGACTCGCGGTGATTGGCGGATTGGGCCTGGATCGCTTTGCAGCCCGGGGCTGGACACCCCGCTCCGTCGGCGGACTCACGCTCGGCGCGGATCCGATCGCATACGCCCTCGCTCTCACGGCCCGTGGCCGCGGGCAGCTGCTCGACGCCTTCACCGTCCGCAAGCAGGTCAAGAACCACGGGACCGGGAAACGCATCGAGGGTTGCTTCGCGTCAGGCTACCCGGTCGTCGTCGTCGAAGACGTCCTCACCACAGGGCGCTCGGCACTCGACGCGGTGCGCGCCGTGGAAGCCGAGGGCGGGCATGTGCTCGGTGTGATGGCGGTGGTCGACCGCCAGGAGGGCGGCCGTGAAGCGATCGAGCGCGCAGGCTATCTCGTGGAAGCGTTCCTCACCGCCGCCGACCTCGGTTTGACATTGGCCCGGTGACCCTGCCCTCACGCCGCCCCTCTTTCGCTGCCCGGGTCCGCGGCTGGCAGGACGAGGCGACCGCGCTCGAGCAACGGTTTAAGGATCTCGAAACCTTCGAGCGCAGTCACCGCCGTCGTTGGGCTATCGCCGCGGCGTTGCTGCTGCTCGGGGTCCTCGGGAAGCTGGCCGGTCTGGTTCAAACTCGTCTCGGCACCTTCGTGTTGATCGCAGGGGCCGGCGCGGTGGTCAATGCCATCCTCGGCCTAATCAACGAGCGCGGCTGGTACCGCTGGTGGTTCATCTACCTGCTCGCGCTGCTCGACGTCGCCCTCGTGAATGTGCTGGTGGTGTGGCTTGGGCATGGCGGCGTCGTGGCGGCGTTGTTCATCGCCGTGCTTCCCTACGCGTTCGATCAAGGGCAAGCGGTCGGTGACTTTCTCGTCCTCGTCGCCTCACTCGGCTATCTGCTCGCGAGCTGGTTGCACGGCCAGCTCTACCCCGGGGCCTCCGGCCTCGACACGGCGGCATACCTCGAGACCGGCGTGTTCATCGTCGTCGCGATGGCGCTCAAGCGAATTCCCGCAACGCTCATTCAGCGAATTCGCCACGCGCGCAGCGTAATGGGAGAAGCAGAGCAGGGATACCTGGCGGTGCGGGCATCCGCCGCTGAAGCGGACGAGCTCGGCTTTCTCGAGAAGAGCTTCAACAGAATGCTCGAGGAGATCGGCGCGACGATTTCCTCGGTGCAGCGCGAAGCCGATGAAGTGGCCGCGTTCGCTGAAGAGCTGGCGGCAGCAGCGCAACAGCTGCACGCCACGACTGAGTCACTGACCCAGACTTCACAAGGACTCGCCGGCGACCTCAGTCAGCAGCGCGGCCTCGCCGACGGCGCGCGCGGGGAAAGCGCCAAAGCCGCCGATCAGGCAGAGTCATTGCGCGTGCGCGCCGAGCTGATGCAGGTCGACGCGTCGCGCCTCGTGAGCGCGGCGGAGCGGGGACGAGAGCGCGTGGCGCGCGCCAGCGCGACGCTGCGCGCCGTCGGCGAAGAGGTGCGCGCGACGGCGTCAACCGTCGCCGGCCTGTCAGGGATGTCCGAGCGCATCGGTGTGTTCGCGCAGACGATCGCGCGGATCGCGCGTCAAACGCACTTGCTGGCGCTGAACGCCGCGATCGAGGCGGCGCGCGCGGAGGAGCACGGCGAGGGTTTTGCCGTGGTCGCCGACGAAGTGCGCGCGCTTGCGGCCGAGGCGGGGAAGTCAGCTCGCGAAGTCGCGGAGCTGGTGAGCGAGTTGCGGACCGGGATCGAAGCCGCGGCGCGGGCGATGCAGTCCGGCGAAGCGAAAGTGCGGGACATCGGCGCGGTGGCCGCCGAAGCCGACGGGGCGTTGCAGGAGCTCCACCAGGGGGTGCAGCTGATGGGCGATCTGGTCAACGCCACGGCCGAGGTCTCTCGCAGTCAGGCGGCGCGGCTGGCCGAGCTGGCACAATCGTTACAGCAAGTCGCCAGTATCTCGACAGCTTCCTCAGAAAGTGCCAACAGTACGGCGGCGGCCACGGAGGCGCAGATCACCTCGATGGGTGAGCTGACAGCGACCTCTCAGCAGCTCGCGCAGCTGGCGGAGCGGCTCCGGGCCGGCATGGCGCGCTTCTCGATGCTGCGGCGCGAGCAGCGTACCATCGATCACGCCGCCGATTAGGAACCGGTTAAACCCGGGAAACCACTGCGCCGTTTGGGCCTTGGTCCCACGACCCCGCATTGAAGGGGTGAAACGCGCGCAGGGTTTCCCGGTACGGGATGATCAACAGGTCGATGTAGCGCGCCAGCGCCACATCGAACGGAAAGCGGCGGCGAAACTCTCCGGCGGTCACGCCGAGAACCGCGCGCAAGTGCCGACCGAAACTCTGTGGCGACGAGTAATCCATGCGGTACGCCACATCCGATACTGACAGCCCGGGATTCTGGAACAGGAACGCGGCGTGGAGTAATCGCATTCCCGCGAGATAACTCTTGGGAGATGGCAGGCCCGCACGGCAAAAGCGCGACATCAGTGTGCTCGGCCGGACGCGGAGATGACGCGCGAGGCTGCGAACCGTACTGAGCGCCGGTGCCAGGCGCGCGATGGCCTCGAAGAACAGGCGCGCCTCCTCGGACGGTTGACCGAGGGCAGGGACGAGCGGGGCGAGAATGCGCGCCGCAACCGGCGACGCCGGATGCCCCACCAGGTCGCGAAGCCGCCGCCAGCCGTCGGGCTCGGTGCAATCCACCGCCGTGCGCACGCCGGTGGCGCCGAGGCGAAGCAATGTTTCGGTCGCTTCCCGGTCATGCCGGGAAACGAGTGCCACGGCGGGGATCGCAGGGAATTCCCGCACAAAGCGGGCGACGGCCGGCAGCGCTTCTCCGTGACAGTGGTGCACCGATATGACGACGGCATCAACACGACGCCGCCGGGCCACCTGTAGCGCTTCGCGCAGTGAATCGGTGTGCAGCGTCTGGAAGCAGCCGTCGCCCGCGGCATCGATGCGCGGGCGCTCGGGGGCGGGAAGAACCGTGCAGACGGTGACCATGGCCCGAACGGTAACCGCGCCCTTTCAACCCACGGTCACCGCGAGGTCGCACTGCGTCACGTCAGCCGGTGTCTTTTCGCTGTATGGGCCACTCAAAAAGCTGCGGTTGCGTCCCGCGTTTTCGGAGTTCATTCTCGTGCGTGGAGGGTCCGCCATGACGGCACCAGATAATTCGCGCGCGGCACGATCACGTCGCCTGCTGATCGCATTCTCGGTCCTCGTGGTCGGTCTGATGGCCCTTGGCGCGGTCAGCTTCGTCCGCTACGCGCGTCACCACAAACCCAATCCTCTGGTTGTCGCCGTGGCGCCCTTCGACATCTTCATCCCCGGCCTGGAAGCCTGGCGGGTGCGGCTGGCCGAAGGCGTCACTGCTCAACTCGACAGCCTGCCGCCGCTGTCGGCCATCTCTCAGGCGGTCGTGCGGGAGCGGTGGCAGGGACAGTCGCGGCCTGAGATCGCCGCCGTGGAGCTGGCCCGCCGCACCAGCGCCGGCCTCGCGCTCTATGGCCGCCTCGATTCTGTCGCGAACCGCAACGATTCGGTCCGGGTGCAGATGATCGTGATCGAAGCCGGGACGGGACGCGTGCTGATCGGCGTCGACCGGCGCTGGGCGGCGGCGCGGCTGACCGACTTACCGCGGGTGCTCGCCCTTCAAGTCCGTCAGAACTATCGTTATCCCAGTGACTGACCCCACTCCGCCCCAGGATGCTTTTGCAGTACTGAACGCCGCGCTGCCGTCACACTACATCATCGATCGCGAGCTGGGCCGTGGCGGGATGGCGCTCGTCTATCTCGCGCGCGACACGCGCCACGAGCGCTTCGTCGCCCTCAAGACACTGCGTCCCGAGATCGCGATCGCACTCGGCCGCGAGCGATTCCTGCGCGAAATCAAGCTCGCTGCTCGGTTACAACATCCCAACATCCTGCCCGTGTACGACTCAGGCGACGCGGGTGGGACGCTGTACTACGTGATGCCGTTCGTCGAAGGGGAATCCTTACGCGAGCGGCTGCAACGCGAGCCGCAGCTGCCGGTGGACGACGCGCTCCAGATCACTAAGGAAGTCGCCGAGGCGCTCGCGTACGCGCACAGCCACGACGTCGTGCATCGCGACATCAAACCAGAGAACATCATGCTCTCGGGCGGCCACGCGATCGTGACGGACTTCGGGATCGCGCGCGCCGTGAGCGCGGCGGGTGGCGACAAGCTGACGCAAACAGGGCTCGCGATCGGGACGCCGGCGTACATGCCGCCCGAGCAGGCGTCCGGCTCGGGCCAGGTCGACCGGCGCAGCGACATCTACAGTCTCGCGTGCGTGCTGTACGAGACGCTCGCTGGTCAACCGCCATTCACCGGTCCCACCGCGCAGGCGATCATGGCGCGGCACTCCCTCGACGCCGTGCCCCGGCTCAAGATCGTGCGCGACGCGATTCCCGACGAGCTCGAAGTGGTAATCGAGCGCGCGCTCGAGAAAGTCCCGGCCGATCGCTATCAAACATCCGGAGAATTCGCCCAGGCGCTCACGGCGGCAAGCACCGGACACGTCTCGCGCGTGACCGCGGCACGGCGGCGCTCCCGCGCAACCTGGTGGCGTAGGCCTGCCACCATCGGGACCGGCCTTGGAGTGCTCGCGGTGCTCGCCGTAGCCTGGCTCGTGTTCGGACCACGCGGGACCGCGGGGGGCCGACCCACGGAGGGGGCTGGCGCGATGGATATGCGTCGCGTGGCGGTATTGTATTTCCAGGATCTCAGTCCGGACACGTCTCTCGGCGTGCTGGCGGACGGGCTCACCGAAGGTCTCATCGATCAGCTCGCGGAAGTCCGCACGCTCGACGTCGTCTCACGCAACGGCGTCACTCCGTTCCGGCACTCCGACCTGCCTCGAGACAGCATCGCCCGCGCGCTCAGCGCGGGAACGCTCGTCGAGGGCAGCGTCGAGCCCGTGCGCGACCGTGTGCGTGTCACCATCCGGCTGGTCGAGGGAGCGAGCGGGGCGGATCTGCTGCGTCGTGCCATCGAACAGCCGTCCGCGAATCTGCTGGGCATTCGCGATTCCCTCGCCGCCGAGGTCGCACGCGTGCTCCGCGAACGGCTCGGCGAGGAAGTGCGGCTCCGCGAGGAACGCGCTGGAACGAAAAACATCGCGGCGTGGACCGCCTTGCAGCAGGCCGAGCGCTACCGGAAAAACGCGGAGAGCGCGGTGCTCGCCAGCAAGATGGATAGCGCGACCGCCCTGTTCACTCGCGCCGACTCCGCCTTGGCGGCTGCCGAGCGCGCTGACCCTCGCTGGGACGATCCGATCATCATGCGGGGGCAGCTCAGCGAGCGACGCGTCCGACTGACCCGAGCGGCCGGGCTGATCGACGAGGGGCTGGGACACGCCGCCCGAGCCCTCAGGCTGGCGCCGGAAGATCCCCGTGCTCTTGAGTTGCGGGGTACTCTGCGCTACCGGCGCTGGCAACTTGCCCGGCCGTCAGATCCGGAGCAGGCTGCTGCCTTGCTCGACGACGCCCGCAAAGATCTCGAGCGCGCCACCACGCTCGACCCGACGTTGGCAAGCGCGTACGCCACCTTGAGCAGCCTGTACTATCAGACCAAAGACTTGCAGGGCGCGGCACTCGCGGCCCGGCGAGCATACGAAGAAGACGCTTATTTGAGCAACGCACCGGACATTCTCTACCGCCTGTTCTTCGCTTCCTATGACCTCGATCAGCAGCGCCAGGCCCAGCGCTGGTGTCAGGAAGGAGCGAGGCGCTTTCCACAGGACTTCCGGTTCCTCGAGTGCCAGCTCTACATGATGACCCGGTTGGAGCCGCCGGATGTGCCACGGGCGTGGCGCCTACTCGCAGGGATCGACTCTCTCGCGCCGCCGCCGCGGCGACCGACGATCCATCTGCGAGAACAGATGATGGTGGCGGCAACAATCGCGCGAGCCGGCTTGCCGGACAGCACCCACCATGTCATCGACCGTTCCAAGGGGACGCCGGAGCTCGACCCCGAGCATGACCTCGTAGCCATGGAGGCGTTTGTGCGCACGCTGCTGGGCGAGCAGGATGAGGCTATCCGCTTGCTGCAGCGCTACGTAGCCGCGAATCCGGAGCACTCCTTCCGCGTCGGTGGTGACGTCTTTTGGTGGTGGTGGGACCTGCAGAAGCACCCAGGCTTCCAGGCGCTTGCCCGGCCGCATTCGTAGTGGCTCACTTCTTGACGAGTCGCCCGTAAAGCGTCTATTACCTGTTCAGGAAGCGTTTTTCAGCCGTCAACGCAGGCCGCCGCAACCATCCAGACCACCGTCCAGCTGGGGGTTGGACCGGGCCCCAACTGGGAGGTGCCTATGCAACGCATTGGCTTCCTGTCTCTCGTCGTCGTCGTCGCTGTCGTCGGGTGTCGCGCAGATCGGGCATTGCCGCCCGGACCCTCGGCAGAGATCCAGGATGCGAATCATCTCGGTGGGAACGACTTCTTCTTCTGGCTCCCGCCGACGGTCAGTCAGCAGGCTCCATCGAGTCAAACGTTTTCGCGGAACCTTCGTCCGATCGTGACCATCACCGACCAGGGACCGTCTGGCGACCCATCGACCAACTGTCACGCCGGTAACACCGTGCGGACGTTCGCGGGGTCGGACATCACGGTGAGCAACGCGCACTACGGCGTGGATTGGCACACCGACCAGGATGATCTGCATGCGGAATGCACCTATCGCGTCACGGTGAACGTGGGGCCAAAACTCCCTTCGCTTACGCTGGGTTACGCGGACGTGGATGTCGTGAGCAGCGGCAAGCAATTGAAGAACGTCGATACTGACGAATTCATTCCGTTGCTCGATAACCGCACCCTCCCGATCCAGTTCTTCATCGGGGTGGGGGCCACATGCGACCCGGATGGCGGTGCTGACTGCGGCGAGGGAGTCGCACGGCCCGATAAGAACACGCTCATCGTCACCCTCAGTGGGAATGCCGGCGTGTTCATTCCGGCCGGTGCCGTGGATGACGAGGTCACGATTACGATCCAATCTGTTGACCAGCGATTCGAGGGCCTCTGTCTTCCAGGCTTGACGGTGCCGGAATATCCTGGCGAACCCGGGACGAGCGACAACGGCTGCTATGATTTTCGCGCCGACCCGCCGCTGGGCAGCGTCAACGACAATGACGGTACCTTCAATCCGGATCACAATGCGACGGTTGGCATCTGCCCACCGGCGGCCGCCTTCGCTTTGGATCACGCAATCTTGGATCGGATCGAGATCTTCCGGGCCGATGACTTAGGCGAGGGTTCGAACCCCTTAGCGCTGGTGAACGTCCCGGCGCCGTTTCTCCGCTGTGATCCGCATTTCTCACCGTCGTTCGGGTCACGCCGCTCGCTGTTCGGGGATCTGGCACACGCCTTCGCGACCCTCGTCACTCCGCAGCCGCTGTTCGCGAGCAGCACCAGAACGATGTTTGACCTGGGCGCCGGCGGCAGCACGGATGGCTTCAGCCGTTTTGCTTGGGCGTTGCCGAGCATCGAGTAGACGCGCCAGCGTCAGTCGGTACCACACGAACAGGGCGGCCCCAGATCTCGGGGCCGCCCTCCGTTCTTGTGGCCCGGGCGCGATGTGGCGGAGGCGCGACATGTGTCGCTCGGACGCCTCACTCCTTCGATCTAGCCGAGCATCCCTGTGCTCGACGCGCCACGGTTTTTGTTACCGCAGCAAACATTTATTGCCAATTGGCGGTACGACAATCGCGGTGTGGGTCGAGTACTCCTAACTCGACCCCGACACGCGCATGAAATACCTGGCCGTCGTAGTGCTGCTGGCGATCGCTCTAGGAAGTTGTCACAGCGATCGCGGCTATCCACCCGGACCGTCGTTCCTTATCGAAGACGGCAATCACAACGGTAACGCCTTCTTTTACTGGCTTCCGCCGATGCTGAAGCAGCAGCGGCCGGCGGATCAGATCTTGTCGCAGCAGCTGAGCCCGACCATCACCGTGACCAATCTCTGTTCGGGGAACGTCGTCCGAACGTTTGCGGGCGCCGCGGTCGCGGTGGATGACACCGCTTATCACGCTAACTGGCACACCACGGATGACACTCTCGATCCCGCCTGTACCTATCGCCTCACGGTCAGTGTCGGGTCGCGGGTACTTGGTGTCGCGGACCTTGATGTCGTGGACAGCGGGGAGGAGCTGAGAAACGTCAACACGGACGAGTTCGTCCCGTTGCTCGCCGATCGGACGCTGCCCATCAAGTTCTTCGTCGGCGTGGGGGCGCTGTGTGACGCCGGCGTGTCCGACTGCGGCGAGGCAGTAGCGCACCCGGGCGTCAACACGACAATCGTCACGAGGACCGGCCGGGCTGGCGTGTTCATTCCGGGCGACGCGATCTCAGAGGACGTGGCGGTCACCGTTCAGTCCGTCGACAACACCGACGCAGGCTGTATCCCCGGGCTGCCGCAACAGTATTCTGGTACGCCGACCGTCGACAACTCCTGCTACGACTATCACGCCAAGCCGTTGACTGGCGAGCAGCCTGGCTCGTATAGCTTCACCAGTCAGGTGACCGTCGGCATCTGTCCGCCGACCAACGCACTCCAAGGCCCCCACGCCGTGCTGGATCTGCTCCAGATTTTCCAGTTCGATGATTTGGGAGGCGGCAACACGCTCACCCAGCCCCTCCGCAACGTGCCCGCTCCGTTCTTGCGGTGCGACCCCCTGTACTCACCCTCGTTCGGCTCGCGCCGGTCGCTGCTGGGAGACGTCACGCGAGCGCTGGCTTCGCTCCTCGGTCCGCGGCCGCTCTATGCGAGCACCAACCGTGCAATGTTCGATCTCGGCGCCGGCGGCAGCACGGACGCCTTCAGTCGCTTTACCTGGGCCTTGCCGTCGACGGGGCTCCTCAATTTCGACCTGACTCCAGACCTCACTGCGATCACTCCGGGAGCAATCGTCACGACCGCCTTTTCGCGCATCGGCGTGACACTCAGCCGCACGAGCGGAGTGGGGCTGTGCCAGGGGACGGCGGTCTACGCGAATGCCATCAATGGCACGAACACCGTCAGCCTCTGTCCCCAGGGAACACCGCCGGCCTTCAGCGCCCTATCCGGCGTGATTGTCGCGACCTTCACCGTGCCCGTCGCATCGGTATGTATCGATGTAACGCCGG
Organism: Gemmatimonadota bacterium; assembly: GCA_003221895.1. Lineage (GTDB taxonomy): Bacteria > Gemmatimonadota > Gemmatimonadetes > Gemmatimonadales > GWC2-71-9 > 20CM-2-65-7. The sequence continues at coordinate 51,094 of QHUJ01000113.1, read as the reverse complement.
TTCTCCCGCCGTTCCTACCCCTTGGTGGAGTGCTCGCCCGCCCGTTCCTCGAGGCACTCGGGAGTGACGGCAGCATCGTTGCCAGGGCGACGGCAAGCGCCACGCAGCAGACACAGTCCATCTGCGTCAGGAGCGCGGCTATCGCTGCCGTGCGATTTGCGGGAGCCGGCACCTCGCTCGCGCGCTTCGATAACCTGTCGTTCTCGAGAATCGCGAGCCCGTAGGGTCTAGCGACACCTGCTTCGGAACCAGGGCGGCTCGCCAGCGAGCCGCCCTTCCTTTATTCTCTAGCCTCATGCCGACCCGCCGAGATTTCCTCCGCACATCGCGCCCATGTGCGACGCCCGAAACGGAAGTGAACGAGACGCCGCTGACCAGGGAGTCGAGCTGGCTCGCGATTTGATCGGGCGAGTGCGTGAGGCGTTGGGTGCTCGCTACAACGTCATCACGTCGGTAGGCCGCGGTGGTAACGCGACCCTGTTCGGCGCCTACGACGAGCAGGGGCAGAAGGTGGCGATCAAGGTGCTGCATCCGGAGCTCGCGGTCTCGGTCGCCGCCGACCGTTTCCTGCGCGAAATCCGCTACGCATCGCAGCTCAATCATCCCCATATCGCGCGACTGCTCGATTCCGGCGAAAACGATTACTTGCTCTGGTTCGTCATGCCTTTCGTTCCCGGCGAAACGCTGCGCCAGGTGGTCCGGCGCGAGCGGATGCTGCCCGTCGACCGCGCCGTCCGCATCGCGACCGAGGTGCTCGACGCGCTGGCCCATGCGCACGAGCACGGCCTCGCGCATCGCGACATCAAGCCCGACAACATCGTCTGCTCGGGCGACTCGGGCGCCATCCTCGTCGATTTCGGTATCGCGCGCGCGATCGCCACCTCCGGAGAGGACCGCGTCACGCGCAGCGGGTTCGTGGTGGGAACGGAAGAATACATGAGCCCCGAGCAGGCGGGTGGCTCGCCCGACATCGACGGGCGGACCGACATCTATTCACTGGGCGTCGTGTTGTTCGAGGCGCTCGCCGGCCGGCCGCCGTTCTCCGCCGCCAGCGCCGCCGCGGTGCTCGACATGCAGCAGCACGCGCCGCCCCCTGATCTCCGCAAGTTGCGGCGCGACGTGCCGCGCGCGTTGAGCGATACCGTGATGAAGTCGCTCGCGAAAGCGCGCGAGGCACGCTGGCAAACAGCGTCCGACATGCGCCGGGCGCTGCTGCCATTTGCGCCGATCAGCTAGCCGGTTCGAGCGCTGCCAACTCTTTCGAGGTCTTCAACCAGCTGCTGAGATGATCGCGGATGGCGACAGGCATGTATGGTGAGCGCAGTAAGATCTCGAGGCGCGCCACACGTGCCGCGGTTTCGCTCTTGCGACCTCCTTTCCCGTTCAACCAGGCCGAGTTGAAGATCGCGAGAGCTTCGACCGCGAGATCGCCGACGCGTGCGGCATCAGTCGTGAGCTGGTCCAACGCCGCGGCTGCGCCAAACAGGTTGCCGTCGTTGAAATAGGCGTTCGCCAGCATCCAGGTGGTGCCGCTCGACAGGTGTCCCTCGCGCCGAGCAACGTCGGCGGCCCGGCGATACTCCACCGCTGCATCGGCGAAGCGAAGCTCGCTGCGCAGCAGATCGCCGCGCTGGACGTGTACGTTCACGCCGGACGTGAGCTCGCTGTCGGACTCTGGAATGCCCGCGCGCACGACCGGATTTCCCGGCTCGGCGCTCAATTGTTTTGCGGAGAGATCTGGTGGGACGACGAGTGTGACGACTGCAAGAAGAGTCAGAGCCGTCTTCATAAACACCTCCCGATACCATGGCGTGTGACGGCGTCGTCGACGGCGTTAGTTGCTCCGGTTCAACCTCCCGTTCATGTTAGAAACGTCGAGCCTACCTTATGGTCTGTTGGACGTGCGAAGCCCTCACTTGGTTGCTCGAGAAAAGGAGTGCGGACAGAATCGTGACAATGAGCTCCATCCTGCGTCTCGGCCCTTTGATCCTCCTTGCTGCAACTCAGACTCTTTGCGCACAGAATCGTCCCCGCGCCCGCGCTCTTGGAATTCCCTTCGACGGCACGCCCGGCCCGCTGAACGCCATTACCGACGTCGCGGGGGTGACCGTTGGGCATAGCACGATCATCGCCGGACAGGGGAAGCTCGTCGTCGGACAAGGACCTGTGCGCACCGGTGTCACCGCGATCTTCCCGCGCGGCGCCGCGAACGGCGATCCCGTGTTCGGGGGCTGGTTCACCCTCAACGGCAACGGCGAAATGACGGGTACCACCTGGCTCGAGGAATCCGGCTTCCTCGCCGGTCCGGTGATGATCACCAACACGCACAGCGTGGGCATCGTGCGCGATGCGGTAATCGAATGGCTGGTGAAGAAAGGCTTTGAGTTCGATTGGTCGCTGCCGATCGTCGCCGAGACGTGGGACGGATCGCTCAACGACATCAATGGCTTTCATGTCACCAAGCAGCACGTCTTCGCGGCGCTCGACAGCGCCCACGGTGAACGAGTGGTCGAGGGGAACGTCGGTGGCGGCACTGGCATGATCTGCAATCAGTTCAAGGGGGGCATCGGGACATCCTCGCGGCGGCTCCCCGCCGAGCGTGGCGGGTATACCGTCGGCGTGCTGGTGCAGTGCAACTATGGCTCGCGCGGACGCTTATCCATCGCCGGGGCGCCGGTCGGGCAGGAGATCCCCGACCTGCTCCCCTGCTACGACGCCGTTCCAGGCCTAACGACCCAGGGACGCCGCTGCGCCGAAGGTGAGAAAGGCTCAATCATCATCGTGATCGCAACCGACGCACCGCTGCTGCCGCACCAGCTCAAGCGCATCGCCAAGCGCGCCGCGCTGGGCGTCGGCCGCCTCGGCGGGACGGGTGGGAATACATCAGGCGATATCTTCATCGCCTTCTCGACCGCGAACCCCGGCGCCGCAAAACCCGACGCCAACGTCAGCGTCACGATGCTCCCGAATGAGCGAATCAGCTCGCTCTTCGAAGCGACGATCCAGGCCACCGAGGAAGCCATCGTCAATGCCATGGTCGCTGCCGAAACGATGAGCGGCGCCGACGGTCTCAAGGTGTACGCTCTCCCTCACGACCGCCTGCGCGCGGCGCTCCGCAAGTACAATCGTCTCGTCGAGCCCCGGCAATGAGGTGGCCAGCTTCCGCGCTGCTGGCGCTTGTCGCGGCGTGCCAGCCGTCGGCTCATCGGCTGCTGGTGCTCGATATGAACCAGGGCGACCCGCTGGCGCTGGAAACCACCGTGGCACCGTGGCATGACGCCGGTTACCGCGTCGAGTATCGCCGTTTCTATCCTCACCTCACGCGCGCCGACCTCGCCCGCTATCGCGCGGTCCTCATTCTCGGCGGGCGCGAGCCGCAGGGGCTCTCCGACGCTTTGACGGTCGGCGACCTCGCGATTCTCAACGAATGGATCGGCGCGGGGCGGGGCCGCGACGGCGTCGTCGTGCTGGCCTTTACGAGCGATGGACCGCGCACTCCCACTGGTACACTCGACCGGTGGATCATGAATCAGTGGCTCGCATCGCAGGGCGCCGGGATCACCATCGATGCGCAGCCGCTCGACGCGCCGGCAGTCCCGCTGCCGCGCTCCTCGCTCGACAATGCCGGCTTCGCGCCCTTCACCGCGGGACGGAATCAGGTACTGGAGGTGCGGGATCCGACACAGGTTCTCGCGCGTGCGCCAAGCAGTGCGTTCGTCGCCGCGAGCCGGGTGAATGATGGATTGATTGTCGTGACCGGCCGCAATCTGCTCGCCTCGGGTGACGCAGACCCGCTGACCCGCGACTACCTGGTCGCGCTGGCGCGCTGGACTCGCCGGCCGGCCGAATGGGCCAGCGTTCGAGCCGGCGGGGGGGGTGGGGGAGGGGAGCTGGCGCCGCTGCGACTCGCGCGAGCGCCGCGGCCGGTCGCGCAGCATCCGCCGCCACTCGAGGCCCCAGACGGCGCTGCCGCGATAGAGTTGCCGCAACCCGTTGCGACGAGCGATGAGGAAAGGCCGATCGTGCCCGCCTGGATCCAGCGGCAAGGCATGCGGGTGATGTGGACGCGCTTCACGCCGCAATCATTCGATTCGGTGCTGGGGTTCGTCGATGTCGCGTCGTTGAACGCGCTGGCCACCGTGATCCCGGTGCCGGCGATCGTCGATACGATGGGCACACGCTACATCTGGCGGCACACACTCGAGCGACTGCAGACGACCAGCGTCCACTGGTTTCCAGCCGTCTCGCTGGTCGACATTCCGGCGCCCGGTGCCGAGGAGGTCGACCGCCACGGAGATCTACGCCCCGTCCCCTGCGGCCTGGACTCGCTGTTTTGGCGTGGTCCGTTGCGCTCCGTGTACCGCACCCTCGCGCGGCTCGGGGGCGCTTCGCCGCGCGCCGAAGTCATCGCGGGCGTCGCGCTCGACCTGGACAGCGCGCAGACCTACTACGGCGGGACGGGATTCTGCGACGTCGATTATCGCACCGGGCTGGCCGGGCTCGGACTCGACGGCGCGGACGCCGAACGGTTGGCGACGTTGCCACCCTCCCAGCGCTACGACACGCTGCTCGAGCGCGGACTGCTGGGACGCTACTTCGAGACGCTGCAAGCGGCGGTCGCCGAGCGCGGGAGAGCGCTGCGCACCGAGCTGCGGCGGGTGCGCCCTGATCTGCGCTTTGCCTACCGGTCCGACGAGCTACCGGCGGACTGGTTCTCGCTCGGGGTGCTGCAGGGCTTCTCAAGCGCCGATGCGCCGGCGCTCTTGTGGCTGCGCGAACGACGCGCGGGCCAGCTCCTGGCACGATATCGCGAGCGCGGCATCTACGCGCTCTCCGCATTGCGTCTTGAAGCAGATCGCAACACGTTCGCGCCGGGCGAGTGGAACCGGCTGCGACCCGTCGTGTTCGGCGGGCACAGCGGCTTTTGGCTGGATCGCGGGGCGCCGGACAGCATCGGCCGCATGATCAGGCGGGTCGTGCGCTAAAGGCTTGCCGGAAGCCCCGACGGTCCGGTAATTTCATGCCCGGGAAGTGGTGGGGCCGATGGTCGCGGTGGGTCGTTTAGGGCCCATCGAGGAAAGTCCGAGCTCCACAGGGCAGACCGCCAGGTAACGCCTGGGCGCCGAAAGGCGACGGAAAGGGCCACAGAGAACAGACCGCCCTTGTATCCAAAGGGTAAGGGTGAAAAGGTGGGGTAAGAGCCCACCGCGCGTCTGGCAACAGGCGCGGCACGGCAACCCCCGGTCGGAGCAAGGCCAAGTAAGCAGCGAGACCCGGCCCGGGTCGTTCGAGCTGCGGGTAGGCCGCACGAGACGGCTGGCGACAGCTGTCCCAGAGAGATGACCATCTGCTCGTACCAACGAGTAAACAGAACTCGGCTTATGGTCCCACCACGTCCTCCCCCGTGACCACAAAGCCACACGCCGCTCCTTACCCGCCCCACTGGGAGAACGTCGCCGATCTGCGCGTCTTCCGTACGAGCCCCGAGGAGTGGGAAAAACTCATCACCTGGCGGACGGACATGCGCAAGCGGGGATGGAAGCTGCTGAAGGTCTCGAGTGAAAGCAGCGAAGTCGTGGCGATCTTTGGACGCACGAAAACAAAGGAATAAGATGCCGCGGCCGCTCCACATCGCTGTGGTGCTGCTTGCTGCGGCGTGTGCTTCACACACTCCACCAAACACGTCCCTGGCGCCGGCAAATCCGCCGGGTGCTCCCCCCCCGCCTCCTCCACCGCCCGCGCCGCCACCGGCCGGCAAGACCGAGGTCGTCCGGCTGGGGCCGAGTACACAGCGGTATGTGATGCACCAGGTCGTGCACATCGACCAGGAGTTTCAGGGGATCAAGCAACCGCTGGACTTTGGATTGAGCGCATTCTTCCGTGCCACGATTACGGGCCCGGCGGATACGATCGGCTATCCAACGAGGGTGACCATCGACTCCATCGTGCCTGACTCCGGCACCACGGTCCCAATGGGCATCAACCTAACCGCTGCAAAGGGACTGTCGTTCTCAGGGCGACTGACGCCGCAGGGGGATTTCCGCAACCAGGTGCCCTCCGATAGCGTCGCAGCCCAGTCGCTGTCACCCATCGTGGGATCGTTCCGCAACTTCTTCCCGCGGCTGCCGGCATCCGGATTGACCCTGGGGGTCACCTGGACCGACACCCTGTCGATGAGCGATCGCGCGGCCGGCAACGTGACAGTCAAAAGCATTACACGCTCGCACGCCGTCAACTGGGAGACGCGCAACAACGCGCGCAGCCTGCGCGTCGAGGTGAGTTCGACGTTCACGATTCAGGGGAGCGGTGAGCAGAATGGCCAGCCGTTCGAGGTGGCCGGCAACGGCGTGCGTAGCGGCATCGATTATCTCGCGGTGGACGGACGCTATCTCGGTGGCGAATCGAGCGACTCCACCAGCATGACGATCTCATTGCCCGTCCAGGCGATGACGATTCCGCGGACGCAGGTGTCGAAGACTACGGTTACGGTACTGCCCTGACGGTCGGACGGCCTGACGGCCGGACGGCCGCTGTGGGCGTGCTTCTGCTTCTGGCCGTCTGGCCTTCCAGCCGTTCGGCCGCCCAGCAAGTCGCCCCCAATCGCGCCAGCGCCTACCTCTTTACTACGGATGTCAAAGACGTCCGCGCCATCTGGGTCAATCCCGCAGGGCTCGGCGTGGCGCGTGAAGCTTCGGTGTACGCCGAGGCCTCTGTTGGCGATCCGGGATCGACCGGCAAGCTGCGCCAGGTGAATGCCGGCTTTAACGCGCGCGGTCTCGCGTTCGGGTGGCAGCACGACGTGCTCGACGACGGCGTGCACGGCAATACCTACCGCCTGGGGTTTGCAGGAGGATCGGGGGGACTGGGAGCCGGGTTGGCCATCGCGCGCTACACTGGTGGGGGCGGAAAGGGGACGGGCTGGGACATCGGCGTGACGTACCTCGCCCTGCCGTCGCTGACGGTGGGCCTCGTCGGGGCGAATATCGGCGAGCCCATGGTCCGCGGGATCGAGCAGCATTTCACGATGGTTCCGGGGCTCACGTGGCGGCCCGTGTCAGCGTTGCGCTTCTCGACGGACGCGCGCGCGGTGCCCGATTCGAGCTCGACGTATACCCTGGGCTTGAGCGCGTATGCATTCGGCCTGAGCTGGACGTCCGGCACGGGCAAATGGCCGCTCGGGATTCTTGCGCGACTCGATACCGATGGGAACTTGCGTCGCGGTGCCTTTACGTTCGGCCTGTCGATCGGTGATCAAGACCGGATCGGCTTGATGACGACGACACCTGGGGATATCTCGAACGTTGACGCAGTGAGTCTCTACGGCGTGTCCAGCCGCCAACCGGGACCGGGACGCCGCTAGGTTCGCCCGGCGCGGTTCCGGACGAGGATGCGACGTCCCGCTGCATCCCGATTGAGATCGTTGAGTCGCGGGGCGAGCGTCACCATGTCGCGGAAGGAGAGATTGCGGAACACGGTATCCGCCAGCTGACTGGGTCGCTTATCGTAAATGGCCAGCCGGAACGCCAACCCGCCACGGAAGTCGAGATCGAAATCGGTCCGGATACTGTCGCGCAAGTACGAGCGCACCTGTCGCGGCGTGACGACGGCGAGGCGGCGCCGCGTGAGCAGCAACAGCGTCGTGTCCTCCGGGCCGGCGGGCTGATAGACGTACTCTACGACATCACCGCTGACGAGGGCCCGACGGCTCCGCAACCGTTGCGCCAAGCTGTCCGGAATGGGACGCTGCGCGGCGATTCGCGGGGGCTTGCTGAAGACGTAGTAGGCTACCGCCGCAGCGCCGCCTGCGAAGGCGATGAACAGCAGGCATCCGGCAACGCCGATGCCTACGAGGGACTTGTAGAACATCAACCGGAGCCGGCGGCGCAGCGGCACGCGCACACGGTCGCTCGCCGCTGTGGGCAGCGCGCCCACGAGTGCACGGCTGACCTCGCTGGCCATCTGGAACCGCTTGTTGCGACTCTTCTCCATCATTCGGTCCAGGACCACCGCCATCTCCTCGGGGACATCGGGGCGGTGGCTGCGAATCGGCTCGGGCGCCTCGGTGATCTGCTGGGCGAGAATCGAGGCGGAGGAGGGACCCTGGAACGGCGGCGATCCGGCGAGCATGTGATAAAGCACAACACCCAGGGAGTAGATGTCGGAGCGGCCGTCCAGAGGATCGCCCGATGCCTGTTCGGGACTCATGTACTCCGGCGTTCCGACGATCATCCCCTCGCTGGTCAGCGACTTCGAGCTGGGCTTCGCCGCTTCATGCGCGTCCTGCGCGGCCTTCGCGATGCCGAAGTCGGTCACCAGAACGTGCCCGCTCTTGTCGAGCAGGATGTTGTCGGGCTTGATGTCGCGGTGGACGATTTCGTGAGTGTGCGCGTAGGCGAGCGCGTCGGCGACTTGCCGGGCGATGCGGGCCGCGTCCCCGACCGAAAGCCTCCGCTGGGTTTCGAGGAGTTGGCGCAAGGACGGGCCGTCGATGCACCGCATGATGATGTAAAAGATCTCTTGCTGCCGTCCGACCTTGTAAATCGGCACGATGTGCGGATGCTCGAGCCGCGCGACGGTCTGCGCCTCGCGCAGGAAGCGCGTGGCGACCGTGGGCGACGGCGCGAGCTCCACGTCCAGGACCTTCACCGCGACATCACGTTTCAAGATGTTGTCATGCGCCCGGAACACGGCAGCAAAGCCCCCCTCACCCAGCAGGGGACCAACGGTAAATTCCTGACCAAGCGCTTGTTGCAGGCGTGGCTGGAGGGCTTCAAGGTCCATGGCGGTGGCAAAAGCTAGAAGTGCGGGCCGCGTTCTGCTAGTCGCGGGCGCGCTATTTGTCGCGTGGTTGTTCGCGGTCTGGCCACCGCCCATCTGGTGGCGCGATCATGAGCCGCGCTGCACCGCCATGATGCGGTTACACGACGCGTGTCGCACGACGCGCCAGCCCGCCCGTGCCGTCTCGCCCGTCCCGTCCGTCCCGCCCGTCGTCGAACGCATGGTCATCATCGCCGAGGACTCGCGATTCAAAACACATCACGGCATCGATTTCATCGAGTTGCACGACGCGTGGGCCGCGGGCGGCCATCGGGGCGCGAGCACGATCACGCAGCAGCTCGCGAAGAATCTGTACCTCTCTCCCTCGCGCTCCATCTTTCGGAAGCTGAAGGAAGGCGTGACCGCGGTCCGCCTTGAGCTCGCGCTCAGCAAGAATCGCATCATGGGGTTGTACCTGAGCGTCGCGGAGCTGGGGCCGGGTGTGTGGGGCATGAAGGCGGCGAGTGAAGCGTACTACGGTGTGCCGCCCGATCGACTCACTGCGGCCCAGGCCGCGGCGCTGGCTGCCACGCTGCCGCAGCCCCGGACGTCCAATCCGGCGTATCGGCCCGCGCGGATGCTTGCGCGGCGGGACCTGGTTCTGGCGCGGTACTACGGCGGCAAAATTCCTGTCCCGCCCATAGCAGAAGACTCGATCCCCGATGTGCCGGTGATCGAGCCTCCGCCGATACTACCCGTGATTCCGCTGGATTCCATAGCTCATGCGCTAACTGATTCGCTGACCGACTCGCTAACAGACTCCCTGACGGACTCGCTAATCCACAAGCCGTAGCGGCATCACCAGCGCCATGTAGGACGCCGGATCGTTCCAGCCCACCGGCTCTATGGTTGCCGCGCGCTCCGGTGCTTTGAAGGTGAAGCGCACTTCGTCGGTCGGCATGTACTTCAGGATCTCGAGCAGATACGTCGCGTTGAACCCGATCTCGAGCGGCTCGCCCTCGTAGGTGACAGAGAGCTCGTCCTGGGCTTCGCCCAGGTCGGGCGTCTGCACGGAGAACTTCACGTTGCCGCCCGAGAACGCGAGACGAATGCGGTGCGTCTGGTCGCTCGCGACGACGCTCATGCGCCGCAGTGCCGCCGCCATGCCCGCTTTGTCGACCGTCGCCTGCTTGTCGTTCTCGCGCGGGATCACCTGTTCATAATTGGGATACGGGCCTTCGATCAGCCGCGAGAACACGAGCGTGCCGCCCGCTCGGAAGCCGATATGGTTGTCGCTCTTGGCGAGCTCAATCTCGGCGTCCCCCGCGTAGAGCCGGCGGATCTGTTCGAGCGCCTTCGGCGGCACGATGAGATCGGCCGTCGATCCGCCCGTGGCCGGCACATCCATCTTGGCGAGCCGGTGGCCGTTGGTCGCCACCATGCGCATCCGGTCCGGCCGCAGCTCCCACAGCACGCCATTCAAGATGGGGCGGCTCTCTTCCGTCGAGGCCGCGAACGACACGTGACCCACGAGTTTGTGCACGACACCGGCTGCCGCTTTCCATGCCTTATCGAACTTGACCGCGGGGAACGACGGAAACTCTTCCCGCGGCAGGCCGAGCAGCTTGAACTTCGATCGCCCGGACTCGATCGAGACGCGCGCTTCACCCGCGGCCGTGATCCGTACCGGACCCGAGGGGAGCTCGCGCGCGATGTCGACGAGCTTCTTGGCCGGCAGCGTCACTGCGCCGTCCGCGTCGACCTCGGCCGGGACCGTCGTGCTCACCGCGATGTCGAGATCCGTGCCGGACAGCCGGAGGCCACCGCCTTGCTTGGACGCTTCGACCAGGACGTTGGCCAATACGGGGAGCGTCGTTTTCGCGGGAATGGCGGCTGCGACGGCCGCCAGCCCTTCCTGCAGTTGTTCGCGCGTAATCGTGAACTTCATGACCGCCTGCGTCGTCTCCGTTTGGGGAAAGTCTTACTACTACTTCTCTATATAGAACTACTTAGTAGTAGTAGTAGACATCGGGGATATGTGGGCGATGTCGCTAAAGCGCAACCAGTGAATCACCTGCCGTCCGTCACATCATGTTGGTGCACTGTTGGCACTGTTGGCGCTTTGCGGATACTCGGGCGCGTTTCCCCACTGCCCACATCGCGCGCCGTTTTCCCCACGCCGCCTGTTGGTTACAGTGCGGACAACTCCTGCCGCGCCATTTCGACGCGCTCCTTGAACGTCCGGTCGCGCATCATCTGCCGTTCGACCTTGTCGACGCTGTGAATGACGGTCGAATGATCGCGCCCGCCAAACGCCTGGCCAATCTCCACGAGCTGCATGCCCAGCATGTTGCGAGCGAGGTACATGGCCACTTGCCGCGGAATCGTGAGCGTCTTCGTCCGCGCCTTGGAGCGCAGGCCTTCCGGCGTCACGCCCCAGCGCCGCGCCACGACCTCCTGGACGCGGTCGACGCTTGGCGCCGACTGGCTGCTGCCGTAGCCCGATCCCTCTTCGCCCTGACGGATCTTGTCCGAGAGCGCTTCGCGGGCCAGCTCGATCGTGACCTCGCGGTTCTTGAGCGACGCGAAGAGCAGCAGCTTGATGATGCAGCCCTCCAGCTCGCGCACGCTGGAGCGGATGTGCTCCGCGATGAAGCGAAGCACGTCGTCCGGAATCGTCAGCTCGAGATGATCCTGCTCGGCTTTCTTCCGGAGGATCGCGATGCGGTGCTCGAGATCGGGATGGCCGATGTCGGCCACCATACCCCACTCGAACCGCGAGATCAGCCGGTCTTCGAGGCCCGGAATCTCTTTCGGTGGCCGGTCCGAGGTCAGCACGATCTGCTTGTGCGCCTCGAACAGCGCGTTGAACGTGTGGAAGAACTCCTCCTGCGTCATTTCCTTGCCCTCGAGGAAATGCACGTCGTCCACCAGCAGAAGGTCCACGTCGTTGCGATAGCGACGGCGGAACTCGGACATCGTCCGCGCGTGAATCGATTCGATCACGTCGTTGATGAATTGCTCGGCGCCGAAGTACTGCAGCCGCGTCTCCGGATGCTTTTCGAGGACCGCGTGCGCGATCGCCTGCATCAAATGCGTCTTGCCGAGTCCCGTCGCGCCGTAAATGAAGAGCGGGTTGTACGTCTTCCCGGGCGCTTCGGCGACGCCGTGGGCGGCCGCGGCGGCCAGCTCGTTCGATTTTCCGATGACGAACGTCTGAAACGTGTAGCGTTCGTTGAGTGGCGTGGTGGCGACGGCGGATACCGTGGCGGTGTTGCCCGCATGCTCTCGCGGCGCGACGAAGAAATCCATCTGCGGCCGGCGCTGGCGATCTTCCTGCACGCGGAACACAACGGTCGTCGGCCGGCCGAGCACGCGCTCGGCCGCGCGCGCCAACAGGCTCGCGTGCTTCGACTCGTTCCATTCCGCCGCGAATTGATCGGGCGCGCCGATGATCAGACGTCCCTCGTCGAGCGCGATCGGTTCCGATGGCTCGAGCCACGTCCGGACCGTCGCCTCGGGGAGTTCGCGTCGCGCCTCATCGAGGAGACGCTTCCAAGCTTCGTTGACTGACTGCTCCATTACGATTGTCGGAATTTAGGTAGGACGTCCAACAAGGGCGGGGCGAAACTACGGGCCCTCTGTGCAAAAGTCAACCTTGACCGTCGCGCGTTGCGCCGGGTAACTTTCCCCGCCTTACTCGAGGAAATCATGGGTCCGACATATCGGCCGCGAAATCGGCGGCGCATTAATAAGCATGGATTTCGCGCGCGGATGAAAAACGTCTGGGGCCGCGCCACGCTGTCCCGCCGGCGCAAGAAGGGTCGCAAGCGTCTCACCGTCACGACTCCATCCAAACACCGGAGCCGGTAAACGAGCGAGCGGTACCCGCGCCGCGTACGCATCACGCGCGGTTCGGAGCTCACGTCCGGCTGGGAAGCCGGCCGCCGCCGGCGCACGCAGCACCTCGATTTGGCGTGGCGTCACAATGCCGCTGGTCATGCGCGTCTCGGTCTCATCGTCCCACGCCATCAGTCATCGGCGGTGGCACGCAATCGCCTGCGCCGGCGGCTGCGTGAGATCCTGCGGCGCGAAGTGCTGCGCAACCTTCCAGCGATCGATCTCGTGATTCGCGCCAAGCGTTCGGCATACACGGCCTCGTTTGCGGACCTCCGCGCTGAATTGACTGCAGCGGTGGAGACGCTGACGTGACGCTGCTCCGACTGCCACGTCTTGTCGTGATGGCGTTGATTCGCGGCTATCAGCTGACGCTCTCGCACCTCGTGTTTACGCAATGCCGCTTTGAACCGTCTTGCTCGCGCTACACGTATGAGGCAGTCGAGCGGTACGGCGCCCTGCGTGGCGGCTGGATGGGCGTGCGACGCATCCTCAAGTGTCATCCGTTCCACGAAGGTGGCTACGACCCGGTGCCATGAACGATCGCCAGCGTCTCGTCCTCGCCGTTCTGTTGATCCTCCTGATCTGGTTCGTGCCGATGCTCATTTGGCCGTCCAAGAGGCCGGCGGTTGGCCGGTTGGGCGGTTCGGCGGATAGCAGTGTCGTACGCGACTCCTCGGCTCGCGCTCCGACCCCGGGTCAACCAGTCGCCGCCGCCCCCCCCCGCGCGCAACCGCCGAACCGCCCAACCGCTGATACGGGCCGTGTGGTGTGGGTCAGCACCCCCCTCTTACGGCTCGGTTTCAACACGCATGGCGGCTCTGTCGTTTCTGCAGAACTGACACAATACCAATCGTTTGCACCGGGCGACTCGGCAAAGCCGGTCCAGCTGGTCTCGGCCGGGAGCGCGTTCCTGCGGCATCGCCTCGTGCTGCCGGCCGGCGATACGGTCTCGCTCGACGATTGGAGTTTCCAGCCTACGCCTGATGCGCCGGGCCTCGTCGTGCCTGCGGGGCAGGGCCAGAAAACGCTGCGGCTGGACGCGGACCGTGGCGGATCGCACGTCACGCTCGAGTATCGCTTCGTGCCCGACGAGTATCGCTTCGACGTCAGCGGCACCGTGACGGGCCTGGGCAGCGGCGGGGCGGTGCTTCTGATCGACCTGGCGGACGGACTGCGCTCTGCCGAGAAGGATTCACTGGACGACTATCGCCATTACGGCGTCGTGACGAAAGCGTCGAAAGCGGAGCGCACCGATTTCGCCAAGCTCAAACCCGGGGAGCGCGAGCTGTTCGATGGCCCGTTCGAATGGGTCGGCGTGAAATCGAAGTACTTCTTCACCGCCGCGCTCGCGCTGGAGGAAGGGCGCCCCACCTTCGGTGGGGCAATCGCGGTGGGCCGCGTTCGCACCGGCAAAATGGTATCGCGCGCCGACGTGACGCTGACGCTGCCGGTTCAAGGAGGCGGCTTTCGCTATCAGGTGTATGCCGGCCCGCTCGACTACCGGCAGTTGTCTCGTATGGGACACGATTTGGACGACGCCAATCCCTACGGGTGGAGCCTCTTCCGTCCGATCATTCGGCCGGTCTCCCTGTTCGTCACGAACATTCTGTTATGGATGCATGAACGGCTCCACATCGCCTACGGGTGGGGCCTGATTCTATTCGGCATCATGATCCGGCTTCTGCTGTGGCCGTTGAACCAGAAGGCGATGGAGTCGGGCATCCGCATGCAGGCGGTCGCGCCGCTGCTCAAGGAGACACAAGACAAGTACAAGAACGATCCGGAACGGTTGCAGCGTGAGATGCTGCGGATCTACAAGGAACACAACGTCAATCCGTTCGGCGGTTGCTTGCCGATGCTGATTCCCTGGCCGGTGCTCATCGCGCTGTTCTTTGTGTTCGCGAACACGATCATCTTCCGTGGCGTGCCGTTCCTCTGGCTGCCGGACCTGTCGCGGCCCGATCCGTACTACATCATTCCCATCCTGATGGGACTCTCGATGTTCGGGCTGTCCAGGGTCGGCCAGATCGGTGTGCCGCCGAATCCGCAGACGAAGACCATGCTGTACTTCATGCCGGTCTTCATGACGGTACTGTTCCTGAACTTTGCCTCGGGTCTGAACCTCTATTACGCGGCACAGAATATTTTCAGTATCCCGCAGCAATACCGGATTGCGAAGAAGCGTCTGCGCCAGGCCCCCGTGGCCCGACCTCTCCCCCTGACCCCCTCTCCTCGCAGAGGAGAGGGGGAACGGGGGTGAGGGACTGCTCTCCGACCCCATCGTCGCGCTCGCGACGCCACCGGGTCGCGGCGCACTCGCGCTGATTCGTCTCTCAGGCGGCTCCAGCTTCTCGGTCGCCGCCCGCTGTCTCCAACCCTTTCACCCCGCGCCGGCGCGCACGGTGTTTCGCGCGCGGCTCCTGAGCCCCGACTCACGCGAGCCGGTTGATGACGTGCTCGCGGCGTGTTTTCCCACGCCGCATTCCTATACGGGCGAGGATGTGGTCGAGATCTCGACGCATGGCGGCCTGGCGGTTCCGGCGGCGGCCGTCGCCGCGCTGGTCGCCGCCGGCGCGCGCCCCGCGCAGCCCGGGGAGTTCACGCGGCGCGCGGTGCTCAACGGCAAGATGGACTTGCTGCAGGCCGAAGCGACGGCGGACCTGATCGACGCGGGCTCGCCGGCGCAGCGCCGCCGCGCGCTGCACCAGCTCGAGCGCGGCCTGTCGGATCGCCTGGCCGCCTTGCGGGGCGAGATCCTCGAGCTCGAGGCGCTGATCGCGTACGAGATCGACTTTCCTGAGGAAGATGAGGGTCCCGTGAGTCCGGAGCGGGTGCGCGGGGCGTGGGGCGTGGTGCGGGATCGTGTGAGCGACCTCCTGAAAACCGCTCCCGAAGGCGAGCGGCTCCGCGAGGGGGCGCTGCTCGTCATCGCGGGCCGTCCCAACGCCGGCAAGTCCTCGCTCTTCAACGCGCTGCTTGGCACCGAGCGCGCGATCGTCACCGAGATTCCGGGCACCACGCGAGACGCGATCGAAGCGCACGCGGTGATCGAAGGATTTCCGTTCCGGCTCGTCGATACGGCGGGGCTGCGCGATAGCGACGAGCGCATCGAACGCATGGGCATCGAGTTCTCCAAACGGTATCTCGATGCCGCCGATCTCATTCTGTTCTGTCGGGATACGGAGGAGGATCGATTGCCGGATGTCGGTCAGAAACCGGTCGTCGAGGTCGTCACGAAGAGCGATCTCCCTGACCGGCCGTCCGGCCGTCCGGATCT
The DNA here is from genome assembly GCA_003221895.1 of Gemmatimonadota bacterium. Lineage (GTDB taxonomy): Bacteria > Gemmatimonadota > Gemmatimonadetes > Gemmatimonadales > GWC2-71-9 > 20CM-2-65-7. The sequence continues at coordinate 35,160 of QHUJ01000113.1, read as the reverse complement.
CCGAGCGTCCGTCTCAGTCGTGACCGGGCAGGGGCTCGGCGAGCTGCGGCGCCGACTCGCCGCAGTCGCGTTCGGCCGCTTACTCGCGCTCGGCGATGTCGAGCCGGTGGTGACGCGGGCGCGCCATCGCGCTGCGCTGGAGCGCGCGGCTGTCGAACTGGACGGGTTCTGGGCGGCTCGTCAGGCGGGCGTCGACGCCGCGGCCGCGGCGACCCACCTGCGGGCGGCGGTCGCCGCGCTCGACGATCTGATCGGCGCGGTTACACCACAGGATGTGCTCGACCGTGTGTTCGCCGCATTCTGCGTGGGGAAGTGAGCGCCTCGATCATCGTCTGCGCCTTGACCAGCGTCTCCTGATACTCGGCAGCCGGCTCGGAATCCCACACGATGCCGGCGCCCGCGTGGAACGTCGCATTCTCATCATGCAGCACGATCGTCCGAATCGGGATGTTGAAGTCCATCGCCCCGGTCGTCGACACGTACCCGATGGCGCCACAGTACACGCCACGCGGGGCGCGCTCCAGCTCGGCGATAATCTCCATCGCTCGCAGCTTCGGCGCGCCCGTGATCGAGCCGCCGGGGAACGCGGCTCGCAACAGGTCGAACCCATCGGCGCCGTCGCGCAACACCCCCGTCACTGTCGAGACGAGATGGTGCACCGTCGGGTGCGACTCCAGCGCGAACAACGTCGGCACCTCGACTGATCCTGTCCGACAGACTTTGCCGAGGTCGTTGCGCAGCAGATCCACGATCATCACGTTCTCGGCCCGGTCCTTCTCGCTCAGGGCGAGCTCGCGCGCCAGCGCGACATCCGTGTCGGGGGTGATGCCTCGCGGCCGCGTCCCCTTGATCGGGCGCGCTTCGGCTTGCCGCGTCCCCGCGTCGAGTCGGAGGAATCGTTCCGGCGAGATGCTCGCGATCGTTGCGCCCGCGAACTCGAGGAATGCCCCGAATGGCGCCGGATTGCGCGCCCGCAGGCGGCGATACAGCGCCAGCGGTGAGCCCGCGAAGCGAGCGTGAAACCGCTGCGCCAGATTGACCTGATAGACATCGCCCGCGGCGATGTAGTCGCGAACGCGCGCTACCGCCGCCTCGAACTCCGTGCGCTCGAAATTGGATCGCGGCGTCGCGGGAGCCGGCGCGGGGTGATCGCGGATCGCGGGCGGCGGCGCCGTGAGCCGCTCACGCACCCAGCGGGCGCGCGACGCGGCGCGCTCGTCGCTCCGTGCCTGGCCGCCCTCGCCGATCCCTGTCGAGATAATCCACGACTTCTTTGCGAGGTGGTCCCACGCGATCACCCAGTCGTACAACGCGAACACCGCGTCCGGCAGCTGCGGGGTGAAGCGATCGGCCGGCGGGCGTACGACATGCTCCACGTCGGCGCCCCAGTCATAGCTCAGATAGCCCGCGACCCCGCCCTGGAACGGCGGCACGCCATGGGCCGCTGGCAATTGATGAGGACGCAGCAGATTGCGCGCTGCATCCGGCGTGCGCGCAACGGCAACGGGGTCGGCGGCGAGGAACGAGTACCGGCTGAGCGAGCCCTGCGCGGAGCTGTCGAGAAACAGAAGGTAGGGAGTGCCGCTGAAGCGGACGCAGGTCCCAAGCGGATCCGGCGTGGGGTGGAGTGGGACGACGAGCGTCACGAGCTCACGAACTTCTTGGTCGTCCCTCGCAGGTCGCTGTTACCCGCCGCCGGCCGCCACAAGGCGGTCTGCTCGATCACTTTGGCGAGCTCGACGTCGCTCGCCGTGACGCCGCCGGCGCTGTGCGTCCAGAGCTTCACCTGGACCTTGCCCCAGCTCACGGCGAGGTCGGGGTGGTGGTCCGCCGCCTCGGCAACAAATCCGATCGCGTTGACAAGCATCAGCGTGGTCGGCCAGCCGTCGGTCGTGTAATCGCGCACGATCGCTCCACCGTCGACGCGCCACCCGGGGAGCGCTTTCAGGCGCTCGGCAAGTTCGGAAGCAGTTAGGGGTTTGGGATTGGCCATGAGTCAGTCCAGTGTCTCGCGGTAGCTCGCCGACTGCCCGAAGTTTTCCTCTACCTCGACTTCGAGCGTCTTGAGATGCGTGGCGCGCAGCTCGTTGCGCACGCGGCCGGCGAGATACTGCGCCAGCATCTCGACGGTCGTGTTGGGGATGGGAAGAATCACGCAATCGCCGGCCGGAAAGACATAACGCGGCTGGCCGTCGAACGCCACGTGCATGCTGCCGTTTTCCTCCGCGATCGCGAGCTTGGGATTGTCGCGCGGCAGGAGCACGCGATGATCGAGCTCCGCCGTCAGCGCGCGCATGACCTTTTTCACGGCGGAGAAGTCCACGACGAACCAGCTGTCCTGCTCGAGGCCACCTTCCACGAGCAGGCTGGCCCGATAGTTGTGCCCGTGGAGTTTTTCGCAGCGGTGTCCCGCGAACGTGATGAAGTGCGCGGCCGCGAAGACCAGATCTTCTTTCGTGATGGATACGGTGAATTCGCCGCGGGTTCCCATACCCCGCGTAATCTACTCGGGGGGAGTAGCCTCGCCGGTCGCCAACCGCCACACCTCGTCCGCCAGCCACTCGAGCCGCTGCTGGGCGTAATCCACCTCGGCGTGTGTCATGGTCTTGGCGCGGCGGGCAATGTCGCGGGTGTGCGCCAGCAGCTCGTCCAACGTCTCCCGGAGCGGCCGGTTGCGCCGGCGCTCAGGTCCCCCCCCGGCGCGTCCCTGCGCGCTCACGCCGTCTGGATGCCTGAGGCGCGCTCGTCCGCTTGCCGCAGTTCCTCCACTGCCGCTCGTACCGTCGAGGCGGCACCGTGCTCGGCGAAGTAGTTCTCGACCAGCCGCTGGCCGAGGTAATAGCCGGATCGCTCAGGGAGCACCTTTCCGGCCAGCAACCGCGCGGCCGGGGCCATCCCGCCGGACAGATAGCGCAGGCGCAAGCCGAGGCCGGCGGCGTCCAGGTCGTTGGCGGACGCGCGCCGCAGGAAGGCGTCCAGCTCGCGCAGCCGGCGATACTGGCGACGGGTGTAGCCGAAGTACTCCCAGGGCTCGAATCCGGGCGCGATCGCCTGCGAGGCAGCGATGGCCGACCCTTCGTTCACGACGAGCTCGCGCAGCGTGGCCCTCGACCCCAGCTCCCAGGCGTCGTAATAACCGTCCAGGTCCACCACAAGGCGTCGCAGCGCCGCGCGACTGGACGGCGAGGTGTACCGCAGCGCATGCGCGACCTCGTGCGCGATCCACAGGGGCAACAGGTGCGGCGCGAGGCCCATGCCGTATGTCTGCGCGTTGGCCCTTCCGGTGAAATGCTCCAGGCAGACGAACGCGATGCCGCGCCCTCCGACGACCAGCTCCCCGGCGTTCGCTGCGCCCACGCCGACCATGAGGTACAGGTCAACCGGGCAGTCGGCCTCGAGCAGCTCGGTCGAGCGGCGCAGTGCCTCTTCGGCGATGGCGACGACATCCACATCCTCGAGCAGGCGCTTGAGATCGGAGCGGTCGGCGCGCAGCGCGGTGGCAATGATCGACTCGGCGTGGGCTGATTCGGGATCGATGACGTAGTTCTGCCAGTACGCGGCGAGAACGGGACGATGACGATCGAGGTACTCGTGGTATGCCGCGGATGGATCAGCCGCGGAGAGTGTCGCGAGAAATTCCGGAACGAGATTAACGAGCATCCGGTAGCCGGCCCCAATTTGGGAACGGCGACCGTTCATGACAAGCGGCTGTCAGCGGATGACGATGTCGAGCGTCGCCGACTCCGACTTGACATTTCGCACGAGGTCGGTCACCACCACGGTCACGCGATAGCGTCCGGCGGGAACCCGGTCGGGCTCGATGACGAGCTTCTCGTGTGACATGCTGCTCTCGGTCTCGCGATCGAACTCAAATACGACGGAGCGCGCGTTCGACAACAGTTTTCCGACGAGCGACTGCACTGGCGCGAACGCGTATCGGACGTGGTAATGCGACCGGCCGTCGCGGTCGGCCGTGAGGCCGTAGATCTCCACATACGAGGCCAGAGGTGCAGCGGCCGGATATTCGAGATCGACCGGCATCCCGCGTAAGGCCGCCTCGCGATCGAGCAACACCGCGCTCGGCGCCAGCACGAGGCTCGAAAGTCCGAGCTCCACCTGCGAGAAGTGGGGGATGCGCACCTCGCTCCGCCACCGACCGAGTTTCCCAGCCGAGTCAACGTCCACTCCAAGACGGTAGAGGCCCGGGGGTACGGAGAGGAGCAACAGCCCCGGCCCGCTCGCGCGGATCGGCTGAATCTGGCCTGCCGTGTCCCACAGCACCGCCGCAGCCGAATCGCCGTTGGTGCGGTAGTAGACGTCGGTGAGTCCGAGCTCGGCGCTGCGAAACAACGCCGACCATGCGTGCGCGACCAGCGGCGCGGGAAGCGACGTGCGGTCGGTATGAAGGGCGATGCGTGTGCTCTGGAGTTGCTCCTCCGAAGTCGGCATGAAGTACTCGTTCCACCAGAAGCCGACGCTCATGGGTCCCTGAGGCGTGAAGTACAGCCAGGTCTCTTGCGTGAGAAAACTGTTGCAGTCAAGCGCGTAAGGGCGGAGCAGGTCGGTGATGCACGAAGCCTGCCGATCGGGGCGGCCGTGTCGCAGAAAGACAAGACCCTCCGCGGTCAGGCCGGCACGAAACGCAACCGCGCTGGCGGTATCGTCGAAGATCGTCGCATGCCAAGCCAGCGCAGCTGCCCGGGCCTTAGCGGCAAAGGGATCGGACGATGCCCCAGTGGCACCGGGTGCTTCAGCTGCGATCTTCTTGAGCACCAGACGCTTCTCGTACGCATCCAATGCGCGCGCCCCTGGGGAGTGGTAGATCGATCGTTGCGGTTGCAGCAACCGGTACATCCGGCGTGCTTCCGAGCGCCGCGCGTAGTGCTCGGCGAGTCGCTCGTTTTCGGGCGTCAGCAGATTCGGATCGCGCCCGTTCCAGAACCGCTCGAAAAATCCATGGAGCTCGCCCGGACCCGCTGCGGCATAACGAGCGGCTTCAGCAGGCGACGCGATGCTCCACGCTTCATCCCATAGCGCTTCGCTGGCGTCCTCGTCCGCGTGTGCGACTGCCGAGTCGTGCCACGCATAGCCCGCGCGTGCATTCGCGGCCAGAAAGCTGGCCTCCGAGCGCAGCAGGTACGTCTTCACGGTTGGTGCGCGGCGAGCGACCGCGATCGCGAGCAGCGAATCCGCGCGCCTCCCGTCGGCCAGCGCGATCCATAGCTCCGCCCGGTGCTCGAGGGCCGTGGGATCATCACCGTGGCGAGCGAGAGCGCGCTCGGCCTGCCGCCAGATCGAGGCATCCTGATAGACATCGTGAAAGCGCGACCAGGCATCGGGATAGTCCGGTGCCACCGCGAATAGCTGGAGCAGTGCGTCGCGAGCGATACGGTCGCCGTCGTCACTGCGCAGGTAGAATCCGACTTTGGTCTGCCAGTACAACGGCGCTGGATCGTTCGGAGCGAGACGAGCGGCCTTCTTGAATTCTTCCAGCGCGGGCCAGCGCCCGATGATCCGGCGGTTGTAATGCACGCGTCCGAGGAGGAAATGAGCCTGGGGATCGCTCGGGCGGCGTTCGACGAGTTTCTTGGCGAGCTTCAACGCGGTTTCTACATCGCCGGCGGCGAGCGACGACTCGGCGCGTACACTGAGGCTGTCCTGGTTGAGGCCTTGTGCGAGCAAGACGGCCAGGAGCAGCGCGGTCATTTGATCAGGACTTCGGCGGCGTACGCATCCTGCGGCTGATTTCGGTGAGGAACTTCCGCTCCGCCGGCGTCAGGCTGTCGACGCCGCTGGCGTTGATTTTGTCCAGCACGCGGTCGATCTCGGCGGTCGCGCGCGCATCGGGCTCGCTGTGAGACTTGCCGCGCTTTCCAGAAGACATGGCGCCGCTCCGGCTGACCCGCGGCGGCTGGCTGACGAGCACGCTCGACTCGGCCATGCGGCCCTGGCGGCCGTCCCGGCGGGCGGCCCGCCAATCCTGCGCTTTCAGAAAGAGGAGTGCCATCGCCACACCGCCCAGATGAGCGAGGTGCGCCAGTTTGTCGTCGACCCCGCCGTGCGACAGCGCCCCTGCCCAGGCAAGCGCCAAGTCGAACGCGACGAGGAAGGTGACCAGCCACTTGGCCGGGATCGGGTCCGGGAGCGGAAAGACGAAGACCTGATGATTCGGCCAATACCAGGCGAAGGCAACCACGACGCCCAGGATCGCCCCGGATGCGCCGATGACGACACCGACCGGCTGCCACTGCATGAGCAGGAACGACAGGACGGCCCCGCCGAGGCCACACAGCAGGTAATAGAGGAAGAAAACCCGGCCCCCCATCCGGTCCTCGACTGAAGGACCGAACATGAACAACATCAGCATGTTGAACGCCAGGTGCAGCACGTTCTCGTGCAGGAACATGTACGTGAGGAACGACCACGGCTGCTCCCAGGCGCGCATGGGGTTGAACCCCAGCGCCACCCGGAAGCTCGGGGAGGTCAATAACGTGCTTTGAACCAGGAAGACGAGCAGGTTGGCGACGAGCAACCGTCGCACCCATAACGTCAATCCGTACATCCGCTGCGGGCCCATCCGTGCCTCGATTGGTACTAGTTTTTTATCCCCCTCTTGCCGCCTGGTTGTTCCGGGCCAAGCGTGCAATACGCTCACACAAATCCGCGAAGGGGATACCCGCCGCCTGCGCAGCCTGGGGAAGGAGGCTCGTGCGGGTCATGCCCGGCAGCGAATTCGCCTCCAAACAGAAGACATCCCCTTCGGGAGTGACTCGAAAGTCGACCCGCGAGTAACCGCTGAGCTTCAAGGCGCGGTGCGCCATCAACGCATATTCCTGCAATTGTCGGGCTAGCAGGGTGTCGATCTTCGCCGGGAAGGTCTCGTCCGACATCCCCGGCGTGTATTTCGTCTCGTAATCGAACAACTCGTGCTTCGGAACGATCTCCCCTACCGGCAGCGGGACGTCGCCCAACACCCCTACGGTCAACTCTCGCCCCGGGATGAATTGTTCCGCCATTACCTCATCGTCGTAGTGTCCTGCAAGCTTTACCGCATTGTCCAAGTCTTGAGCTTTCTTCACCAGCGTCAATCCGACTGACGAGCCCTGCTTGGACGGCTTCACGATGACCGGCCAGCCGAGGGCGGTCGTCACATCATCCGGGGCCACCGGAGCCATGAACCACGCCGGCACAGGCACGCCGGCCGCACGGAACAGCCGCTTGGCGAGGTCCTTGTCCATCGCCAGCGCGCTGGCAAGAGGTCCACTGCCGGTATACGGTACCCCGATCACATCCAATACGGCCTGGAGCGTGCCCCCTTCGAGTGCCCCACCGTGCACCGCGAGAAAGAGCACATCGGCTTCACGGACCGAGGGCAGCGCCGCCAGCCCCTCCGACAGCATCTCCCTCTCACGCTCGGCGAGGGCGTCCACCGCAGGCGGCGTCAGGCCGACGGCGCCGCCGAGCACCTCGCGCTCGCCTCGCTCGTCCAGCTGCCCCCCGGCCGTGTCCACGACTTTCACGTCGTGCTTGCGGCTGCGGAGCGCCGCTACAATCTGCGATGCACTCGCGAAAGCCACTGCGCGCTCGGCGGTTGCTCCGCCGGTGAGCACCGTCACACGCATCAACGAATTCCCGCCAGCTGGTGCAGCAGATCGTAGCGCGTCACGATCCCGACGACCTTGCCGTCCCGCCGCACCAATGCCGCGGGCGTGGTGCGCGACAGCAGGGTCGTGAGTGACGCGACCGGAGAGTGACTATCGACCACCGGGAAGGGGGAATCCATCACGTCACGCACGGGACTGTCCAGGATCTTGGGCTGGCCGATCGCGCGCGCCATCAGCGCCTGCTCGGAGACGGCGCCGATCCCGTCGTCGCCCTCGATCACGGGGAGCTGCGACACATTGTAGGTGGTCATCAGGTTGAGCGCCTGGCGCACCGAGGCTTCAGGCGCGACGTGAATCAGCGGCGGTGACTCGTTGCGCTTCGCTGCAACGAGTCGCCCGACGGTCGGGCGCTCGTCCTCGATGAGCTGATTCTCGCGTAGCCACTCTTCGTTGTAGACCTTCGACAGGTAGCGCTCGCCGGTATCGGCGAGCACCGTCACGACGAGCGCCTTAGGATCGTCCAGCCGGCGCGCGACGTCCAGCGCCGCGACGACATTCACTCCGGTCGATCCGCCGGCGAACAGCCCTTCTTCTTTCGCAAGCCGGCGCGCCATCTGCATCGCGTCCTTGTCGCTCACCACCACCCACTCATCGATCACGTCCCAGTGCAGCGACGTCGGGATCTTATCGCCACCGATTCCTTCGACCTTGTACGGCTCGCCTTCACTCTTCACTTGGGTCTTGGCGTACTCGGCATAAATCGATCCCGCCGGATCGCCGGCCACGACCCTTATTTTGGGATTCTTTTCTTTGAGATAGCGGCCGGCGCCGCTGACGGTCCCGCCGGTTCCCGGCGCGCACACGAAGTGCGTCACCTTCCCGCTCGTCTGCTCCCAGATCTCCGGTCCCGTGGTGTGATAGTGCACATCAGGGTTCACCGGGTTGTAATGTTGATCAGCGAAGATCGCGTTCTCATGGGCCGCGGCAATCGCGCGGCCTTTCATGATGTAATTGTCGGGATGATCCGGTGGCACCGCCGTCGGCGTGATGATGACCTCGGCGCCGAGCGCGCGCAGCAGCCGCGCTTTTTCCTGCGACATCTTGTCGGGCATCGTGAAGATGCAGCGATACCCCTTCACCGCTGCGGCGATCGCGAGGCCCACACCGGTATTGCCCGACGTTGCCTCGACAATCAAGCCTCCCGGCTTGAGCCGCCCTTCTCGCTCTGCGGCCTCGATCATCGCGAGGCCGATGCGATCTTTCACCGACCCACCGGGATTGAAGAACTCCGCTTTCGCGTACACCGGCGTCCTGACTCCGTGTGTGACCTTGTTGATCCGGATCAGGGGAGTCCAGCCGATCGTCTCGAGGACGGTGCCGTAGGGCTTAGTGTGCTGTGGCACTCGTATCCGGACGCGGCTTGGTCGTGTCGGGCGCCGGCGGTGGGGGCGGGGGCGGCTGGGGCGGCGGCGGCGAGGGGTGCCGCGACGTGTCAGCAGGTGCCCGCGTTGTATCAGGTCTTGCCTGCGGCGGCGGCGGGGGCGGCGGCGCTGGCGGACGCGGTCTCGGCCGCTCGACTGCCGGCGCCGGTGGCTGTCCGATCGTCGGCGCGGCTGGGGGCGGCAGCGTCACGGTGCTGGTGCGGGTGGTTCCCACCTGGCGAAACTCGACCGGTTGCAGAAAAGCGGTCGCCACCGGGATGCCGTGCCGCTTGCCCGGAGCGAACCGCAGCCCCGCCGAGCCGGCGATCGCGGCGGAATCGAGTGCGGGGTAGCCGCTGGCCTCGACGACACGCGTGGACTCGGGGACCAGCTTTCCCGTCGAGTCCACGAACAACCGCAGCGTGACGTCGCCTTCCACTTTCTGTTCGTACAGCGCGGGCGGATAGGCGATCGGCACATCCGGGTTCAAGGCGACCGGCGGTTCAGATTCGGGCGGAGGAGCGGACTGATTCTCGGACTGCGAGGCCCCCCCGCGACAGCCCGCGACAGCGGCAAGGACCGCCGCGATGACGATCAATCGCATCAGCTACTCCCATCCTTGCGTCGTTGTTTCCAGGCTGCGAGCCGGTTCAGTGCGTCGAGCGGCGACAGTGTGTTCACATCGAGCCCGTCGAGCTCGAGCAGCAGCGGGTCGGGCGCAGGTGCCGCGAACAGGCCGAGCTGCGTTGCGTCGAGCGGCGATGGCAGCTGCTGCTTCGCTACGTGATGGCCGGCCTCGAGCAGCTTCAGCACCTGCCAGGCCCGCGTCACGACGGGATCCGGGAGCCCCGCCAGCCGGCCCACATGGATGCCGTAGGACCGATCGGCGCCGCCCGCCTCGAGCCGGTGCAAGAAGACGATTTCATCGCCCACTTCACGGACCGCGACGTTGAAGTTCCTGGCGTGCTCCAGCTCTTCCGTGAGCTGTGTCAGCTCATGGTAGTGAGTGGCGAAAATAGTTTTGCAGCCGATCGTATTGTGGAGGCACTCCGTCACGGCCCAGGCGATCGCCACGCCGTCGTACGTCGATGTCCCGCGGCCGATTTCGTCGAGCAACACGAGGCTGCGTACCGTCGCGCCGTGCAGAATGGCGCTGGTCTCGCTCATCTCGACCATGAACGTCGATTGGCCGCGGACGAGGTTGTCGGATGCGCCCACGCGCGTGAACAGCCGGTCGACGACGCCGATGCTCGCGCGCCGGCAGGGGACGAACGAACCCATTTGCGCCAGCACGACGCACAATCCTGCCTGACGCAGCAGCGTCGATTTTCCCGCCATGTTGGGGCCCGTCAGCAGGATCACGCGTCCGGCTTCGTCGAGGGCGATGTCATTCGGAATGAACGCTTCCCGCGCCATCATTCTCTCGACCACGGGATGGCGGCTGCCCTCGAGCTGGAGTGTGAAGCCCGCATTCACCTCCGGACGCACATAGCGTTCCCGCTCGGCCACGTCGGCGAGGGCGGCCCAGGCGTCGAGTTGCGCCAGCAGTCCCGCACTGGACTGCACCCGACCGATCGCCTGCGCCACATGCTGGCGCAGCGCGTCGAGCAGCTCCGCTTCACGTTTGGCGATGCGCTCCTCGGCGCCGAGCACCTTCGCTTCGTATTCCTTGAGGTCCGGCGTCACGTACCGCTCGGCGCCGGTGAGGGTCTGCCGCCGCTCGTAATCGGTCGGGACGCGCTCGCGGTGTGCGTGCGTGATCTCGATGTAGTAACCGAACACCTTGTTGAAGCCGACCCTGAGCGATCCGATACCGGTGCGTTCCCGCTCGCGCGCCTGCAAGGTGGCGATGTACTGCTTCCCGCCGTCGCGGGTCTCCTGCAACTCGTCGAGCTCGCGATCGAACCCGGTCCGAATGGTGTCGCCATCGTCGAGCTGGGCCGGCGGACGGTCCACGAGCGCGCGGACGAGCTCTTCGCCCACATCGGTGAGCAGGTCGAGCGTGTGCGCGGTGGTCTCGAGTAGCGTGGATTGCTCGCGTCCCTCGAGCCCTCCGACCGCACCAGCGACATCGGGCAGGCGCAGAATCGAATCGCGCAGCGCGCCCATCTCGCGAGGAGTGGCGCGCCCCAGCGCAGCCCGGCCGGCGAGCCGCTCGAGATCGCGGACGCCGTCGAGTGCTTCGCGCAGCCGCTCGCGACCGCGACCGTCCTGCGCCAGGACCTGTACGGCGTCGAGGCGTGAGTTGATCGCGGCGGGATCGACCAGAGGTGCAAGCAACCACCGGCGCAGCAGGCGCCCGCCCATCGGCGTCAGCGTCCGGTCGACGACTTCGAGCAGGGTCGCCCCTTCGGCGCCGGCGCGCAATGGCTCGACCAGCTCCAGATTGCGCCGGGTCATCTCGTCGAGCGGCAGTACATCGCCGCGCCGCACGATCCTCGGATGCGCGAGATGCGGCAGCCCGCCCGGCTTGAGTTCGCGCGCGTAGCGGAGCAGCGCGCCGGCGGCGCCGAGCGCCGGCCGATCCTCGCCGGCGACGCCAAGTCCGTCGAGCGAAGCGACTCCGTAGGTGCGCGCCAGGTCTTCGCGCGCCAGCTCGGGATCGTACTCCCATGCCTCGCGAGCAGTCATCGTCCCCGCCGACGCGGTGATTGTCGTCTCAGCCGGCAGGACCAGCTCGCGGGCTTCGTACCGAGCGAGCGCCAACTCGAGCTCGGAGGTCGGCACAACCTCGAGGATCAACTCACCGGTTGTGAGATCGAGACCGGCGATCCCCGCATTCGCGCCGCGCGGGTCCACGGCGACCAGATAGTTGTTGCGATTGCGGTCCAGCCAATCCTCGGACAGCACGGTGCCGGGCGTAACGGTTTCGACGACCGCCCGCCGCACGACGCCCTTCGCCAACTTTGGATCTTCGACCTGCTCGCAGATCGCGACGCTGTGGCCCTTCGCAATCAGACGGCGCAGGTAGTCCGTAGCTGCCTTGACCGGTACGCCGGCAAGCGGGACTTCCGCCGCGCCGCCGTTGTTGCGCGACGTGAGCGTCAGGCCGAGCTCGCGCGCCGCGAGCTTGGCGTCGTCTTCGAACATTTCATAGAAGTCGCCCATCCGGAAAAAGAGGATGGTGTGCGGGTGCCGGGCCTTGATGTCGCGGTACTGCTGCATGACGGGTGTGTCGGTGCTGGCGACTTTTCCCGTCACGGCTCATCCACCACGAAAGGATTCCCGCCGACTTTGGTCTTGAGCCGCTGCTGGGCGCGTTGGGCTTCTTCGCGTGTCGCGTAGCGGCCCACTCGTACCTTGAAGAAGCCGGTCGTATCGCGGACCACCCGCGCCTCAAAGCCCATCACCTTGAGTCGCGTAAGCATGTCGTCCACCTGGGCGGCGCTCTTCACCGCGAGCACTTGCACGGCATAGGCGCGCGCTCCCGACGCCGTGTTCGCCGGCGTCCCACCGCTCGGCGGAGGCGCGGGAGGAGCCGTCGCCGTGGTGGTGGACGCGCTGCAGCGCGACGCGTAGAAGCTCACCTGATTCCTGAATTCGACGTCGTCCCCCGCGCCGTCGAGCGCCTGCCGGATCAGCTCGCAGCCGCGAGCCTCATTCTTGAGCTCGAAGTAGGCGCGCGCGGCGGAGAAGCTCGCGCGGGGCCGCAGCGGCGAGTCGGGGTAATCGCGATTCAACCGCTCCGCGGCTTGAATCGTTTGCGCCGCGTCGTGCTGCGCATAGTAGAGCTGGGTCAGCAACAGCAGCGCTTCGTCGGCCCACTGGCTCGAACCGTAATCAACCACGATACGGTTCAGGTTCGACGCGACGGTCTGCGCATCGGGTGCGATCTTCGCGGCCGTGAGCAACGCCTCAGGATAGACCGAGTCCGAAGGCGGCAACCTGGCCAGCAAACGCCGCACGATTGCACGCCCGGAATCGGCTTGACCTGATTGTGCCAGGCGTAGAGCCTCCACAAGCCGCGCGTCGGTCTGGGCCGCGAGACGGCCAGACGGCCAGACAGCCAGCAATAGAAGCGCGAACATTAACGGCCGTCCGACCGTCGGGCCGTCCGGCCGCCTCATGCGGCCTCCCGCTTCAGGGGCGCAAATCCAAGCACGAGTTGGGTGACAATCCCTCGGTCATCACTGACGGTTGGCGTCTTCAAGGCGATGTCGGCAGCGAGCGCGGCCTTCAAGGCGCGGCTCAACTCCGGCGGTGTCCACGTGGCGCTCCACTCGCTCCAGCGCGCTGCTTCGTCTTTCCAGCCGCGCAGTCCGTACGGGCGGGTGGCCAGCAGGTGCCGAAGCAGGGTATCCGGCAGTCTCCGAGCCCCGCGGTCCCGCTCCGCTCGCGCCAGCGCGGTTCCTACGAGATGGGTGCCGAGAAGTGAGACGATCTTGACACCGCTCATGCCGGCCTGCTCCAAGACTCGCTCGACTAGCGACGCCGCGCGCGCCGCGTTACGCGCGAGCGCCGCGTCTACGAGATCATATACCGTTTCGCCGCGGCGCACGCCTACGAGCCCCGTCACATCCGCGGCGGTCGCGGGTCGCTGCGTATCGGCCGTCAGCGACGCGAGCTTTTCGAGCTCGCGCGCCAGCGTGGTCAGGTCGTTGCCGACCGCCTCGAGCAGCAGCGTCGCCGCGTCCGGCTCGAACATCAGCCCCAGAGTACCGGCACGATGCTGCAGCCAGCGCGGCACCCGTTCGGGAGACAGTGGTCCCAACTCGACCGCGGTGGACGCGCGGACCAGCTCGGCGTCCGGCTCCTCACCAGCGGCAAAGACGAGCACCAGCAGCGTACTCGGATTGGGAGCGGCGAGGTAGCGGGACACCTCGTCGCGCAGCTTCGTCTTGCGTTTACCCAGCTGCTCCACGCCCCGCACGACGACGGCGCGCCGCTCCGCCAGCATGGGCGGCGTGTTTACCAGCGCGTGAAATTGCTCCGGCGTGAGGTCGGCGGTGAAGCGGGAATCGAAGTTGAAGTCGCGGTGGGCGTCTCCCCCGATGGCGGCGTCGACGAGCAGGCGAAGAGCCTCGTCCTTGAGGACGTCTTCGTCACCATAGAGGAGATAGATGGGATCGAGGGCGCTCCGAGCGCCCTTTTTGAGGCTGCGCAGGAGCGCGTCGAGCGTGAGCGCCGCCATACAGGTCGCAAGTTACCCCCGCCCTGTGCTGGGAGAAAGGTCGAAAGATTGCTAACGGCCTGGAGTTGCGGGCTGGAAGTTGATTGCGGCCGGCTGCACGAGCGCGGTGCCGTACGGGTATGGATTCCCACTCACCACGCTCGCGCGCGGATCCTGAAATGAGACGAACGGCAATGCGGCGCCAGCCACAGGTTTCGGAAATGCGGCCGGTGGGAGCAGCTGGACGGCTTCGACGCGCGGCCGCCGTCCCACCTCGAAAACGAAGAGGGCCACCCCGGCGAGAACCAACAGCGCGGCGGTGATTCCGGCGCGCGCCGGGGGTACGAGGATTGGGTGCCGCTCCAACGCCAGTCGTGCGTCGAGGCGCTGCCGGAAGGCGGGTGATGGGGAGATGGGGGAAGCAGAGTGGAGAACCTGGACAGCCTGGCGGACGGTCGCGTCATAGCACCGACACGACGAACAATGCGCCATGTGTCGGGCGAATCGCCGCAACTCGCGCGAGGCGGTAATCAGTCCGTCGCGGAAGTCGGAATGCCGCTCGAGGAACTCGCTGCACAGCATAACGATGAAATGTATAACCCCTGGCCACGGCGTGTTCCGTGGCCAGGGGTTGGGAGGGTCGTTTTGTGCTTAAACGAGGACGGGGCCGATCAGCTGGGCGAAGCTGTTGCGCGCCCGATTCAGACGACTCTTCACAGTCCCCAAATTGCACCCCGTGATCTCTGCGATCTCCTGATAGCTCTTCCCTTCGAGCTCCCGGAGCACGAACACCTCCCGGTGGTGCTCAGGGAGCCGCTGGACGCACTGGTCGACGGCGTCCTTCAGGAAGCGCTTGCGGTACAGATCGTCCGGACGTGCGGTTGTGTCCTCGAACTGCAGCGGCCGATGATCGGCTTCCCAATTCTTCTTGATCGTCTGGAACAGGACCAGGGGATTGCGGCTGCGATTGCGCAACTCGTTCTTGGCCAGGTTCGATGCAATCGTATAAATCCAGGTTGAAAACTTCTTGGTCTGATCGAAGCGGTGCAGGTGCCGGAAAACCCGGATGAATACTTCCTGGACGAGATCCTCGGCCCGTTCCCGGTCTCCGATCGTGCGGTTCACGAAATTGAGGAGCCGGGTTTGATACCGATCCACCAAGGTGCCAAAGGCCTGCGGTTCGCCCGCCAGGTGCCGCATCACAACCTGGCCGTCATCCAACTCGTGCAGCGCCTCCCGCTGGAGCGCGCGCGCCGACTCGACCGAGGTGGTGGAGGCAGGGGCGGGACTGGCGGTGGCGATTGTCGGTTTTAGCGTGGTCTGCATACGTCCCCTCACGTTGCGCACGGGAACACGGAACATTCTGTGGTGCCTTGCCTTAGGTGCGTTGGGCACGAATCGTGCCTCCCCGGCTCAAGGACTAACCGCTTACAAACCAATAACTTGCGACTCGCAGGAGGATGCGAACGCGGAATATTGTCCGAGCCAGCGGACAGCGCAATTCTACATATGATCTAGATCCGAAGGGGGAAAGAACTAATGCCCGAGAGTGAAACCAGCCACGAATAGGATGCTGAGGGCGGTCTTGGCGTCGCTTATACCCCCATCCCGGACAAGTGTGAGTGCTTCCGAGAGGGGCTTGGGCATAACCTCGATAAACTCGTCCGGCTCGCGAGCGTGCTTGCCGGTCGTGAGGTCCGACGCCCAAAAAAGGTGAATCTTCTCGTCCGTAAACCCTGGTGTTGTCCATATCGTAGTAAGACGCTCGATCCGCCCCGCTTTCACACCGACTTCCTCAAGCAGCTCCCGCCGGGCACAATCTTTCGGGTCCTCTCCCGGATTCAACCGCCCCGCCGGTATCTCGATCAGCGGCCCGTTCACCGCATAGCGGTACTGCTTGATGAACAGGATCGTGGGATCTGCGCCGTGCGGATCCGACGCGAACGGGAGCACAGCGGCAGCGCCAGGATGACGAATCATTTCCAGCTGCCCTGTCGATCCGTCCGGAAAACGGACCGTATCCACGTCCAGGTCTATGACCCGGCCTTTGTGGATTCGTTTACTGGCGAGCTGCATCAGCTCTCCCTTTTAGCGTTGAAACAGCCAGGTGATGGGAACCTTGAAGCCTTCGGCGAAGAGATACCCCGTGTTGCGGCGGACGTTGGCGTGGATCGGCGAGCCGGGGGCGGGTGATGTGTACGGTGTCAGATCCAGCCGTTCGGCAATAATCCGCAGCCTGAGCATGTGAAAACCGTCGCTCACGAGCAGTACGCGACGGCTGTCTTTGCCCTGAAACCAGCGCCTGACCTGCTCGAGTGATGTGTAGGTGTCGTGACCGCCGGCGAGCGGTAACACGGCTTCACTCGGCAGACCCAGCCGGACGAGGTAGTCGCGCCCTACGTTCGCCTCGTTGAGGGTATCGCGTGGGCCGACGTCGCCCGTAACCAGCACGACGGGAGCGAACCCGCGCTGATACAGCGTCGCGGCGTGATCGAGTCGGGCACGAAAGACGGGTGAGGGCCGGCCGTTGTACTGTGCGGCGCCGAGGACAACAATCGCATCCGCGCCGGTAGCCTGGTCGCGAGCGGCATGCACGGCGACCGCAACGACCACAGCTGCCCACCCGACGCCGAGCAAGAGGCCTGCGAGGAGAAACCCGCTGAGGGCACGCCGCCCCGTCCAGAATGGCATGCCACAAGATACTAGGGCTTGGTCAGCAACTCCTCGAACAGGGACAGGGCCCGGGGGTCGTCTGACTGGCCGAGCCAGAAGATTGCCTTGCGGCGGAGGTCCGGATCTTTGTTGTCCTTGGCGATGCGGATGAGCGCCGGCACGCCCTCTTCATGCGGCCGCTGCGACAACGCGAATACTGCGGACTCGCGCACCTCATGATCCTGATCTCCGTCGGCCACGAGGTCGGTTAGCCCCCTGGTGGCGGCATCCCCAGCCGCCTGTCCGAGCCAGAACACCGCCGACCGCCGCACCTTCCGCGAGACCTTCTCGTCTTTAGCCATCTTCAAGAGATCGGGCCAAATCGTAACACTGTCCGCGAGGACGGCCGGGAAGATCGCGTTCTCCGCGACGCGGGAATCGTCCCGCGCCGCCACCGACAACAAATAGCTCGTCGCGTCCTTCGTACCGACCACGCCAAGGTCCGTGGCTGAGGTGTTGGGACGCCACTCGCCCCCGACGTAGGTGCGCAGATTGGTGATCCGGCCGCTGCTCTTCCGGAGGGCGACGCGGACCGGCCCCGAGTCGCACGGCGCGTCCCAGTCGTGGTCGTCGCTGTCCCAGTTGTCGTCCACCTGGCGGTGGCGGCAATTCCCTTGATCGCAACCCCAGCTGATCGAGTTCCGGCCGTTCCCGAACACACCGGGCCTGGCGGAAAAGCTGAAGCGCACCGATCCATCGGGAGCCGCGGCGATTCGCTTCTCGAGGCTCTGCGCTTGCGCGGTGCCTGCGAGCAGCAGCAACAACGCAAGAGTTTTCATTGGTTGATGAGCTCCTGGAGGTATTGCGCCGCCCGCGGGCTACGCGACTGGCCGATCCAGAAAATCGCTTTTTTGCGGAGCTCGCGGTCGGGATCGTTCTTGCCGATCGCGAATAGCTTGTCGAGCGCGGCGTCTTCGCGGCGCTGGGAGTAGACGAAGATGAGCTGTTCTTTCATCTCGCGGTCATTCATGCTGTCGTACAAGCGCACCAGGTCGGGGATGTCGACGCTGCGGCCTTGACCAGCCCAGAACAGGGCTTTCTTCCGGAGCTCGATGTCCTCTTTTTGGTTCAGCGCGATGTCCATCAAAAAGCGATAGTTGTCGGAGCCGCCCATTTGTGCCAGCGAGAAGATGACTTTTTCCTTGAGATCGCTGTCATCCACCTTGGCGTAGAGGTCTTTGAGAAACTGCTGGTTCTCCGGCGAGCGCGTCTGCCCGATCCAGAAGATCGCCTTCGCGCGCAGGTCCTCGTTTGCCTCGCGCCGCATCGCGAAATCCCGCAGAATGGCGCCAGCCCGCGCACTGCGGTGCTGTGACAGCGCGAAGATCGCCTTCTCCTGAATCTCGGAATCGGTGCGCGGGTCTCGCAGGATCGAATCCAGCGCGGAGACTGTTTCATCCCCCGGCACCTGCGAGAGCCAGAAGACTCCCTGTTCGCGCACTTCCCGATCCGGATCGGAGCGCACGACGTCGAGCAGGATGCGTGACGTCTCGTCGGTGCGTTTCTGCGAGACAAGGAACACGGCCTTCCGGCGCAGGCAGACGGATTTTTCGTCGCGACGAGCGAGTACCGTTTTCAGCAGAGGCACTGCGCGGTCAGGATCCATTTGCAGCACGGCATTCAGCGCCGCGATTCTGATGTCATCGTCGTCGTCGCATGATTCATTATGCCTGGGGTATCCGTCGCCGGGCGCGCCCACGATGACTGGTACGGGAGGGATGGCTGGCGTCGCGGGCACAACTACGACGACCGGGCCGGCGTCCGGCGCCAGGCTCTCCGCCTCGGCCGTGAGTTTTGCGGCCGCGTCGGCATCGCCACTGCGTGCGAGCGCGCCCTGGATCCGCCGCATCAGCACCTCGGCATCGCGGCGGGTGGTGGCTTTGGGATATCGGATGGACTGCATGTGCAAGGCGTCGCTTGCCGCGTCCAGCGCAGAGTCGGACCCGACCCGGTACAGGGCGAAGGCCTGCCAGTAGTAGCTGTTTCCGACGTAGGACGAGCGCGGGTAGCGATCGCGCAGCGTGCGGAAGAGTCTTGCCGCGCGGTTGTACTGCTGACCATTCAACGCCTGGCGTGCGACGCGATACACGGAGTCAGCAGGATCCGGTTGCTGCTGCGCAGCATCCTGCGGCCAACTCGGTTCGAGCTTATCGTCGTCGAGTCCCCCGATGTCCGCCAGCGTCGCCAGGCCGGCCAAACCGGAAAGCCCCGAGAGGTCGGCCAAACCGGTGAGCGCATACACGGGGGTCTGCAGCGCCTGCGCCGACATGGCAAGATCCGGCGCCTGCGCGCTCATCACCGCGAAATCGGGTTGCGCCATTTCCACCGCCATGGCGGCTGCCTGGAAGTCTGCCGATGCGGCTGCGAGAGGCGCGACCGCGCTGATATGCACTCGGCGATGCAGGCGGGCGGTCGGTGCCGACGTTGGTGCCGGTGTCGCCTGGATGGTCGTGGTAACGGCGAGCAAGAGCGACAAGCAAGACAACATCAGAGAACTCCTTGTGTGCGCACCGGTCCCGGCCCGGCGGGAATCGCCGAACGCAGCTTGGGCAACACGTTCGATTGGTTCATGCCTTGCGTAATGAGATCGGTGTCGTGCGCTCCCCCATTGAGCTCCGAGATCTGTACGAGCACCAGCTCGAGGTCTTCAAGCAACGCGCGCAGGTGTGGATCGCTGCCCGCCGGCGAATCGAGCATCAGCTGCGTCGTGGTGAGGAGGTCGCGCGCCTGTGTGGCAAAGCGGGCGCTGCTCGCCGACGTGTGCGCGTCGGCGCGGAAAGACGTGAGAAACGCTTCCGTGCGCGAGAGGTACTGCGTCGCGGCGACCTCGTAGGCGAGATCACGCGACGAATCGCGTGAGGAGTCGGAGCTTGTGGCGACGGGAGTGACGCCGCCGGCCGGCTGCTGCTGCTGTCGCACCGTCCAGCGGCCGATCCCGATGCCGAGCACGAGCACGGCAGCTGCGGCTACCGCCCAGCGCATCCACGGACGTAGCTCAATCACGCGCCCGGCTCGCCGCTGACGTTCCGCGGCGATGCGAGCCCACATCTCCTCGCGAGGTGTGGTGCGTGGGGCGTGGTACGTGGTGCGTGCCACGTCCTTCAGCCACGCGTCGAACTTCGGGTCTTCGTGCTGGTCCGTCATGTCGTCCATTCTCCTGCGAAGTCTGCCAGCGCGACGCGCAACTTGGCCCGCGCGCGGGACAGCTGTGCCTTGGAAGTCCCGGTCTCGACGCCCAATGCCGCGCCGATCTCTTCGTGGGTGTAGCCCTCGACGTCATGCATCACAAACACCGTCCGGTAACCCTCCGGCAGTTCGTCGATGGCCTTCGTCAATCGCATCTTCAAATCCGGCTCCGATTCACGTTTCCTGACGCCGATGGCCTGCGCGTCGTCGATGTCCGTCTCCCGCTGCCGCAGCCGCTTCACCTTTCGCAACCCGTTCAGCACGACCGTCGTGGTGATCGTATGCAGCCACGTCGAGAACGCGGCCTCTCCACGGAACGAGCCGAGCCGGTCGAACGCGCGGATGAACGTTTCCTGGGTGAAATCCTGCGCGAGGGCGTCGTCGCCCGCGAGCCGGAAAGCCAGGCGGTACACGCGGTCCACATGCGCGTCATACAGTGTGCGCTCTGCGGCGCTGTCCCCGGCGCGGACGCGGGCAATCAGCGTTGATTCGTCCACGGCGCTCCGAGGTGACGGTCTGGGCTCGTAACTACTGATGGGACACGGGGGACGACAAAAGGGTTACGTGGGAGTGTCTTACCTGGTGCCAAACAGGCGGTCGCCGGCATCTCCAAGGCCAGGCAGGATGTAACCCCGTTCATCGAGCTGCCGATCGAGGGCGGCGGTGTAGATGGGGACTTTCGGGTGGGCGTCGAGCATGGCCTGTACGCCTTCGGGGGCCGAAACCAGGCACAAAAACCGGATCTTCTGGGCGCCGGCGCGGATGAGGGCGTTGACCGCCGCGACTGCTGATCCTCCGGTTGCCAGCATGGGATCGAGCAGGAAGAAGGCGCGATCCGCCTCACCCGAGGGAATCTTGAAGTAGTAGTCGACGGGCTGGAGGGTCGCGTGGTCCCGGTACAGGCCGATGTGCCCAATGCGCGCCGAGGGGATCAGCTGCGAGATCCCATCGACCATACCCAGCCCGGCGCGGAGGATGGGTACGAGCGTGAGCTTCTTGCCGGCGACCTGACTTCCGGACGTTTTCTCGAGGGGTGTTTCGATCTCCACGGGCTCGAGCGGCAGATCCTTGGTCACTTCGTACGCCATCAGCATCGCGATCTCGTTCACGAGCTGCTTGAAGTCGCGTGTGCTGGTCCGCTTGTCGCGCAGGATCGTGAGCTTGTGCTGAATCAGGGGATGCGACAGCACGGTGAGGTTAGGAAACTGTGACGGCTCGCGCGCCATGAGCGGAGAAGGTACGCTACCCGTTGCGAGCGCGCGACGGGCGGGTAATAGTCGAGTGGAAACCCGCGCTCTCGCAGCAAACAAGGGGCGGTGATTGATGGTTTTCGCGCTGCTTGCCGTCACGACACTCATGCAGGCACCGGCGGATTCGCTGTACGGAATCGTGCGCGCTGCCGGGACTGGTGAAGGCATTCCCGGGGTGCGAGTGAGCATGCGCGGCCACGCCGAGGTCGCTCTCAGCGATTCCACCGGCCGTTACGTGCTCCACCACCACCTGCCGGGAAAACGCCTCGCGCTGCTGTTCGAGCGCATCGGCTTCGAGCCCTTGACTGTTGATGTCTTGGCTGGAACGGGCAGCGGCGACGTGGACGTAGATCTCGCCCCGGCGGCGATTGCACTCACGCCGCTGGCCGTCGTTCCGAAGTATGTCGCACCGCCAGCGGCGCCGGTGGACCCCACGGAGATTGGCCGCTTCAGCCTGACGCGGGTAGCGGCACGACGTGATCCGCTCGTCGGCGATGCCGATGTGTTGGCGGGGCTGGCGGGTGCCTCGTTCGTCGGTGGTCGAGAGGAGTTGGCGACGTCGTTTCGTGTGCGAGGCGGCTCCGGCGACGAGAACATGGTTCTGCTCGACGGACTCCCGTGGCGCGGACCGCGCCCGCCCGGCGGTGTCGTGGGAATGCTCCCGAGCACCGCGGTCACGGCGGTCGACGTCCATACAACGGTCCCGCCCGTGCGCTACGGTGACGCGCTCTCGAGTTTCATCGTCCTGCAACCCGAGATCGGCGGGCGCCGCAGCGCCGAGGGCAGCGCTGACCCCACCGCGGTGGAGCAGGCTGTGGGAACGCCGTTGGGTCAGCGCGGCGCCACGCTGTTCCTGAGTGGACGGCAGTCCTACCGAACCATCTGGAGCCAGGCGGACGAAACCGATGAGAGCGGCAACGGATTCGGCGATGCGTTCGCGCACCTTTCGGCGCCGGCCCCCGGCGGTGCCGTCGATTTCTACTACCTCGGCAGCAAACACCAACTCGCGTTTCCGGCGCGCCTGGAGCTCACAGAGTCGGATGCGGGCGCACCTGCCTCAGTCAAAAACGTGTTCACCGCAAACGGGTCGCTTGGAGGCGTTGTCTGGACCGACGCCGTCGGTGACGACCGAAAGGTGCAGGCGCGCGCGTGGTACAGTGAGGTCGACGGGGGTTCCATCTGGGGCCCAGTGACCGCCGCGTCGAACTTGCGCGAGATTGGCGCGGGAGCCGAGTACACGGGTCCGCAGACGGAGGCAGGCTTCAGTCTCTCGCATATCACAACCTCCTACCATGTGCAACACAGCGACAGCTCGGTCCTGACGATGAACGCCGCTCCAGTCATCGCGGCGGCGTTCGCGTCACAAGGCTGGCAGCCGGCCCGTCCGTGGACGGTATCCACCGGGCTGCGGTTGAGCGCCACATCGACGTGGGGTCTGCTCGCCGAACCTCGCTTGTGGACGCGGGTCTCGCTCGGCTCCGAAGGTGCGACATCCCTGGCGCTGGGGTTTGCGCGCGTCCATCAGTACGTGCAATCGGCTCGCAACGAGGAATCCGTGGTGGACGCGTTGATCGGTGCAGATTTTCCGATCGCTGCAAATTCAGAAGCGGTTCGCCCAGCGCGATCCGACCAGCTCAGCGGCGAGATCCGCGCGCGGCTCGGTGGGCGCACCACGCTCCAGCTCGATGTGTACAGGCGATGGCTATCCGGCCTCGCCCTCACGGCGCTCGCCACGCACGGCCCGTTCGCAGATGCGGTGATCCCCACGGGACGCGGTACGGTCTCGGGTGGAGATGCCACGCTCACCTATCCGGCCGAGCGATTCGACCTGCGGCTCCAGGCCGGGCTCCTGAGCTCGTACCGAACCGCCGGCCCGATTCGGTACCCGACGGGAGACGCTCGTGCCCGACTGGCGATGGGCTTGGCCTACCGTCTCCCGCGGAGCATGGTCGTGCGCCTCGGTCTTTGGGCCGGAGCGGGACGTCGGACGACCCTGCTCCAGAATGACATGCAGCTGGAGTCGTCCGGCCTGCTGGGTACGGGCGAGCTCTCGGGAAGTCCTGAGACCATCGCCGGGTCGCCCAACAGAGGCCGACTCCCGAACTACGCGCGGGCCGATCTCGGGTTCGTCAAAAGCTGGGGATTGTCGCGCAGCGGGGCGCCCCGGCTCACCAGTGCTCTGACCGTCGGGAATCTGTTCAATCGCCACAACATGCTCGCTTCCGTTGCGGCATCCACCGGTCCCCGCCCGGTCTTCCTCTACTCGCGCACGCTCTCGTTGCGGGTGAGGTGGTATCTCGCGCGCTAGCTCGGCACAAAGGACAGCCCTCGCGCGCTCCTTTGCACGCAGGCCATGAGTCCTGAGTCGTTCGATGATGCATTTCACGCCCTGTTCGTAGAGCGATCGGCTTCGCTGTACCGGTACGTCCACGGTGTCAGCGGCGACCCGGCGCTGTCGGAGGACATCGTGCAGGAGTGCTTCGTGAAGCTGCATCGCCGCCGCGCCATGCCGGACGATCCGCGGGCGTGGCTCGTCACGGTGGCAAACAATCTCCTGCGCGATGCCCAGCGCCGCGTCGTGCGTCGCCGGCGGTTGACCAGCGCATGGAGCACCGATCTCCCGCTCGGCGGTGCGGCGCCGCAGCCCGACGACCCGGCGCTTGCGGCGGAACGGATCGAGAGCGTCCGGCGGGCGCTCGACAAGCTCTCGCTGCGGGACCGCCAGTTGTTGCTGCTGCGTCACCAGGGATATCGGTATCAGGAGATCGCCACGGCTCTCGAGCTGACTCGCAGTAGCGTCGGCACCATGCTTGTGCGGGCCGGCGAGGCGTTTCGCAAGGCATATCATGAGCTCTTCGGCACATCCCGCTGACGGGGATCTGCGGGCGCTGCTAGACGGGGAACTGCCTCCGGCGCAACGCGTCGAGGTGGAGCAACACGCGCGCACGTGCGCGGCGTGTCGCGCGCGCGTGGCAGCGCTCGAGTCCGCCGCTCAGGAGACGGCCGCGTTGCTGGCGCTGCTCCCGACTGCCGCACCAGATCTCCGTATCGAGACGATCGTTTCGCGGGCGCGCGCGCCCCGCCTGCGATGGGGCGTCATCGCGGCCGCGCTGGCGCTCGTCGTCGCATCCGTTGCGGGCGCGACTGTCGGACGTCCGTACGTTCGCGCGCTGGTCGTGCGCATTCGCGCCGTCGTCCACCCCGAGTCCTCCGCCCCCCCCGCGCCCTCCCCAGCGCGCGGTGGCCAGGTCGGCGTTGCGTTCATTCCGGGGCCGCAAGCGGATATCAGCTTCGACGCCCCGCAATCGTCCGGGGCCGTCTACGTGTCGCTCGCCGATACTGCCAAGCTGGTGATCGATCCTAGCGCGGCTGTGACGTATCGCGTCCATCCGGGTGGCGTGGTCGTTCACAACGTCGGGAGCTCGGCGAGCTACGACATCGTCGTGCCCCGAAACGCACTCCATGTCCGGATTCTGGTTGCTGGTCGAGTGCTGTTCGAGAAAGCCGGATCGCGAGTCACTGCGCCCGCCCCTGCGGAGCCCACCGGGCGCTACGCCTTCGACGTGCGCTAGACGGTTGTCACGTTTCGGTCGCTGGTGCGCTCCTTACCAACCAGGTAAGGACCCCGCGCCATGTCCGCACGTCCGCTTACGATCCTCGAGGTCACGCACGCGGGGCACCAGGCCGGCTCCACGTTCATGATTCACAGCCTGTGCGCCCCGCTAGTGGAGCGTGGTCACAGGGTGTTGGTGGGTTGCCGACCGGACAGTCTTCTCGCCGAGTTGAGCACCGACGCGGGGCTGCCCGTCGTTCCGCTCGACTTTCGGCGGCTCCGTCCAACCGCGGACGCGCTCGCCTGCGTCATCGCGCGGGAGCGGATCGATCTCATCAACAGCCATGACACGCGCGACCGCCGAGCGCTCACGTGGCTGCGGTGGCAACACCGCTTGTCTCAGGCGTTCGTCGTGACCCGTCACACCATGCCGCTCACGTCGCCTCCAGAGCTGATCGCCATCGGCATGTCCGCCGACCGGACCATAGCGGTGAGTCACGCGGTGGCGCGCGGGCTGCGTCGGCGCCTGTATCCCGGCGCGCGCCTGCGCGTGGTGCCCAACGGCATTGATTTCGCGCGGGTGGATGCGGTGCCGTGTCCAGCGGCCATGTCGTGTGCGGCGGAGGCGTTAGGCGACGTCGCGGGACGTCCCGTCATCGTCGTCCTCGCGCGACGCAAGGACCAGCACATCCTGCTCGAAGCGCTCACGGCGGTCGACCGCCCCGTCGTCGTGGCGTGTGTGGGGATCGAGCCCGACGCCCAGCTGCGCGCGCTGGGAGCCCGCGTGCCGCCCCGCCATCGCGTCGTGTACGTCCCGTTCACGGACCAGCCGCTCGCGTTCTATCGGTTGGCGACAGTGGCCGCGCTGCCTTCCCGGATCGAGGGACTCTCGCTCGCGCTGCTCGAGGGGATGGCCCTCGGCCTCCCGGTGGTGGCGTCACGGGCGGGCGGCAACCCCGATCTGATTCGCTCGGGCGAAACGGGACTCCTCGTTCCGCCTTTGGATCCGCGAGCGTGGGCCGCCGCGCTCGAGCGCATGCTCGGCGATCCCGTGTTCGCGGCGGGGACCGGCAGCGCAGCCCGCGATTTTGTCCGGCGGGAGCACTGTCTCGACCGCGTGGTCGAGCGCACTGAAGCTGTTTATCGTGAAGCGATGGAGCGTCGCCGGACCAGGGGAGGAGCGCGTGCTGGCACCGATCACCATCGTCATTCCCACACGCAATGAGGCCGACCAGATCGCCGCGTGTATCGGGCACCTCGACTGGACCGCCGACATCGTCGTTGTCGACGGCGGATCCACGGACGACACGGTAGCGCTCGCGCGCGCTGCGGGCGCGCGTGTCGTCACGGACGGTCCCCGCGGCATTGGCGAGCAGCGCAACAGCGGGATCGCGGTCGCCCGGCACGGGTGGGTCTTCGCGCTGGACGCCGATGAACGGATTGGGCCTGCGTTGGCGAAAGAACTCATAACAGTAAGTGCGCACGCGACGCACGAAGCCTATCGCGTAAAGCGCCGCAACGCGTTCCATGGCAGAGTCGTGCGGCGCGGCCACTGGGGCAACGATTGGGTGGTGCGCTTTGCCCGCCGCGAGTTCCGCTACGGCGGCAGCCCGGTGCATCCCGGACTTCAAGGTCTCCGAGACGTGGGCACACTCACCGAGCAGCTCGATCACACGCCGTACCGCGACTTGAGCCATCACGTAGAAAAGCTCGTCGCCTACGCGCAGACGAGTGCGCGCGCGCTTGCGGCGCGGGGACGGCGCGCGCGGTGGAGCGACATCGCGTTGCGACCAGCCGCTCATTTCTGGCGAGAGTACCTCTTGCGCGGCGGATTTTTGGACGGCCGGATGGGAGTCATCCAGGCGGCGATGGGCGCGATCGGCGGCTTCCTCAAATACGCGTTTCTCTGGGAGCAAGAGTGACGGCGGAGCCGTCACCAAGCCTCCTCCTCGGCTTCAACTTCCCGCCGCACGAAGGGGGCATCGCCCGACTGATGGGGGAGCTGGCCCGGCGGTATCCCCCGTATGCGCTGCTCGTATCGACCGGCACCTATGCCGGCAGTGCCGAGAGTGACGATGATTTTCTGCAGGTGACCGACCGCGTGCCCGTTCAGGCGATGCGACTCCGGACGGTGAACGGACTCGTGCGCTGGACGATCCGCGCCGACAGGTTAGCGCGTCGCCACCGTCCGCGATTCACGTGGTGCGCGGAGCTGAAGCCGGCCGCCTATCCCGCCCGCTGGCTACACGCCCGCTACGGCATACCCTACGGCGTCTTCACCTACGGCGCGGAATTGCTGCTCCTCGACCAAAAGCTGCGACGCTCCCGATTCAGACACTGGACCGGCCGCCAGCTGCTCGAGGGAGCGTCAGTCTTCGTGGCCATCAGCCAGTGGACCGCAGAGTACACGCGCCGAATCCTGTCCGACCTCGGGCTCGAACGACAGGCGGGCAGCGTGCGCACGGTTCCGCTGGGCACCGATCCCGAGCAGTTCCAACCGGGTCTCCCCACCACCGAGGTCCGGCGCACGTACGGTCTCGAGGGAGGCCCCTGGATCCTTACGGTCGCGCGCCTCGACTGGCACAAAGGGTTCGATACGGTGATCCGGGCGTTGCCAGCCGTGCGGGCGGTCCACCCGAGTGTGCGCTACGCGATCGCCGGGGTTGGAGAGGCTCGACCGTTTCTCGAAACCTTGGTGGCCGAGCTGCGACTTGGGGACGCAGTACGGTTTCTAGGATTCGTCCCAGAGGACGATCTTCCAGCGCTCTACAACACTGCCGACGTGTTCGCGCTCGTTTCGCGGCGCTACGACTTGCTCGTGGAGGGCTTCGGGATCGCTGTGATGGAAGCCTCCGCGTCGGGCGTCCCCGTGCTGGCCGGACGAGAGGCTGGTCTGATCGACGCGGTACGCGACGGCGAGACGGGATTGCTGGTCAATCCTTACTGCCCCGCCGCCGTTGCCGAGGGACTCAACCGCCTGCTTGCGGACGACGCGCTGCGGCGGCGGATGGGCGCGGCCGGACGCCGCGCGGTGGAGACCTACTTCAACTGGGACCGCATCGTTCGCGACATCGAGGACATCGAGGCAAGTTGCGACCCCCGGCCCGGCGGATAAGTTCGTTGTTTCCCCGCCGGAGCTTCGGAGGAATGATCATGCGTAGCACCTTGCTGAAAATCACGGCACTCGCCGTGTGCGCGACGCCGCTTTCCGCTCAGTCGGTCGACAGCATCATCGGCAAATACATCCAGGCGTCGGGCGGCATTGCCAAGATTCAGGCGCTGCAGACGCTGCGTCGCACGGGGAAGTACACGGGCGGCGGCGGTTTTGAGGCCGTCGTGATTCAGGAGAACAAGCGCCCCACCAGCGTGCGAGAAGAGTTCTCGATCCAGGGGATGACCGGCATCAACGCCTACGACGGCCGCGACGGATGGAAGATCGAGCCGTGGCAGGGCAAGCGGGATCCCGAATCGCTGGGCGAGGACGAGATGCACGGCATCCTCGATGATGCCGACTTCGACGGGCCGCTCGTGAATTACCAGGCGAAGGGCAATAAGGTCGAGTTTCAGGGGACGGAGCAGATCGAGGGCAGCGACGCCTACAAGCTCAAGGTCACGCGCCCCAACGGTGACGTCAGCTTCTACTACCTCGATACCGAGTACTACGTCCCGATTCGCATCGACACGCAGCGGATGATCCGCGGGGCCCCTCAGGAATTCGAGACCTCGCTGGGCGACTACAAGCAGGTGAACGGCGTGTATCTGCCGTTCTCTTCCGAGTCCGGCGCGAAAGGCAGCAGCAGCACAGACCGGGGGAAGATCACCTACGACAAAATCGAGGCCAACGTACCGCTCGACAACGTGCGGTTCAGTCGGCCGGGAGCGGGGGGGGGAGCACGCCCATGAAGCTTTTTCTGCTGCTTCTGATCGCCCAGCAACCGACGGCGCCCGCCGTCAAGGTGGACTCCGAAACGATCTCTGGTCTGGGCGCGCGGAACATCGGCTCCGCGGCGATGAGTGGCCGCATCGCGGCGCTCGCCGCCGTTCATGAGGATGCACGGCTCACGCTCTATGTCGGCGCGGCGAGCGGCGGCCTGTGGAAGTCGGTCAACGGCGGCACGACGTTCAAGCCGGTCTTCGACAAACAGCCGGTGCAGTCGATCGGCGCCGTCACCATCGATCCCAAGAATCCCAAAGTGATCTGGGTGGGCACGGGCGAATCGTGGATGCGCAACAGCGTGTCCATTGGCGACGGCATCTACCGCTCGGACGATGGCGGCGAAAACTGGACCAACATGGGGCTGCGCGAGTCCGAGCATATCGTGAAGATTCTCGTCGACCCCACCGCCACCAACACCGTCTACGCCTGCGTCCCGGGCAAGCTGTGGAGTGATAGCGACGAGCGCGGTGTCTACAGGACGACCGACGGCGGCAAGACGTGGAGCAAAGTCCTCAAGGGCGGGAACCTGTCGACCGGCTGCTCGATGATGTCGATGGATCCGTCCAATTCGAAAACGCTGTACGCCGGGATGTGGGATTTCCGTCGCAAGGGATGGACGTTCCGCTCGGGCGGCGACAGCGCGACAGCGCCGAGCGCGTCAGGGCTGTTCAAGAGCGTCGATGGCGGTGCGACCTGGACCGAGCTCACGTCCACCAGCGCTTCGGGCTTGCCGGCCAAGCCGTGGGGTCGCGTGGCGGTCAGTGTCGCGCCATCCAAGCCCGAGATCGTTTACGCATTCATCGAAGCGGTACCGCCGCTCAATGCGCTGTATCGCTCCGACAACGGCGGCAAGACGTGGCAGATCCTCGACCGCAGCCAGAACATGATCTGGCGGCCCTTCTACTTCGCCAACCTCATCGTCGATCCGCGTGACCCCGATCGGATCTATAAACCGGACGGTGGGCTCATCGTCAGCACCGATGGCGGCAAGAGCTTTAGCGGCATTTCAGGCGGCGCGCACGGCGATTTCCACGACGTGTGGGTCGATCCGAGCAACCCCGATCACCTCATCACCGGCGACGACGGCGGCCTCTGGTTCTCCTACGATGCCGGGAACAAGTGGGTGAAGAACGAGAACCTGCCGGTCTCGCAATTCTATCACGTCAGCGTGGACATGGATCGGCCGTACAACGTCTACGGTGGATTGCAGGACAACAGCTCGTGGGTCGGGCCGTCGGAGTACCCCGGTGGTATCACGAACCACCAATGGGAGAACATGTATGGCGGCGACGGCTTCTGGATGTTCGTCGATCCCACCGATCCCGATTATCTCTACGCCGAGTACCAGGGCGGCGAGATTGGGCGCGTCAATCGCAAGTCGCATGAGACGCGCAACATCCGGCCGTTGCCCCGCTATCAGGAAAAGAAGCTCCGCTTCAACTGGAATACGCCGATTCATATCAGCCCCACACAAAAGGGCACGATCTACCTCGGCGCGCAGGTGTTGTTCCGCTCGAAGGATTTCGGCCAGACGTGGGAGCGCATCTCTCCCGATCTGACCACCAACGATCCCCAGAAGCAGCGGCAGGAGCAGTCTGGCGGCGTCACGGTCGATAACTCCGCGGCCGAGATGCATACGACCATTTATGCCATCGCCGAGTCGCCTAAGGACCCGCAGGTGATCTGGGTTGGCACCGACGACGGCAACCTGCAGGTCACGCGCGACGGTGGGAAAACGTGGGCCAACGTCGTGGCGAACATCCCCGGCCTGCCAAAGAACGCCTGGGTGTCATCGGTGGAGCCGGGCCACTTCGCTCCCGGCACGATCTACGCCACGTTCGACGTCCATACGTTCGGGGACATGCGTCCCTACGCCTATCGTTCGACCGACTTTGGGAAGACGTGGACGGCACTCGTGGCGCCGGATAGTCCCGTGCGCGGTTATGCGCACGTGATTAAGGAAGACCTGGTCGATTCCAACCTGCTGTTCCTCGGGACGGAGCTCGGGTTGTGGATCTCGGTGGACGGCGGCAAGCAGTGGGCGCACTACAAAGGCGGGGATCTGCCGGCGGTGGCGGTACGCGATCTGGCGATCCACCCACGCGACCACGATCTGGTGATCGGCACGCACGGCCGGGGCATCTGGATTGTGGACGACATCACGCCGCTCCGGGCATTGACGCCGGACATCCTCGCGAGCTCCGCGGCATTCCTGCCGGGACGTCCCACCATCGAGCGTCTGCAGACCTCGGGCGGTTGGTCCAACGGTGACGCGATGTATGTCGGCCCGAATCCGCCCGGTGATGCGGTGATCACGTACTACCAGCGGCGCCGTCACATCTTCGGTGACATGAAGCTCGGGGTGTACGACGCCAGTGGGAAGCTGCTCGGCACCATGCCGACCAGCAAACGCCGTGGCTTGAGTCGGGTGACCTGGTCGATGCGGCTGGCAGCGCCGCGTGTCCCGCCGGCGGCGAGCGCCGCGTTCGGCGCGACGGTCGGTCCACGGGTATTGCCGGGCACGTACACCGTGAAGTTGACCAAGGATACCGCGACATACACGACGCAGCTCGTCCTGGTACCGGACCCGCGGGGGACGCACACACAAGAGGAGCGGCAGGCGGCGCTCAATCTCGCGCTGAAGATCTCGGGCACGCTAACCGACATGACGTTCGCGGTCGAACGTATGAACGGCATGCGGCAGGCGCTCGATGACCGGGCCGGGAAGCTGCCGGCGAATGACGGACTGACACGCCGCCTGCGCACGGCTTCAGGCGTCGTGGACTCGTTGCGCAAGAAGATCGTCGCGACGAAGGAAGGCGGGATGATCACGGGTGAGGAACGGCTGCGCGAGAACCTCACCGATCTGTACGGCAACATCGTCTTCTATGACGGGGGGCCGACCCAGACCGAGACCGAGCGCGCCGACGCGGTGGCGCGGGAGCTTGCCGACGTGACGCGCGACTTCGACGCATGGACGTCGCGCGAGCTCGCGGGAATCAACACCGCGCTGCGGGGCAAGAAGCTCGAGCCGATCGTGCTGATTACGCGAGAGCAGTGGGAGGGTAAGACAGCAGCGGGACAATGACCGCGTGACCATCGCACGATAAATCGGGTCGGGATCGATGATGCGAAGGATCGATCCCGTCCTGCTCCTCTTCAGCGCGGCCGTTCTGGCGGTGACCATCCAGAAGGGCATTGTGCTCGCGCATCCGGGCAATTTCCTCTTGTTCCGCGACACGTTTCATCGCCTGGTGTCAGGGGCGGATGTCTACAATCCGCCCGCCGGCGAGATGACCGGCTTCCTCTATAGCCCAACGTTTGCGCTCCTGTTTGCCCCGTTCGCACTGTTGCCGCTGGCACTCGGCCTGCTCCTCTGGAATGGCATCAATGCCCTCACGTTGTACTGGGGCGTCACACGAGTGCTGCCCGCTCGGGCCGCGCGTGTGGCGCTCCTGATCGTGTTTCTCGATACGGTACGCTCGCTGCAGAACTCCCAGACGAACGCGCTCATGGCGGGGCTCATCGTGTTGTCATTCGTTGCACTCGAGCGCGAGCGCGCTATCCCTGGTGCGGCCGCCATCCTCGTCGGCACGTTCACGAAGATCTATCCCGTGGGCGCCGGTGTGCTTGGCCTGATGCGACCTCGCCCCGTAAGATTTCTGGGCGTCTTCGTTGCTCTCGGCCTGCTGTTCGCAGCGTTGCCGCTCGTCGTGCTGTCGCCCGCCTCTCTTCTCGCGACGTACCGCGAATGGTGGTCCATCATCCAGCGCGATGATGCCCTGCAGGGTCAATCGGTCATGCGATTCGTCTCAGCGATGGTGGGCTCGACCGTGCCTGCGTTTCCGCTTCAGCTTGCCGGAACGCTCCTCCTAGTTGCTCCGCTGATCGCGCAGCGCGTGTGCGGGAGCGATGCGCGCTTCCGGCTGCGCTGGTTGTGCTCGCTGCTCGTGTTCTCTGTGATCTTCAACCACCAGGCGGAGTCTGCTTCATTCGTCGTGGCATCCACAGGAGTCGCGATCTGGTATGTCACGGGGTCGCCACACTGGTGGCGCACCACGCTGCTTGGGCTCGTGCTGGCGTTCGAAACCCTGCCGCACGCGTTCTTCGCTCCGGCAGATTTGTACAAACAGGTGATTGGGCCGAACGCGCTCGATGCGGTTCCGTGTCTGCTCGTCTGGCTCGTGATTCAGTACGAGCTGTGGCGCTGGCCACGCTCAAGCGACGAGCCGAAGATCTCCCCGCGTGAGACGCTCGCGAACCTCGCGTGAGCAGAGTGCTGCGAGCTCCCGCTCGCGGGGGGTCGTGTAGGAATCCCATTCGACCAGCTCCCGATCGACGTAGCCTGGATGGACCATGAGCTCGGTGGTACCGGGCTCGAGCTGATCGAGAATCGCCAGGAAGCGGCGCTGAAAATCGCGAGCGCCGAGCAAACCGAACCCCCAAAAGTGGTCGGCACGGCTGAGCCGCCGGTCGTCGGTGTGCCCGTTTGTGAGACGCCACGCGGCTCGGAGTGAGGCAGCCGCGAGTGCGCGAGCAAATCGCATGCTGCGGCGTGGCGACGACTCCTCGGGTATCCGGACCGCACTGACTCCTGTGCGAGCTGCGACCTCCATGACCGCGTTCCACACGACAGGGAGCGCGTGCACGTGACGATGAGAATCGATGTGGCCGACGCTGACGCCCAGCTCGCGCAGGCGGCTCAGCTGAGCGCGGCACTCGGCGACAACATGGTCGCGGGCGATCCGCCCCAACAGCGCGCGGGCGATGAGCTGCGGCAGACGGTAGAACTTGCGGGTGTGTGGATTGCACAGACTCGACACATCGTCGGGCCGAGCGACGGGCTGGCCGTCCGTCAGATTGAGATGCAGACCCACATGGAGGGTTGGCGCGTCGCGCAGGCGCGTGACAGCGTCCGCGAGGCCAGGAGCGTTGGCAAGTAGCGACGCCGACGTCACTGCTCCGGCGGCGTGCGCCTCGAGGATGCCGCGATTCACGCCCGGCGACAGGCCGAGGTCATCGGCGTTGATGATCAAGCGTCGATCAGCGATAGCGCCCTCGCCAGCCATTCCACCGAATTCGCAGTAGGTCGCCGAGCATCGTCGCGCCGTCGCGCGCGAACCTCATGCTGCTCGGCTCGTTGTCGTAGCGAAACCGAACGGGTACCTGAGCGACGCGGAGACCGTGCCGCAACGCCACATACAATAGTTCGACGTCGAAGCCGAAGGTCTCAATCGTCAGCCGCGGGAACAGCGTGGTCGCTGCTCGAGCCGTGAAGCCTTTGAGGCCGGCCTGGGTGTCGAGAATGCCGGGAACCAACGTGTGACGCACGATCCAGTTGAACGTCCGGCTCATCACGTGCCGCGTGTAGAGGTAGCGGAAGAACGATGGGGCGATGAGGTAGCGGGATTCCGGCAGGACGCGACATGCCACCGCGACGTCGGCGCCTGCTTCCAGATGGCGCACGACGCCGGCCGCCTCCTCGATCGGGTACGCAAGATCGGAGTCCATGAAGACGCGGAAGCTCCCCGCGGCGGCGAGCATGCCGCGAGCGACGGCGTGCCCCTTGCCGTGATTGCGGCCGTTGACGAGGACAGTGACGTTCGGCGTGTCGCCGGCAAAGCTCTGTAGCAGGTCTCGGGTCGCGGGCGCGGAGCCGTCGTCGACGAGAATCAGCTCGACGCGTTCGCGTTGCCGCTGCATCCAGGCGGCGACGCACGGTAGGCCGGCCGCCAGGCGGTCGGCCCCGTTCAGGATGGGCAGTACGAGAGACAGATAAGCGTCGGCGGCCATGAGGGTCCGCCAGTAGGACCCTCCAAGACCGCCGGACGTTGCTTCCCGGCTCAGGGACTGACGGCGCCGAAGTAGACCTCCAGGTTCGTGGGGTAGGTGCCGTAGGTCTTGCCCGGTCCAGTCCAAGCCATCACGGCGGCGCCTGGCAACGACACGATGCCGTCGTAGTCGCCGATGAACGGCCGGATGCCGTTCGCGCACGAACTACATGGCACGCCGTACGCTGCGGGATCCCAGCTCGACTTCGTTACACGCGTCGTTGTCCACGTTTGACCGCCATCTCCACTCGTGATGTACGACACGTCGAACAGTGCGTTGCCGCTGTAGCTGCGGTCGTTGGTCATCATGTCGAGCCGGCCGCTCGACGGCTCGACGCTCAACTCCACATTGATGCGATCACCTGATGCAGGCGCGACGATCGCCGGCGTCGACCATTTCGCGATGTCGCTGACGTTCGCGAACGTCAGCAGGATCTGCGCCTTTCCGTTCACGATATCCGTGTACGCGACGTAGAGCCGGTTCGTCGACGGATCGAACGCCGGGGCGGGGTACGACCCCGGCGCTCGGAATTGCGCACCGGAGATGTTGAAGCAG
>QHUJ01000135.1 GCA_003221895.1 Gemmatimonadota bacterium | reverse complement strand
CACCACTGTCGCGACGCCGATCGACAAGCCGTTCCGCGACGGCTGGCCGGGTATCACCGGCGGGGCCAACGTCATTGGGCCGACGAACGTCGTCGGCGTGCCGGGTATATCAGTGCCGAATGGATTCGGGGTGCAGAATCTTCCAACGGGACTCAGCTTCACGACGCGGGCCTTTGATGAGGGGAAGCTCGTTACGCTTGGACGGCTCTATCAGAGCCGAACGGATTGGCACCGTCGCCAACCCACGTTCACTTAGCCGCACGGTCACCTAGGCTCTTCGCCCTATGTTTGCACTGCTCAAACTCATCCAGTCGCTCGTCGGCGCCCTGCACTCGGAGGGCACGCCCGGCCAGCTCGCGGCGGGCCTGGTGCTCGGCTCGTTCCTCGGGCTGACACCTCTGATGAACATCCACAACGCGGTGATCCTGGCGCTGTTGATGCTGCTCAACGTGTCGTTTGCGGGGGGCATGCTGGGCTGGGCGCTGTTCGTCCCGTTTGGATTCCTGCTCGATCCGCTGTTCGATTGGATGGGCCACGGCCTGCTGCTTGCGCCGGCGCTGCGGCCCCTGTGGACCTCGCTGTACAACATGCCGATCGTGCCACTGACGAATTTCAACAACACGATCGTGCTCGGCAGTTTCGTCTTCGCGCTGGTCGTGGCGATACCGCTGTTTTTCGTGCTGCGCTGGGCAGTGGCGCGCTATCGGGAGACGGTGGGTGCGCGCGTGCGGCAGTCCAAGTTCTATCAAGCCCTCACGGCGTCCAAGCTGTACAACGTCTACCGGATGTTCCGGCCATGACCGCTCCGGCCACGGCCCGGGTCAAGATCTTCCGCTGGAAGGCGGTCGGACCGCTGCTCGTGTTCTTCGGTATCGTCGGGGTGCTGTGGATCCTCTTTGCCGATACGATCGCCCGGCACGCAACGCAGAAGGTCGGTACGCAGGTGATCGGTGCGAAGGTCGAGATCGCTGCCCTCCATGTCGATCTGCCGCACGGCAAAGTCATGATCCGGGGCCTGACCGTCGCCAGCCCGCATGAGGCCTTCCGCAACCTCATGCAGGCCGACGAGCTGGTCGCGGATCTCGACGTCGTGCCGCTCACCGAAAAAAAGCTCATCATCAACCGCCTTGCCGCGAACGGCCTGCGCTTCGGCACGCCGCGCGAGACCGACGGGCGCGTCGCGGCAAAATCGGAGGGCGGTGACGGCGTTCCCAGCCGAGTGATGGCCGAGACGCGCGAGTGGGCCAGCCAGTTCCAGGTTCCCGTATTGCAGCTCGCCACCGGCAAGATCAGCATCGATTCGCTCGATCCGCGCAAGCTCTCGACCATTCCCGCCGCTGAGGCGCTCGGCGCGCGCGCCGACTCGAGCCAGCGCGCCTGGAAGGCTGCGTTCGACACGCTGCGAGTCGGCCCGACGCTCGATTCCGCGAACGCCACGCTCGAGAAGCTCAAGCACGCGCGGGCGACCGATCTCGCGACGCTCAACGAAGCGCGGCAGGCCATCGAGCGTCTCAAACGCGCGCAGAACCGCGTCACGTCGTTCGAGCGCGGTGTGAAAACGGGGGTCGCCAGCCTCCAGTCGGGTTTGGCGGGACTGGACAGCGCCAAGCGCCGGGACTACGCGTTCGCGCGCAGCCTGGTGAAGCTGCCGACGCTCGATGCGCCGCACGTCGGCGCGGCGCTGTTCGGGCCGGGCGCGATCAGACCGTTCGAGCGCGTGCTGTACTACACGCAGCTGGCGCGCCGCTACATGCCGCCGGGGCTCTTGCCGCGCGCGAGCACGGGTCCCGCACGAGTGCGCCGCGCCGGCGAAGATGTGCGCTTTCCCAAAGAGCACGCGTTGCCGGGCTTTCTCCTCCGGAGCGCCGAGCTTTCCTTCTTGCTGCGTCCGACTGCCGACCAGCCGCAACGGTACGCCGGCCACCTCACCGGTCTCTCGAGCGATCCAGCGTTGTATGGCAGGCCCATGCTTGCGGGCGCGACCGGTCCCCAGCTCGCCGCGGGCGCCATGGTGAATCACGTGCACGACATCCCGGTCGATACCGCGGGGGCCACATTGGGCGGCATCACGTTCGCGGCTTTCCAGGTTCCCGGCGTGCCCCTGCGGCTCGATCCCGGCGCCGCCACGACGCAGCTCGGCTTCAATCTCAAGGGCGACACGATTCACGCGCGGTTCGGCCTCCGCTCGAGCAACGTGCGCTGGGTCCGTGATTCCGGATTTGCGAGCAGCGCCATCGGCGACTTGATCTGGCGCGCCGTGTCGGGGATCTCGAATCTCGACGTCGACGCGCGGATCTCGGGCGCGCTGCACAGCCCCGATTTCGCCGTGCGCTCGAATCTGGATCAGGCGATCGCGCAGCGCCTCCAAGCGGTTTTGGGCGAGCAGGTCGCGGCGGGCGAAAAGCAGGTCCGGGCCCGTGTGGACTCGCTGGTGAACGACAAGGTGACGCCGGTGCGCGCGCGGGTGAACGAGCTCCAGACTCAGGCGCAGGCGCAGATCGCGCAGCAGCACGCGCGCATCGACGAGCTCCAGAAGCAGCTCGAGCAGCAGCTCCACAATCTCACGCGCGGCATTCGCCTGCCGTGAGCGGAAGCCTGGCTCTTCAAACGCTGCATCACCCGACGGCATCTTAGATCCGTGGCTCCCCCGGACGATCTCGTCGCCCGAGCCCAGGCGGGCGACCAGACGGCCTTCCGGGACCTGTACCGGCAGCACGTCGGGCGTGTCTACGCGCTCTGCCTGCGCCTGACCGGGAATTCCGGTGATGCGGAGGAACGGACGCAGGACGTGTTCGTGCGGTTGTGGGACAAGCTCCGCACCTTCCGGGGTGAGAGTGCTTTCTCTTCCTGGCTGCATCGCCTCGTCGTCAATGTGGTGCTGAACGAGCGTCGCACGACGGGGCGGCGGGAGCGTCGCGTCGCACTGGCGGAGGACCCGGATAGCGTCGTAGGGGCGCAGCATGCTGCGCCCCTCCATCAGTCGGCGGGGTTGAGCATCGATCTCGAGCGGGCGATTGCCGAGCTGCCGGAGGGCGCGCGCGAAGTGTTCGTGCTGTTCGACATCGAAGGCTACGCGCACGCGGAGATCGCGGAGCTGGTTGGAATTGCCGAGGGAACGTCCAAGGCTCAATTGTTCCGGGCACGACAGTTGTTACGGGAGAAGCTGGCAGGATGAACGAGGACGAGCTGCTGCGGGCGGTCGGCCGCCTGCCCAGAAGTATCGAGCCACCGCGCGACCTGTGGCCGGGAATCGAACCCCGGCTCCAGCGGCGCCGGCACTGGTACTGGATTCCGCTCGCCGTGGCCGCGGTGCTCGCGCTTGTGGTGATCGCCCGCTCGATCCAAACGCAGCCGGCATGGGATGTGACCATGCTCGCGGGACGCCCGTTGCTCGGCAACACGCGGCTGGCGGCGTCGGGCCGCCTGCGCGTCGGCGACTGGCTGCAAACCGACGACTCGTCGCGCGCGCTGATCGCGATCGGCCATATCGGTCAGGTCGAGGTGAAGCCGGGAACGCGGCTGCAGCTCGTGGCCGCGCGCCGCGACGATCACCGCCTGGCGCTGGCACGAGGCGGCATCGACGCGACCGTCGACGCGATGCCCCGACTGTTCTTCGTCGACACGCCGGCCGGAACGGCGATCGACCTCGGCTGCGCCTACACGCTCGAGACTGATTCGCTCGGCAACGGGCGGCTGCACGTGACGCGCGGCGAGGTGGAGTTCGAGACCGGTCCACGATCGTCGCGCGTGCTGCTGGGCGCGATCATCCAGACGAGGCCCGCCATCGGTCCCGGTATTCCGTACGTCGAGGATGCGCCAGCGCCGTTGGCGCGTGCGCTCGTGGCATTCGACTTCGAGAACGGCGGGGCCCGCGCCGCACGCACCATCCTCGCCCTCGCCCGGGCGCAGGACGCGATGTCGTTGTGGCACCTGCTGCAGCGCGTCGATCCGACGCTGCGCGCCATGGTCTACGATCGACTGGCCGCGCTCGTGCCGCCGCCCGCTGGTGTGACACGCTCGCGCGCCATTGCCCTCGATTCACGTGCGCTCGAGGGCTACTGGACGAAGATTCATAACATCCAGTTCCGACGCATAGTCCTGCGCGGCGTGCGGGAGATCGATCCTCGGACAGGCACAACGCGGCGCCACGAATAGTGCCTTGACGGCCGCTTGACGGCCTCCGGGAATGCTCGTACGTCCGAGTGACCGTACCGCATTTCAACCGGGAGCCTGTCATGTACCAGCCTCTGTACCGCACCCTGTTGTCGATGATCGTGCTCAGCGCCGCGTGCAAAGAGCCGTACTCGGCTCGCCCAGGTTCGTTGAACCGGCTGAGCGAGCAGCGAGTCAGCGGCTCTTCCACTGATGTCATCGTCATGACGCAAAACCTCTACGTCGGCGCGGACGTCGATCTCGTGATTCGCGCGCTCGCCACGCCCGATCCCAACGATGACTTCGCCGCACTCATGTTGGCGATTCAGACAGTCGCTAAAACCGACTTCCCGGCGCGCGCCCAGGCAATCGCCGACCAGATCCAGAGCCGGCGACCGCACGCCGTAGGACTGCAGGAGGTCTCGGAGATCAACATCGACCTGCGGCCGTTGGGCGTGGACGCCGTCGTCAATCAAGACTTTCTCGCGCTGCTCCAGGCCGCGCTCGCGGAGCGCGGGCTGGATTACGAGGTTGCCGCGACGTCCGACAACATCAACGTCAGCCTCGTCTCAGGGCTCGTCCGCCTGCGGGACCATGACGCGCTGCTCGTCGATGCCGACCGCGTGAGCGTCGATGCCGCAGGCGGCCAGAATTTCGCCGTGAATCTCGGGCAGGTGGCTGACGGCGTTACGTTGATTCGCGGCTGGGTCTACGCGCGCACCACGATCGACGGCCAGGCGTACACGTTCGCGAGCGCGCATGCCGAGTCGGATCTCGCCGGGGCGCCCGTGGGATTGGTGGCGCAGATTCGCGCCGCGCAGGTGGGGGAGATGATCGCGACGCTCGGCGCCGACGCGCGCGTGGTCCTGATGGGCGACCTCAACGACACGCCCGGTTCGCCGATGTACGGCGTGCTGGCGAACTCGGGCTACACCGACACGTGGCCAGCGATGCGGCCGGCTGTTGTGGGGCTCACCTGTTGCCACCCGGCGGATCTGTCGGACCAGGTCGCCACCTTCGATCAGCGGATCGACTACATCTGGACGCGCGGGTTCGGGCGAGACGACGGCAAGGTCAAAGGCAGCATCGATCGGTTCGGCAACGTCCCGGCGGATCGGGTGGCGGGGCCGGAATATCCGATCTGGCCGTCGGATCATGCGGGGCTGGTTGCAGCAATTCGTTAACCCATTACGTCACCTTCCCAATCGGTAACCGCCGCACCCGTTTCCCCGTCGCGGCGTAGATCGCGTTGCACACCGCGGGAGCCGTCGGCGGGACTGACGGCTCCCCGATGCCTCCCAGGGCGTCGGTGCTCGGCACGATATTCACCTCCACCACGGGCATTTCGGGAATCCGGAGCACCGGATAATCGGTGAAGTTGCTTTGCTTCACCCGGCCATTCTCGATCGTGATCTCGCCGTACAACGCCGCCGACAATCCGAACACGACGCCGCCCTGCATCTGTGCTTCGATCGTGTCGGGGTTCACCACCGGGCCGCAGTCGACCGCGCATACGACACGGTGCACCCGCACGGTCCCGTCCGGCGCCACCGAAACCTCGGCCACGGCGGCGCACGTCGTTGGCTCCCACTCGGCAATGGCGATGCCGCGACCGTGCCCAGCCGGCAACGGCGTGCCCCAACCGGCCTTCGTCGCCGCAAGCTCCAGCGTGCGGAGATGACGCGGTTTTTCCTGCAAGAGCTCGCGGCGGAACTCGTAGGGATCGCGGCCCGCCGCAATCGCCAACTCGTCCATGAACGACTCGACCACAAACGCGTTCTGCGACGCGCCTACGGAGCGCCAGAAGCCAAGTGGCACGGACAGATCCGCGGCAACCTGGTCGACGAACACGTTCGGGACGGCGTACGGCATGTTCGCGGCCCCATCAATCAGGGTCCTATCGATGCCGTTTTGTAGCGGCCCGAACTTGAGGAGAATCGGTGGTGCGACGATGTGGTGCGTCCACGCGACGGGCTTGCTCTGCGCATCGAGTCCCGCGGTAAGGGCATTGTAGGTCGCCGGGCGATAGAAGCCGTGCTTCATGTCGTCCTCGCGCGACCAAATCACTTTCACCGGCGCATTCACGGCTTTCGAGATACTCACCGCCTCGGCCACAAAATCCGACTCGAGCCGCCGCCCAAAGCCCCCGCCGAGGAGGGTCGTATGAATGCGGACTTTGTCGACCGGCACGCCCGCGGCCTCGGCGGCGACCTCCTGGGCGCGCGTCTGGTTCTGTGTCGGCGCCCAAACTTCACAGCTGTCGGCATGCGCGAACGCCGTGCAGTTCATCGGTTCCATCGTGGCGTGATGGAGAAAGGGCACCTCGTAGAATGCTTCGATCTTTTTCGCGGCTCCGGCGAGCGCTGCGGTCGCGTCGCCGTCCTTCCGCGCCTGCACGCCGCTCTGGCCCGCGAGCACCGCGAGTCTTGCCGGAATGTCGCCGAGCGTCGCATTGGCGCCCTCGTCCCACGTGATTTGCAGCGCCTGACGCCCTTGCACCGCCTGCCAATACGTATCGGCCACGACCGCGACGCCGCTTTCGGTCCCGACGCCCCACGCTCCGGCGACACCTGTCCAGGGCGTGCTCTCGAGCTGTACGACGTGTCGTACGCCGGGCAGCGTCTTCGCTCGCGTCGCGTCGAAGCTTTTGACCTTGCCGCCGAACACCGGGGAACGCTCGACGCTGGCGGTGAGCATCCCCGGCAGCCGCACGTCGATCCCAAACTGCGCGGTGCCGTTCACCTTCGACGGCGTGTCCAGGCGATGCGTGCGCTTGCCCAGCAGCCGGAAGTCTTTGGGGTCCTTGAGAGGCGGGTTTTCCGGGACGGCGATCGTCGCGGCCTTGGTGGCCAGCTCGCCGTACGTGGCTCGATGGGTTGCGTGAGTCACGACGCCGCTCTCCGTACGGCACGCGCCGGGATCGACGCCCCAGGTTTGCGCCGCGGCTCCGACGAGCATCGCGCGCGCGCTGGCGCCGGCTTTGCGCAGAATGTCCCACGACGTGCGCACGCTCGTGCTTCCCCCGGTGGACATCCGGCGCGACCACCCCTTGGGGTTCTCCGGAAGCGGGCCGACCTTCACCTTCGT
The DNA here is from genome assembly GCA_003221895.1 of Gemmatimonadota bacterium. Lineage (GTDB taxonomy): Bacteria > Gemmatimonadota > Gemmatimonadetes > Gemmatimonadales > GWC2-71-9 > 20CM-2-65-7. The sequence continues at coordinate 20,753 of QHUJ01000135.1, read as the reverse complement.
CCAATCGGCGTCCAGCTCCTCGGCAACGAGCATCGCGAGGGCGGTATGATTGCCCTCGCCCATTTCCGATTTGTCGATCGTGACGGTGATGGCACCCGTGGGCTCGATCTGCAGCCAGGCATTCGGGGCGAACGGCGTGACCCCGCGGCGGTCGGGAATTCTGAATCCGATCACCAAACCGGCACCGGCGGTGCCGGCGATCTGCAAAAACGCGCGGCGTTCCATCAGGCCCCCCCATCCTTCGCCGCGCGATGAATCGCGGCCCGGATACGCTGATAGGTTCCGCAGCGGCAGATGTTCGTCATCGCCGCGTCGATATCGGCGTCGCTCGGCTGGGGTGTGCGGCTCAGCAGGGCAGCGGCTGCCATGATCTGCCCTGACTGGCAGTACCCACACTGCGGGACGTCCTCCGCGATCCACGCCTTCTGCGCGCGGTGCGTCGAGGTTGGACTGAGCCCTTCGATGGTCGTGATGGGTTTGGTCCCCACTGCGGTGACCGGCAGCACGCACGAGCGGACCGCCTCGCCACCGAGATGCACGGTGCAGGCACCGCACTGTGCGATACCGCATCCAAACTTCGTGCCGGTCAAGCCGAGGCTATCGCGGAGAACCCAAAGGAGGGGGGTGTTGGCGGCGGCTTCGACGCTACGGCGCCGCCCATTCACCAAGAGGGTGTAGGTTGGCATGGCTCAAACGTGGCGGGGAAACCCGGAACGCGCTAGTTAGGATCCCCCATGACCACCTACGCCCGCCGGCTGGGCCTCTTCTCGGGAACGATGGCCGTTGTTGGAGGCATCATCGGCGGGGGGATTTTCCGCACGCCGGCGACGGTGGCCGAACGGTTGCGATCACCGGGGCTGGTGTTGCTCGCGTGGGTGGTCGGCGGGGTGGTCGCCCTGATCGGCGCGTTCTGTTTCGGCGAGTTAGGACGGCGCTATCCTCGGGCGGGGGGCGGCTACGTGTATCTGCGCGAGTCGTGGGGGCGGCTGCCGGCCTTTCTCTATGGTTGGACGCTGGTCTTGGTCATTGCGACCGGCGCGATTGCCGCGGTTGCCGTGACCTTCGCCGATTACACCCTCGCCCTGTTCGGATTGCCGCATCGGCTTTCGATCCCGCTGGGGGTGGCCGCGATCGTCTTGCTGTCGGGAATCAACTACATCGGCGTGCGACCCGCCGCGATCACAACAAATATCTTCACAGTCCTGAAGCTCGCCGCACTCGCAGCGCTCATTGGTGCCGGGTTGCTCTTGGCCGCCCCTACGCCGTCGGCTCATGCGCCGCCGCCTCACTTCGGCGCCTTCGGCTCGGCCCTCGTTCCAATTCTCTTCACCTACGGCGGCTGGCAACAGACCAACTTCATCGCCGAGGAAATCATCGAACCGGAGCGGAATCTGCCGCGCGCGCTGGTGCTCGGGGTCGCGATCGTGGTCACCGTCTACCTCCTGGCCAACTACGTGTACATACACGTACTAGGTGTGGCGCAGCTGGGGAGCAGTACCGCGCCGGCAGCCGTTACGATGCGAGCGCTGTTGGGCCCCGCCGGTGAAAAGGTCATCGCGGCCGGGATCGCGCTCTCGACGTTTGGCTTTCTGAATCTCGTGATCCTGGTGACACCGCGCGTTCTGCAAACAATGGCAGCCGACGGTGTCTTTTTCCGCCGCTTCGCGGTTCTACACCCGACGTACCAGACGCCGGCTGCGGCGACCGTCGCCCTTGCAACATTCGCGGTGATCCTGACGGTGACGGGTACATTCGGCCAGCTGGTGGACTACGTGACGTTTGGTGATTGGATTTTCTTCGGACTGACGGTCGCGGGACTCTTGCTGGGCAGGTTTCGTTTCGGCCCGGCCGTGTTTGTTGTGGCGGCGGCGTATGTCGTGATCAGCGTCATCATCTCGAACCCGGGATACGCCGCGCGAGGAGCGCTGCTCATCGCACTCGGCGTACCCGCCTACCTGTACTGGCGGACCAAGTGAGTTAGGCCCGCTCGGGCTCGAGATACTCCTCGCGATACATGCGGATCAGCTCGAAGAAGTAGCTGAGCGCGAGCGGCCCGATCAGCAGCCCCAGCAGGCCGAACTGGCTCACCCCACAGATCGCGCCGATTAGCGTGATGAGCGGATGAATCTCGGAGAAGCGGCGATAGATCAGCGGCCGGATGAAATTGTCCACGCTCCCGACCACCACGATGCCCCAGACGATAAGCGCGACCCCCGCGCCGACGCGGTTCTGCATGATGAGCACCACGGCCGCAGGTCCCCAGACCATACCGCTGCCCACGACCGGCAGGATGGCCAGCGCCATCGTGACAACGCTCCAGAAGAGGGCATTCGGGATGCTGGCAAACACAAAGGCGATTCCCAGCAACGCACCTTGGATCGCGGCGACTGCCCCAGTGCCGATCACCGTGGATACCGTCACATCACGGAACCGTCTCCCGAGTTTCTCCGTGTTTGGGTTGGAGAACGGGATGTATGGTCGAGCGTCGAGCCAGACATCGCCCGGATGCTTCATGACGTAGTAAAGACCAAAGAATGAAATCGTGAGATTGAGGGACAGCCGAGTCGCTGTTCCGACCAATCCAAACGCGCTGCTGCCGATGGCGGCCACGATGCGGCCGCCCGCCTCGGCGAGGCGGGGGCCCACCGGGATACCACGAACCTGCAGGCTGGAGAACTGCTCCAGAATCGGACTGCGCAGTACGCTCGCCGCGACCTGCTGCGCTTCATTGATGAGCAGGCCAGCGAGCACCAGGCCAGGGACGATGAGCAGTACCGCACCGAGCAGAGTCACCGTAAGCGACGCGAGGCCGGCATGCGCGCCGCGCTTCACGAGCCAGTCCTGCAGCGGTGCGAACAACACGGCGAGCACCGGAATCCCTACGATCCCTGTGGCATACGGCGCCAGGGACCACAGGACCACCGCGCCCAGCGCGATAATGACGAGCGCGGCGCGCTGATGCTTGGTATCTAAGAACGCCAAGCCTAGCGGCCTCGCTCGACTCGCAATACTCGACTCAGCGTCTTGCCATCCACCGTGATGGTCACGAGGTAGTCTCCGGTCGCGACGGGTGGCACGCCACCACCGAATCCGCCAAACCCTCCGCCGCCCGTAGGCCGTCCGAAGGCCTGGGCGACGAATCCCAGCGCGCCAAAGCCACCCCCCCCCCCACCGCCGCCTCCTCCTGTTTGACCCGGTCTGCGCAGCAGGTTACCGAGCGTCTGGAGGAAGCTCGCGTCGGGTGGCGCATCGCCTTCGCCGCCACTCTCACTTCCCGCCGTGGGTAATGATCCACCGCCGGGCGTTGCAGCGCGAGGGGTCGTCTCGCCGGGACGCTCGTTGAAGCGTCCCGCCACCGTAAAGGGCGAGCCTCCGCCACCTCCGCCACCACCACCGCCTCCTCCGACCCCGAACCGCTGGGCGATCCCCTGAACATCACCCGCCAGCAACAACTTCCTGATCGGATCGAGCTGCTCGGCGTTGCCGCCGGCTTTCGTGAGCGAATCGAACACGACGGTGATGCGCTGCACGAGCCACGTGCTGTCTCGCCTCTGCGATGGCGAAAGCGCGACGGGCGGCGGAGTGCGGCCCTGGAAGTTCCAAGTGACACGGTTGACGCCGGCAGAAGCCGGACCCTGCAGTGTGCGCACCGTGTCCCCGCGGACATCGCGAATCACAATCTGCGTGCGCGCACGCCGGTCGCTGTTGCCCTTGGCGAGGCGGTAGACGATTTCGGCGCCGTACTGCGGGCTGGAGGCGCGGAACGCCTTTTGGCCGGAGCTGCCGCCACCGAGCGGCGACTGCCCGTACTGATACGCCGTGGTCGGCTGGAACAGGTACGCGTCGGCGGTAATCGCGCTGTCAGTGAGCTGCTCGAGCGGCGCGATGTTGACGATCCACAGCGCGCGGCCGTGCGTGGCGGCGATGAGGTCGCGCTCGCGCGGATGGATCCTGAGATCGTGCACCGGGACCGTCGGGAAGCCGGTCATGAACCGCTGCCAGGAGCCAGCGCGGTTGAGCGACACGTACAGGCCCACATCCGTGCCTACGAACAGCAGATCCCGGTTCGCGACATCTTCACGAATCACGTGCGTGTAATTCGGCTCGGCGGCGTTCGCCGGCAGATTGCTTACGATCGACTTGAACGACTTGCCGAAGTCGGTCGTGACGTACACGTACGGTTTGTAGTCGCCGCTCCGGTGATTGTCGAACGTGATGTAGAACGTTGCACTGTCGAAATGCGAAGGCTCGATGCGGCTGACGTACGTCCCGGCCGGCACGCCGGGGAAGCGGCCGGTGAGATTCTCCCAATTGCCGCCGTCGTTCTTCGTGAGCCACACGTTGCCGTCGTCGGTCCCGGCGAACAGCAGGCCCGGCCGGAGCGGCGACTCCGCCAGCGACACGATCGTGCAGTACGTCTCGGCTCCCGTGACGTCGGGGGTGATGCCGCCCGTGGTCCGGGTGCTCACCCGAATTTTCATGGAATCCTTCGTGGTGAGATCGGGCGAGATCGGATACAAATCCTCACCGCGGCGCGTCGACTTCATCACCTTGTTGGCGCCGGCGTAGAACGTCTCCGGATTGTGCGCCGAGATGAGGAAGGGCGTGTTCCAGTTCCAGCGCAGGTCGGTCTCGTTGGAGTCGGACTTCTGGCGCACGCGCAGATCCGCAATGCGTTTCTTCTGCGCCGCGGTCTCGGGCTTGGTCGTATCGGGGCGCTCGATCACGATCGAGTCCTCGAACTGCGTGTAGCGCGGCCGCCAGTTCGGCTTTTGCAGGGCGACGCGATCGCCCGTCTCGAAGTTGAGGCGCGACATGTTGCCGCCCTGAGACTCGACGTAAATCGTGTTCGGATCGGTCGGGTCCTGCGCCGTGTAGAAGCCGTCGCCGCCGCCGACCGTGGTCCAGTCGGCGTTGGTCAGCTCACCCTGGCGCCGCCGCGACGGCCCGCACCAGGAGCCGTTGTCCTGATAGCCGGCGCAGACGCTGTAGGGGTAGTTCATGTCGTAGCTGACGATGTAGGGCTGCCCGATCGGGAACGTATTCAGGAAGTCCCAGTTGCCGCCCTTGTCCCACGTCTGCGCCACCCCGCCGTCGTTGCCGACGATGATGTGGTTGGGGTCGTTGGGATCGATCCACATCGCGTGATGATCGACGTGAATGCCCACGGTCGCATTGCCGATCGTCTTGCCGCCGTCATTCGAATAGTTCAGCGGCGTCGAGGAGAAGTAGACGCGATTCGGATCCTTCGGGTCGGCGCGCACCTGCGAGTAATAGAAGGGGCGCACGTCGGTGCCGTTCATCTTTTCCCACGTCGCACCGCCATCCTGTGAGCGATACAGGCCCGACGGCCGCGTTTGCGGCGCCTTTCCTGCGGTCGGTTTTGCATTCGCCGTGGTGTCTGCCTCGACCATCAGGTAAATGACTTTCGGATTCGATGCGGCGATCGAGATCCCGATGCGCCCCTTCGTTGTTTCGGGGAGACCGCCGCCTTTCACTTCAGTCCATGTCTTTCCGGCATCGGTCGTCTTCCAGAGCGCGCTGCCGGGGCCGCCACTATTAAGGAAGTACGGACCACGAACACGCTGCCAGCTCGCCGCAAACAGCACGTCGGGGTTTGACGGGTCCAGCGCGACGTCCACGAACCCGGCCTGGGGCGAGATAGACTTCACGAGCTGCCAGGTCTGCCCGCCGTCGGTCGTCTTGTAGAGCCCGCGCTCGGGATTCTGGCTCCAGGCTTGTCCGAGCGCCGCGACGTACACGATGTTGGGATCCTTCGGATTCACGACGATGCGGCCGATGGCGCCGGTCTTTTCGAGCCCCATGCGTTTCCAGGTGAGCCCGCCGTCGGTCGATTTGAAAATGCCGCAACCCGGCGAGATTGTGTTGCGCGAGTCCTCTTCACCGGTGCCTGCCCACACCTGCATCGTGTCGGACGGTGCGATGGCCAACTCGCCCATCGAGACGCACGGATAGTTCTCGAACACCGGCCGGAACGTGGTGCCGGCGTTCGTCGTCTTCCAGATTCCGCCGGCCGCCGCCGCGACGAAGAATGTGCGCGACGGACTCGCAATGCCGGTCACGCTCGACACGCGCCCGCCCATGTTCGCCGGACCGATGTTGCGCCAGCGGAACCCGGCGAGGAGTGTAGAATCGAGTGTGATCCCACTCGCACCGGCGGCGGCGACGCCCGTCGTCACCGCGACATTGCTCGGTGGCGGCTTCTGGGGAGGAGGGAGCGGACGCGCTTTAGCGGTGTCGGTGGATGTCGGTGTCGATTGCGGCGGTGGTGCAGGTGGGTTTTGAGACAACAGTGGTGCTGCTGCTACGGTGAGGACGGCGGCAGCCGCCCACAGGCGCTGGAACATGACGGCCTCAGGATGAAGTATGTGGTCTTGGAACGGTGCGACGAATGGAATACGTTCGCTAGGGGCCGACTGTTGAGTCAGGAAGCGGGTGCGCCTTGCCGGACCGGCCTTGAAACCCTTTGCACCAGACGTCTATCTAATGAAGGAATCCAATCCCGATTTCCCCAGCTGGAGGCTAGATGAGACAACTCACGTGGCTCTTCCCCCTACTCGCCTTGGGGGTCGTTGGCCCACTCAGCGCGCAGGAGACCAAGCTCGCGGTCCCCTATACTCGCTTCGTGCTCCCCAACGGCCTCAATGTGATTATCCACGAAGACCACTCGACGCCGATGGTGGCCGTCAACATGCGCTACAACGTCGGCTCGGCGCGCGAGAAGCCGGGGCGCACGGGATTCGCCCACCTGTTCGAGCACATCATGTTCGAGGGCTCGGGGCACGTCGCCGAGGGCAAGTTCGATGAGTGGCTCGAGGCGGCGGGCGGCGACAACAACGGCTCGACCAGCGAAGACGGAACGCAGTACTGGGAAAACGTGCCGTCCAACGCGCTCGACCTGGCGCTGTTCCTCGAGTCCGATCGGATGGGCTACCTGCTCGACGCGATGTCGCCCGCCAAAGTGGACGGCCAGCGCGACGTCGTGAAAAATGAGCGCCGCCAGTCGTATGAGAACCGCCCCTACGGCATGGCGTGGATCGCGCTCGGTGAGAACCTGTATCCGGCGGATCATCCCTATCACTGGCCGGTGATCGGCTCGATGGAGGATCTGACGGCGGCGAGCTATCAGGACGTCGTCGATTTCTTCAAGAAGTACTACGGGCCGGCGAACGCGTCGCTCACCATCGCGGGCGACGTCACCGCGGCCCAGGCGCGCCGTGAAGTGGAGAAATGGTTCGGCGACGTGCCCGCTTCGACAAGCGTCGCCCCGATCGCCCCCCCGGCCGCGCTGCTCACCGAAGAGAAGCACGTCGTGCTCGAAGATCGTGTGCAGCTGCCTCGGGTCTATATCGCGTATCAATCACCCGCATGGCTGGCGCCCGGCGATGCCGCGCTCGACATCACGGCAAACGTCCTCGCGGGTGGGAAGAACTCGCGGCTCTACAAGCGCATGGTCTACGATCTTCAGATCGCCCAGGACGTCTCGGCGTTCGAGAGCTCCAACTGGCTGGGCTCGCAGTTCATCATCATCGCGACCGCACGCAGCGGCCACACACTGGACGAGCTGGCCGGCGTGATCGACGAGGAAATCAAGAAGCTGGCAGATCAGCCGCCGACGGCGCGGGAGGTGCAGCGCGCGGTGAATCAATACGAAGCGGGTTTTCTGGACCGGCTCGAGCGCATCGGCGGCTTCGGGGGCAAGGCCGATCAGCTCAATCAGTACTCGCTGCGGACGGGCGATCCCGATTATTTCGCCGAAGATCTGGCACGCTATCGCGCGATCGATTCATCGGATGTCCAGGCGGCCGTCATCACCTCTCTGAAGCCCGCTGCGCGGGTGGTATTGAGCGTCGTACCGCAGGGGAAGACAGACCTTGCGGTGCCGGCCAAAAGGAGAGCCACATGAAAACGCACGCCAAGGCCTCTGCCCGGTGGGCCACTGCGCTGAAGCGCAGCGCAGCATTGGGAACAGGGTTTACCCTGTGTCTCACCATGGCCGCGCTTGCCCAGCAGGTCGACCGTTCCAAGCCGCCGGCGCTCGGACCGGTCCAGCCCCTCGCCTTGCCGGCGGTTACGCGACACACCCTGTCGAACGGCTTGCCCGTACTGTTGCTCGAGAAGCATCAAGTGCCGCTCGTGCAGGTGAATCTCGTGGTCAAGGCCGGGAGCGCGATGGACCCTGCCGACCAGCCCGGTCTCGCGAGCATGACGGCGGCCATGTTGGACGAGGGAGCCGGGACGCGCGGGGCGCTGGCATTGGCCGACGCCATTGATTTCCTCGGCGCCGACATCACGACCTCGGCGGAGCAACATCGTATCGGTGTCGCGCTGCACGCCCCGGTCGCGCGAATCGACTCGGCGCTCGCGCTGCTGGCGGACGTCGCGCTGCGGCCCACGTTCCCGGCGGAGGAGCTCGAGCGGCTGCGGAGAGCGCGTCTCACGGAGCTCGTCGAGGCGCATGACGAGCCGAGGACCGTCGCCCAGGTGTTGTTCATGCACTCGGTGTTCGGTGATGCGCATCCCTACGGGCGCAGGACGTCCGGCACGGAGGCCTCATTGCGGGCGTTCACGCCCGACCACCTGCGTCGCTTTCAGCAGACGTACTTCCGTCCCGACAATGCGGCACTCGTCGTCGTCGGCGATATCACCGCCGAGCAAATCCTTCCCAAGCTGGAGGCAACCTTTGGGAAGTGGACGGCCAGTGGCAGCGTTGCAGCCGCGCCGCGGTGGCCTGATGCAACCCAGGTTGGAGCGCGCCAGGTATTCCTGGCCGACAAACCTGGTGCGGCGCAGACCGAAGTGATGATCGGTCGCGTCGGTGTCCCGCGCACGACGGCGGACTACTACGCGCTGACCGTCATGAATACGGCGCTGGGCGGCTCGTTCACGTCGCGCTTGAACCAGAATCTTCGTGAAGAAAAACAGTACACGTACGGTGCGTTTTCGAGCTTCCAGTACGACAAGCTGCCGGGGCCCTTCCTGGCCTCCGCGTCGGTCCAGACCGCCGTCACGGACAAGGCGCTGACCGAGTTCATGAAGGAGCTGACACGCATTCGCACGGGGTTGTCGGTCGATGAGCTTACGCGCGCGAAGAATTATGTCGCGCTCCGCTTCCCCGGCCGGTTCCAGTCGATCACGACGATCGCGCGCCAGCTGGGGGATCTCGTGATCTACGATCTGCCGCTCGATTACTACAACAACTATGTGCAGCGCATTCAGACCGTCACCGCGGCCGACGTGCGCCGCGTGGCGAATCAGTACATCGATCCGAACCGGATGGTCGTCGTGCTGGTGGGCGATCGGTCGAAGATCGAAGCCGGCGTACGGGCGCTGAAGTTGGGGCCGATCCGGACGTTGACCATCGACGAAGTGCTGGGGCCGGCGCCGGTCGTCACGACATCATCTCGCTGACGCTGTAGGGGCGCAGCAGCTGCGCCGCCATGCCGATCGCTTAGACGGGTATTCAGGATTCGTATGTCGGGTTTCCCCTAGAAAGGCCGCGAACTGCTGATTCGCGGCCAGCTTCCGTTCGGGGACATTGTGGGACTCTATCGGTCCCTCCTGGCCCCGTGATACCCGTCACTCCGTGCCGACACGCGCACGACGACATTTGCGCGCGGCACTCATGCCGTCCCCGGACGGGACCCGCCCCCCGCTCCCTCCTTCTTCTATAAGTGCCGCGCACCTTCTCCGTGAGGGATCGGATCATGGCCGCCTGGAATGTTTTCGGTCGCGACACCACACCCGAGCAGCTCCCTGCGGAGCTCCGGGCAATCCTTGCCGAAATGAAACGCGAACGCGTGGCCTTCGAGAACCTGGCCAACGCCGCGCGCGACTCCGGTCAAAACCTGTCGCAGCTCATGCAGCCGATCACCGAGGCGCAGAAGGTTGTTGTCGAGCTCCAGGCACGCGTCAAGTCCCTGGAACGGCTTGTGCCCGTGCTTGCCACGCTCGACGAGCAGACCGAGAACGTTTCGAAGATCCAGCGGCGCACGGAGACGCAGCTCACTCAGAACTCGGACAGCGCCAAGCAGCTGCGCGGCGAGATCGACGAGCTGCGCGCCGTGCTCGAGCAGGCGCTGGTCCTCAAGAACGACGTCGCCGGGTTTCTCGAGCTGGGCGGCGGATTCAAAGCGCTGAAGATGGACGCCGACACGTTGAGCGGCGAAGTGCGCGACCTGACCCAGGGGTTCGATCAGGTCCGCGCCCGCCAGGAAGAGCTGCGCAAGGCGAGCGAAGCAGTGGCCACGCGGTTCGGCGCATTTGAGGAGCGGCAACAGAACTCGCAGCGCAGCGTCGCCGACAGCGAATCGCGTGCCGCCGCGGTCAGCCAGACCCTCAAAGATCTGTCGGCGGCAGCTTCGGAGGCCGTGCAAACCAAGCGCCAGCTGACGACGCTCAAGGCGCTGGCCGACGGCGTGACGCAGAAAGTCGCCGCCCTCGAGCAGCAGCGCGATGTCGTCGAACGTGCTTCATCCGAGGTGGGCCGGCTCCACGAGCTGATGCGCGACGTCGAGGCGAAGATCCGCCGCCATGAGGAGAGCGCGAAAGGGCTGTCCGAGCTGGAGTCGAGAGTTGCCGATCTCAAGGAGCTGCACGGCGAAGTCCTGCAGCGATCGACCGAGATCACCGCAAACCACGACGCGGTCAAGCAGGCCGACGACGAGCTGCGCAAGCGTCTCGCGGCGCTGCGCGACGAGGTGCAGCGGGCCGTGAAGCGGTTCGAGCTGGAGAACCAGGGGCTCGACGCGGTTGGCCAGCGGATCCTCGATCTGCGAAGCGGGCTGACCGGGATGGAGGGACGCTTCAAGCTGCTGGAGGAGTCGAGTCGCAGCATCACCGACATCCAGTCCAAGAGCGATGGTCTGGCCACGCAGCTCGAGGGCATCGCCGAGAACGTCGCGATGCTCGGCACCCAGGCCGAGCGCGTGCGCGCTATGGAGTCGAGCACCAGCCGCATCGGAAGCACCGTCGACGAGATGACGCAGCGTGTCGCCCGGCTCGAGAAGTCGCACCCCGGCGTGCAGGCAGCGCTGGAAGATGTCGCGATGCTCAAGGGCACGCACGAATCGGTCCGGACCGCGCTGGAGCAGGTGGAGGGTGCCGCCGACGAGATGGCGCGCGTGCTCGAGCAGCAGTCAGGAACCAAGGCGTGGCTCTCCGGCGTGAGCGACCAGATGAAGGCGCTGCGTGGCGAGCTGGCCGCCATCGAGGAGCTGAAGCCGACCGTCGAGTCCGTGCGTGGCGAAGCCGATCGCGTGTCACAGGCGATGGGCCAGATCGACGCCCGCAGCCGCATGGTGGACGACCTCAACAAGCGGTTGTCCGACGTCGCCACCCTCGGCACGCAGCTCGACGAGCGGAGTCGCGAGCTTCAGTCGCGGATGCAGGGGGCGGACGAGCGCTTCGGTGCACTCGCCGCTCGTGCCGATGAGGCGGCGCGAATCGAGAAGCTCGTGCCGGCGGCGGTCACGACCGTCGAACGGGCGGAGCGCCGCGTCAGCGAAGTCGATTCCGCCGTGACGGCGCTCGAATCACGCGCGCACAATCTCGAAGGACTCGCCGAGCGGACGCGGGCGCTGGGTCAGGAGCTCGAGCTGAAGCAGACGGCGCTGGACAAGGCGACGGAGCATCTGGACCGGGTGGCCCAGCTGCGCGAGCAAGCGGCGTCTGCCGCCCAGCAGCTCGAGGAACGCTCGTCACAGCTGGGCAGCACGGTCACGACTGCGGGCAACCGGTTGCTCGAGTTGACCGCGACGTTGGACGAGCTCGACAATCGTGCCGGCGGCCTGCGATTCGCGCAGAAGCGCATGGCCCAGTTCGAGGAGCGGCTCGCCAAGTGGGAAGCGGTGGAATCGCAGCTCACCCGGGCGCTCGAACAGATGAGCCAGCGCCAGGCGACGGTCGATGCGATGCAGGCGGACATGCATCGTCTGTACGAGGTCGCTGAGAAGACGACCGACGATGTCCGGTCGATCGCCGGTGCGCGGGAGGAAATCGGCGAGACGCGCAACATGCTGGAGTCGGTGCTCAGCATGGTGACGCACGTGCACGACGCGGCCAACGGCCTCGATCATCGCAAACGTCAGGTCGAGCAGGCCGAGGAGCGGCTGGCGCGCGCCGAGGCGATGCTCGCGGAGATTCAGGCGGGGCTGGAGCGCCTGCATGGTCAGAAGGCGCTGGTCGATCAGGCGATGACGCAGGCGAGCGCGCTCGAGTTCCATACCAAGCAGGCGGAGACGGTCATCGCCGCGCTGCGACAGGAGCGCGAGATTTCGGATAAGGTGCAGACGGCCGTGACGCAGCTGCGCGAGGAGCGGCGGTCGACCGAACGACCAACAAAGAAATCCGCGTAACGATTGATCGCTCGAGGGGCTGCGGGATTACTCCCGCAGCCCCTTCGACCATGTACAGGCGCTGTTGCATCGCAGCCGCGCTGCAGAGCCACCGCGAGTTGTCCTCCGAGTGACGTGCCCGAGCCACATAGCGGCGACCCCACAGCCTGGTAACCTCTTGTCATAACACAGAATCTCGAAGCAGCAGCAGGGTACGACGCTTGCCTTCGTCGCCGCCGGCTTTATGCCAATCCAACGCTCACGGAGGCAAGCATGATGTCGAACCTGAGATCGCTCGCCGCGTTGACGGCGACTGTGGCGGTCGTAGTGCTCGCGTCGAGCTGCGAGACGCGACGTAATGCGGTGGCGCCAAGGATGGGTGGGCCGCTGGCCCATTATGGATCATTTGAGTGTACGCCCCTGAAGATCACCGGCGGTGGTCGCATCGATTATCCGCCGGGCAGCGCAGACAAGAATCCTCCCGCCAGTCACGAGTACGAAACATTCGGCGCGCACGTCATCGCCTCAGGGCAGGTGGACGCCAATGGCACGTGCCTGGCCGACAAGGGCGCGCTGGAGTGGGTCGACCACCGGCCCGAGATGGAGATCGACGGACACCCGCTCAACCTCCATGCGACGGCGGTGACGTTCGCCGAGAAGGCGACCGACACCGACTGCAGTGACGGCGCCGCGCACTGGGGTGGCAAGCTCCGCGTGCAGAACACCGGTCAAGACGATCTGGATTTTGAGGTGTGGGACTGCGATAACGGAGAGCCCGGCGCCGGCCACGACGGCTTCGCAATCAGAGTAGACGCGATAGGCTACGAGGTCATGTGCCCCGATCCTGACCTGCCGCCGGCGGAGCCGACGTGCACGCTGACGGGCGGGAACCGACAGTTCCATCCGACTCACTAACGAGGGTCCGCGCAAGGAGGATATGATGAGAATCGCAAGCATGATCATCCTGGCCCTGATGTGGGTGCCTGCTTCCGTCAGAGGCCAAGCAACCGCGAGCGCCGAGTCGTTCGGCGTCTCCGTGAGCACCGTGACCGTCAACCAAAAGACGCCGTCGGCTGTCTTGCCGGCCGATGGTGGAACGACGCAGGATCAGGCCGGCGCGGTCACCGTCGCCAATCTGGTGACGGCGCAGGACGTGTTCGCTATCGTGAGCGGCAGCTCCGACGACGCGTCGGACGCCGTGAGCAACGCGACGCTGGGAAGCGTGAGCATCCTCGGCGGGCTGATCACGGCCGATGGTGTCGTTGCCGTCGCCACCAGCACGCTCGGCAACAGCAATGCCGACGGCTCGAGTCTCGCCAACCTGGTCGTGAACGGCGTCGAGCTGGAGGATCCCGCCCCGAACACGCGCGTGGACCTGGCCGGGGTTGGATACGTCGTGCTGAATGAGCAGATCCCGACGGATGGAGGACTGACCGTCAACATGATCCATGTGGTATTGCAGCAGCCGACGCTGACAGGCTTGCGAACGACGGGCGATATCGTCGTCGGCTCGGCTTCGAGCAGCGTCAACTAGTTCTCTGTAACGAAGTAGCCCCGCAGCGGAGTCTCCGCTGCGGGGCTTCGTTCGTGTCGAGTGCTAATGACGGGGCCGGGCCGCGGGCGGTGACGCCGGAGCTGGAGCCATCGGCAGCGGTGCGTCGCTGTTCCAGATGTCGTCGACGATGAGCCATTTCCCGTTCCGCTGCATCCAGTGCACGAGGTACTTGCCCGAGTCCACGGCCGGTGTGCCGGGCGGCAGTTTCGCGCCGGCCGGGTACGCCCAGTGCCAGCGCCCCTTCTCGAGCGCCATATCCCCGAAGCCGGTCACCGTTTCGGCGCGGAGCGTAAGCGTCGGCCGCGGGTCGATCGTGTTGATGACCGCGAAGAACAAGCGGATCGCGTCCTTGCCTTTCATCGATGCCATGTTGGGTGGCATGATCACCGCGTCCGCGGTATAGAACTCCGCGATCGAGTCCGCATGACCACCGCTGGTGAGCCGCGGCCATTGGGCGTTGGCTGCGTCGATCGCCTGCTTCGCACTCGCCGATGTATCGGCGGGTTTGCACGCGAACGCCGCGAGGAGCAGGACCGCGAGGTAGCTGTGGGCGCGCATCAATCTCTCCGACGAAAGTGAGGGGGAGAGAATGCGCCGGAGCAACGGGACGCGCAAGTTCTGCTAATGGCCAAACCGCTCGAGCCGATACGCGAGTCTCGGCCCGCCTTTTCCCTCGTACGCGAGTTGAGCGATGAGCAAAGTGAACGGTTCGGTGTAACGCGCGACGCGTAGCGGCCCGGCATCCACCGGTTCGAACCCCACGTCGCGAATCAACTGCGCAGCAACCTTCTTGCTCTTCGCGTCGTCGCTGCAGTACACCAGGCTGGGTCTCCTGGCTCTGCGACGGGCCGCGAAGACGTCGAACAGCACCTCGCTCGGCACCGTCCCAAAAGCGCAGACGACCCGCGCCTTGGCGACCTTCCTGGCAAGCTCCTCCGCACCCGACGACGTGTGCACAATGACGAGATCGCTATCGTCGGCATTCATGGGGAGCGAGCAGGTCACGATGACCTTGCCCGGCATCTCGCCAGTTTGGTTGAGCACGTCATCGACCCGCGACCAGTGCACGGCGAGCAGGACGGCATCCGCATCCTGCGCGGCCTCCGCAGGCGTGCCGGCCCGTGCCCCCTTCCCGGCTTCTCGCACGAGCTTCTTCAGCTTTTGCTCGCTGCGCGAGTAGCTGAACACCACCTCATGGCCGGCGCGCGCCCAGATCGTGCCGAGTTTGCCACCCATCAAACCGGAGCCCAGGATGCCAATTCGCATAAGAGGCACGTCATCCGTTCGACGTGTTCGGGGATAGCGCCAACCTACCTCGCAATCCGGAGGTTTGGTAAGCTCACGCGCGAGCCGCAACGATTCCCGCGGCGATTCGCGGCGACCTCGCGGTCCCACGCGCTTCCCCCTGAGCTACCGCCCGTGTTATCGTGCGACGCATGAAACTGACTTGGCGTACAGGGGCTCTGACCGTCTGCGTGCTCGGCGTGGTCGCCGCGGCGGGCCTGCTGAGCGCTCACGTGTTCACGACATCGAGCACACCGGCGGGAGTCCGGTGTCCCCAGGACCCTGGGGTCGCACTGGAGTGCTACGAGCAGTATTACCGCTCGCTCGTCGACCGCCAGGGTGTGGCAGCAGCTTTCGCCGACTTGAAGGCGGAGTACCCAGCCGACGCCCAGATGCAGCGGCTGTGCCACGCCATAACCCACGCGATTGGCCAGGCCGCGCTGAGGAAGTACTCCGGTGTCGCCGAGGCATTTCGCCATGGCGGCAATGCGTGCGGCTCGGGATACTATCACGGCGTGCTACAGGGCGTCGCCCTCACGCTGGGGCGCACCAAGCTCATGAGCGATCTCGACGCCGTCTGTGCCGGTATCCCGGGAAAGGAACGGAAGTCGCTGGACTACTTCAACTGCGTACACGGGCTGGGACACGCGATCATGGCCGTCACGGATGATGACCTGTTTGAGGCGTTGCGTGCTTGCGATGGCTTGACGGGCTCCATGGAGCAGAATGCCTGTGTCAACGGCGTCTTCATGGAGAACCTGATCGTGGACGGTGCGCACGGCGGGCATTACAGCAAGTACTTGAGGCCCAGCGAGCCGCTCTACCCCTGCAGCGCGGTCGGCGAGAAATACAAGACAGAATGTTTCGAGATGCAGACCTCTTACGCGTTGGGAGTCGTACAGGGCGATTTTGCCAAGGTGTTCGCGCTGTGCGCGGCGGTCGGCGTGCCCTATCGGGTCGCCTGTTATCAGAGCTTGGGGAGGGATGCCGCCACGATCAGTCTCGACCAGGTGCCGGGTACGGTGGCTCGCTGCGCGCTCGGGACTGATCGCGAGCAGCAAGCGAATTGCGTCATCGGCGCCGCGTTGGATTTCGTGTACTATTATCACTCTGACGGTCAAGCGAAGCAGCTGTGCGCCGCAGTGGATGCGGCATTGCAGGATGTCTGCAGGAGTACCACGGCCAAGGTGGTGGGAGTCTTTTAGAGGCCGCCACCCTTCGGCGAGGAGCACGGCCTCTTCGGGAAGCTCGTGGCCACAACGCGTCACGATTGAAAAAGATCAGGCTCCAGGGCCCCGCAATGAACGCCATTGCGGGGCCTATTTTTCAGCCGGCGTCGCGTTTGCCAGGTTCGCATGAGCCGCAACAATTCCCGCCGCGATCCGCTCGGCGTTCGCAAGGATAGTGAGGCTCGTGTTGACCGCCAGTGAAGAAGGAATGGCCGAGCCGTCGGTGATGTAGAGGCCGGGGTAGTCGAACACTTCCCCCGCCGCGTTCACGACGCCATGGCTCTTGCTGTCGGCCATGCGGCAGGAGCCGACCTGGTGAGCGGTCGAGAAGCCGGGTTGCTCGCGGGGAGCGCCGGTTCTATCGACGAATTCGACATCGACCAGCCGGCAGCCGTTCCGCAGCAGAATGGAATGCAGCAGGTTCTCGGTGCGCTCGCGGTAATCGGCCAGGGCACCGTTGATCTGGAGGTCGAGCACCGGCTCGCCGTCTGGTCCGAGAGCGATGCTCGCCGCCGGCGGAGTCAGGCCCATCGAATACAGGGCGATGAGCCGGTGACGACACTTTTGCATCAGCTCGACATTGGCCGCACCCCACCAATCCGGCCGGCGTGACTCGCCCTGCACGCGCAGCCGCAGCCCCGCCACCAGCTGGAGCGGCATCGCCTTCGCGGCGGAAATCGTGATCCCGTGCGACTCGAGGAACTGATAGCTGATCATGCCCGGATGCGTGCGCCCCGTGAACATGTCGCCGTCGGGCAGATCGTCGGCGAGCAGCGCCGCGGCCTTCACGCTGCCGTTGAAAGCGATGTTGCGTCCGACGTGCGCGCCGAGGAACGGCATGGCGTCGCCCGAAGCGAGCAGCAGCTTGGCGGTGCCGATCGTCCCGCCGCCCAGGATGAGGATGCGGCTGCGGTAGGTGACGAGCTCGCCGCCCTGCCGGCAGCGCACCTCATAGCGGTTGTCCGGGCGGCGCGCGATGCGCAGCGCCGCAACGCCCGTCTCGATTGTGGCGCCGGCGGTGACGGCCTGGGGGAGATAGTTGAGCAACAGCGATTGCTTGGCGGCGTAGATGCATCCCGTCACGCAAAAGCCGCTCCCGATACAGCCGCGCTCGGCGTAACGCGCGCGATCGCAGCTATAGCCGAGGCGCTTCATCATCATCGCGAATACCAGTCCGGTCTTCGGCACGAGCTCGACGGGAATCTGGTGAACGTGCAGCATCTGTTCGGCGATGTCATAGTAGGGATCGAGGGTGACACGATCGATCCCGGCGGGCCACAGTCGCCGGCCCGTCTCGTCTAGCTGGCGGAACACGATCGATGGCGCCCGCAGCGATACCATCTCGTAAAAGCCGGAGCCGCCGCCCATCGCCTCCGCGTAGGTCAGCGACAGGCGATCGCTCGAGATTCCCTTGAGATACTTGAGGATGTACTCGGGGTCCGAGGTCTGGCGGAAATCTTTGAACGGATCGATCCGCGGGCCCTTCTCGATCATGGTCACCTGCAGTCCCGCCTGGGCAAGCCGCAGGGCAGGGGCCGCGGCGCCGAAGCCGGTTCCAATGATGAGGACGTCGGTCTCGCGTGTGGTCATAGGTCAGGCGGCGTTGCCCTGCGCTGTGAGCGACTGGGGCAGGAACGATTCGGGGTCGGCGTAGCTGACCTCGCCGCCACGATAGCGGCCGTGAAACTCGATCAGGGAGCATCCGGCATCGCCGTCATAAATGCCCGCGTAAATGGCGACTTGCGTGAGGAAAATCGCGCCGCGATACAGCTTGCAGGTGGTCGCATCGCCCTCGAGCCCTTCCATAATCACCGCGGTACGCTGGGCGAGATCGAGCGACGCAAAGGAGGAGCCGGCAAAGCGCTGCGCTGCCCGGCGCGACAAATCCGAGGCGAAGAACGGCGCGTACTTCGCAAAGGGATAGCGGCGATCGAGCAGGGCGCGGGCAGGATCGGTGGTGCCGGGATCAAATGCCGGAATTACCGCCGCGGTGAAGGCCCGCAACGTCTGCGCGACGAGGTCCGGATCGTGCTTGAACTCGGCTGGGAACGAGCGCGTGACGATGCGCAGCGGCGTGCACGCTTCTGTCGCGGCTGCGGCGAGTATCCAGGCCAGGGAGCGAACAACTTGTCGGCGGTCCATGGGAGCAACTTCGGACCCGCCCGGCAAGTAGCCGTCAAGCCTCCTTTATCCTCTGCCGCTCTCCTTCCGTAACCATGTCCCGGTCAACGACCTCGCGGACTACCCGCGCGACGAAGGTGTAGCCCTGGGCGTCTGCCGCGAGCCAGCTGCGCCACTCCAGCTCATCGAGCGCGGCGTCCAGCGCGGGACCGTCGAGCCTGGCGCCCCGGCCGATGCGGGCCGCAGCGACGCGACCGTCCCCGCCGAGCACGGCCGCGGCTCTTAGCGCGGCCGCGCCCTGAATGCTGAGACAGTTGAATTGCACCCGGATCGCGGCGACGATCGACTCGGGCAGATCGCCGGGCATGGTTTGGCCGAGTGTCTCGAGCGGCCGCGGCCATGCACCACTCGTTGAGTCCACGTCCATCCCCTGCGCGACTGCCCGGCAAATCTCCACGGCAAGCAGCGGAATGCCGGCGGAGTCGGCCGCAACGCGCCGAGCCAGGCGGTTCACCTGATCCGCTGTATAGCGTGGCATCGACCAACGCGCGAGCACCCGCAGGTCCTCCTCGTCGAACGCGCCGGGCGTCACGACGACCCCTGGCACTTCACGACCGATGCGCGCCATCAGCTCGGCAATTCGCGGATTGCCCGGCTCCCGGGTCGTCGTCACGACGAACAGCAGGCGTGAGCGCGCGAGGTCCCGAATCATGATCTCCAGAGCGTCGAGCGACGCATTGTCGAGCCAATGCGCGTCGTCCACGACCAGGAGCAGCGGCTGTTCGGCGCTCGCGCTGCGCAGGACCTCCGTCACCGCCGCACTCAGGGATTGCGCGGACGGCGACCCGGCCGCGGCAGGGAAGCGTTCGGCCCACTCGCTCGACTCGTGCGCGAGGGCTCCCAGCGCGGCGACCGGAGCGGCGGCGACGCCGGGGACGTCGACCAGGCCACCGTGGACGAGTGCGATGATACTGCTCAGGTGCTGGTGCCGATCGGCCGGCACGGCGCGCGTTGCGACGCTTGCGCCCGCCTCGAGCGCGACGCGCGCGATCACTTCTTCGGCGAGTCGTGTCTTTCCAATCCCGGGGTCGGCCTCGATGACCGCGACGCCAAGCCGGCCACCGGAGCGCACCTCGCGCCATTGGGTGAGGATCGCCGCCAGCTCGCGCTCCCGTCCGATCAGCGGGACACGCGGTGCGACCGCGCGCGGGAGCTTCCAGCGGCGGCCGCGGCGGATGCGCTCTGCGAGCTGCTGTGTCTCCGGCTCGATGGGTGCGGAGCGCTCATGCGCGATCAGTGCCAGAAACGCCTCGTACAGTTTCAGCGCGGCGGAGTGATCTTCGGCGAGTGCCAGGCGCCGCATTATGGCGCGCAGTGCGCGCTCGGACAGGGGGTCCAAATCGAGCGCGCGGCGCAATGGATCGTCGGCGCCGAGGAGGTCGCCGGCGTCGAGCCGCTGCTCGGCGTGCCGGAGCAGCACATCCATGGACCGGCCACGCCAATGCGACCGCTCGGCGAGCAGCCAGTCTTCGAAGGCGGAGGAGTCGGGGAGCGCAAAGCCTTCGGCGAATGGGCCCGTGACGAGGGGCGCGGCGCCCGCCCAATCCTGGTGCGCGATCAGCTGATCGAACCGGTCCGTGTCGAGCTCGACCGCGCCGGCGGCGAGCTGCACCTGGTCGGCTTCCGCGCGCAGGTGCGCCTCGCCGAGGCAGCGGCGCAAGACGCGGAGCGCTTCGCGCAAGGAGCCTCGCGCCTTCTCCTGATCCTTTTCGGGCCACAACAGCCCGATGGCGTGATCGCGCGTGCAGCGATGCGCCGGCGCGCGGGCGAGGTACAGGAGCAGCGCGAGATTGCGGGTCCACAGCAGATCGTCGGGTGCATTGGCACCGTCGACCCGCACCTCGAGCGGGCCCAGCGCGCGCAGCGTAATCACGGGCACAGCTCGCGGATGCGCTGCCGCGCCGTGTCGGCGCGGGCGCGGTACAGCGGCTCGCCGTCGCTCCACAGGCGGACCACGTCGCGATACGCCTTGCACGCCTCCACCGGATTGCTCGTCGCGAGCAATGCCCCGAGGCGCCAGCGCGCGACGGTGCCGAATGCCCAGTCGACTTCGGCGGCTTGGGGAGAGCCTGTCGGCAGACCAACGATGTCGGTGTGTTCGTGCCACAGCAGCGTGCGTCGCGCCCGATCGACAGCGCCGCGCTGGGC
>QHUJ01000207.1 GCA_003221895.1 Gemmatimonadota bacterium | reverse complement strand
CGATTTCAGCGTGCACCGGACTAACGCCTTACTCATGCCCGGTGCGCTCGTCTGGATCTTGCTGCGTCATCCACCTACCCTGCGCGCGCCGCGCGTCTGGCTGGGCGGTGCGGGCGGTCTCATCGCCGGTCTCGCGGTGCAGCTGTTGATCATTCCGATCGCGGCGTTCACACGGTCGTCGCTGAATCTCGGCGATCCGAGCACGCTGCCCCGATTCTGGGATTACATATCGCTCGCGCAGCGCGGCGGCGGGTTCCTGGTGCAATTCTTCCCGCGCAACGCGCCGTTCTGGTCGGTCCAGGTGGCCGATCTGCTGCGCGTGCTCGGCGCCGACTTCTTCTCCGTGACAGGACCGGCGGGCGTGCTCGGCGTGCTGCCGGGGATGGCCGCGGTGGGTGGGCTCGTGGCGCTGTGGCGACGCGACCGGCGCCTCGCGCTCGCGCTGAGCTGCGTGCTGTTCCTCCAAATGGCCGCCACGGTTCTCTACTTCAACATCCCGGCGCAGTATTTCCGGTCGTTCGACCGACACTACCTCCCCGTGTGCGTGACGATTGCCGTGCTCGCGGTGTACGGCCTGTCCGCGGGACTGCAGGCGGTGACCGCCGTGCTACGGACGCGGCCACGGGTACTTGCCATGGCGATAACCTCGCTCGCCGCGCTCGTCCCGGTGGGGCAGCTGATGCGGAACTGGCAGTCGCACGAGGCGTCTAACCGCTACTTCGCCAGAGATTTCGCCGCCAACGCGCTCCAGACGCTCCCCCCGCACGCGATCGTGTTCACAGCCGGAGACAACGACACGTTTCCGTTGTTGTACCTGCAGGACCTGGAGGGCCTGCGGCGTGATGTCACCGTGATCAATGTGTCCTTGTCCAACCTGCCGCGCTTCACGGAGCTGGTGCAGCGCCGAGAGCCGGCGTTCCCTGCGGCGATGAGCGACTCGGAGCGCGCGGCGTGGGCGAAGCGCGCGGGTAGTGACACGGCGCTCGCGATTCCGGTGACGGGGACGCCCGAGGTACTCGGTGTTGCGCCAGGGACCGCGACGCCCAAGTCGATTGTTATCCACGTCAAGCCACAGTACGGGGCGGGGATGCTCCCCTCCGAGATAACCGTGATCGACATCGTTCGCACCAACCAGTGGCGCCGCCCGCTCTGCGCCTTGCTCACGGTTGGGGAGCTGCTGGAGTGGCTCAAACCTTACGGCCGGCCGGATGGACTGTTCTGGCGCATCGTGCCGCTCGAGCAGCCGCGGCCCGATGTAGGGCTTCTGCGGACCAATTTGCTGGGGCACAACCAGTACCGGGGCTACGCCGACGCCCACGTCCGCGTGGACGATTTCTCCGGACCGATCGGATTCTTGTACCATGTCGCGATCAAGCCGCTGCTCGCGGCGGAACAGGCTCGCGGGGACCACGCGGCCTGTCGCGACGACGCCAACACATTGATCGCAGCGGTGCCACCGCGCCGATTGAATTTGTCGGCGGACGTGAGGCAGGATATCGAATCGCCGTGCCGAGCCCAGGGCGGTGGCAGCTGAAGCCGATCGGGCACACTGGTGATTCCGTGACTCGCCTAACACGCGCCTGAAGCTGGCGGCGCCCGTCCTCGGGGGTAGAATTGCGTTTGTGCACCTTACAGTGTGGCGCCGCAGCTTAGGCGCGATCCGTTAGACGGCGCGATGAGTCAACGTCAGTTCGCCAGCGTGCTGTTCGCCGTTCTCGGCGTCTTCATCGCTCTCAATTGGCTTCCACAGATTGTCGTGGCGATCGGTCTATTCGCGCAACCGACAGAGACGAGTGCCGGTCATCAGGCCAACTCCGCGTACGCAATCACACTCCTCATCGGCACTCTCATCGCCGTTCTGCTGGCGATCACGTTGGTTGTCATGCGCGAGCGCCTTGCCGGACGTCTCTTCCCAGCCGACACGGGGCCACTCGCTGCTCGGGACGCGCAGGCGGTGGCGCTTTCAGTTCTCGGTTGTTACTTCGCGATCGGAGCGATCCCTCGCCTAGTAGGGGCCGGCCGTTTCGGCGTCGGCCGCATCGAATGGGCAGCAGTTACACAGCTTGTTCTGGGTGTTTCCTTGTTCTTCGGAGCCCGAGGTGTTGCGCGCCTATGGGCTGCTGCACGCTCAACCGGTTCGTCCAGTTCCACTTGAGCGCGCCGCCTAACATGCGCTTGAAGCTGTCGGGCGCTCACAAGTAGGGAAGAATTGCGTTGTCTCACTAGCCGACCTTTTTATCTGCGGCTTCACCACCTTGCGCCTGTGGGCATTGCGCCCGCAGCTTAAGCGCGATCCGTTAGACGGCTACGGGCGCTGATCTCCATGAGAGCAAAGCTTCCCTTCGCTGTCGCAGTCTCCGTGCTCCTGACGGGGGGCGCTCATCAGAGCCTCGGTCCCCCGGCGCACTTACCGGCACATTGGATGGCCGTGGCGTCACCCGACCCTCAGGCTGACGGAGCGATCTGTGCGTACTGGTCCGACACGACCTGGGACGTCGCGCTCACACCCGACAGTACCGCTCTACAGATCGCGCGTCACCGTAGCGAACCCGATATCAAAACCATCGATGTTCCGGGCGGGCGGCTGCTCGGCTATAACGCCGGGGAGTTTGGTGGCGAGGTCGTCTTCGTCGGCCATGACGATGGGGTGACTAGTATCACGAAACGGAACCTGAGCTTCTTCGTGCCGAGTCGATTCGGTGTTCTTGGACTGGGGGGTACAGACCACCTGGGTCTCA
>QHUJ01000206.1 GCA_003221895.1 Gemmatimonadota bacterium | reverse complement strand
GCCGATGCAGCCGTCGAATTCGCCGAACGGCTTGGCGCGCGTCGAGGCGCCGCGCCGCGGCGATTCGTAGGGCCAGGTGAGCATGGCGGAGTCGGTGGTGTTGTCCCACGGTCCGCCGGCTTCGAGGACGGTGACGTTGAGGCCGGCGTTGGTGAGCGCATACGCGGCCGTCCCGCCGCCCGCTCCCGAGCCGACGATGCAGACGTCCGCGGGCGACGCTTGAGTACGAAGACGCATTCGGACTCCTTCGGTAGTCAGTAGCCGAGGGCACCGCCGGCGTAGCGTGGGTCAGCAACACCAACCCACCCGGCGGCGGTTTTTTCTATGGCGGCCACGATGCCGCTGTGGCCCCGGCGCTGCTGCATCACATGCCCCATCGCCTGGAGCGCCTGCACGGTCGAGTCGCTGAGGCTGCCGCGCTCATAGAACGTTTGATCGGGCAGCGCCTGGTGATGGATCCGCGGTGCCGCGACGGCGTCCTCCAGACTCATTCCCTGATCGAGCACGTTGAGAATGACCTGCGCGACCGACGTGATGATCGTGGGACCACCCGGGGTGCCGACGACCAGCTGGAGATTGCCGGAGCGGTCGAGCACAATCGACGGGGTCATCGCCGACAGCATCCGTTTGGCGGGCTGAATCGCGTTGGCCTCGCCTTGCACCAGACCGTACATGTTTGGCTTACCCGGCGCCGATGTGAAGTCGTCCATCTCGTTATTCAATAGAAAGCCCGCGCCGGTGACGGTGACGCCGCTGCCGAACCCGCCATTCAACGTCGTGGTCACCGCCGCCGCGTTGCCCTTTCCATCGACAATCGAATAGTGCGTCGTCTCCATCGGCTCCCCGTCTCCCCCGCTCGTCGCCGGTGGCGTCGGCGTGGCGTGCTGCGGATCGATCTGCGCGCGCAGGGATGCCGCGTACGACTTCGACAGCAGGCGATCGAGCGGCATTTCCACGAAATCGGGATCGCCCAGATAACGGTTCCGGTCGATGAATGCGCGCCGCATCGCCTCGGTGACGACGTGCACGTATCCCGGCGTGCCGAACGCCGGGAGCGTGTCGTAACCCTCGAGGATGTTCAGGATTTCGCCCATCGTGACGCCGCCCGACGAGGGCGGCGGCATCGAGTAGATCGTGTAGCCGCGGTAGGTGATCTGGATGGGCTTGCGCCATTTGGGCTCATAGCGCCCCAGATCTTCCTTGGTTATGAGCCCACCGCCGCGCTTCATCTCGGCGACGATCAAGTCGGCGATCTGGCCGCGATAGAACACGCTGGGGCCTGAGTCGCTGATGAGCTGCAGCGTGCGCGCGAGGGCGGGCTGCTTCCACAGCGTCCCCGGCGCGGGCGCGCTGTCATTCACGAGGAATTGCGCCCGGCTCGCCGGGAAGCGCGTCAGCATCTCCCGCTCGTAGTAGATGTCACGGCTGCGGGCGGTGTCGATGACGTGGCCCGCCCCCGCCAGGCGGATCGCCGGCGCGATCAGCGTGGCCCATGGCAGGCTGCCGTAGCGTTTCCACGCTTCATGCAGGCCCGCGACGCTTCCCGGCACGCCCGCCGCGAGATGTCCCACCACGCTCTTCTCGGTGACGTTGCCGGCCGAATCGAGATACATGTCGCGTGATGCGCCCGCGGGCGCGGCTTCGCGATAGTCGAGCGCCGACACCTCGCCCGCCGCGGTGCGATGCACGATGAAGCCGCCGCCGCCGATGTTGCCGGCGTCCGGCAGCACCACCTCGAGCGCGAAGGCGACGGCGACTGCCGCGTCGATCGCGTTGCCGCCCTGTTTCAGGATCTCGACGCCGGCTTGCGTGGCGAGCGGATGCGCCGTCACGACCATCGCGTGCGGCGCGGTCACCGGCTTTGCTTTGAGCGTCCAGGTTGCCGGAATGACCGGCTTGCCGCGGACGACGTTGGTAACGGGCTTTGGGGCGGCGGGGGGCGCATGCTTGCTGCAGCCGATGGCGAGGACCGCCAACGCAACTGGGAGGTGCTTTCGCATTCGCTAATCTTGCGTCTAATTCCTTGCCATGACAAACCACGATTTCTCGGACCCGAGGGCCACCGAGCAGCGCAATCCGCGCACGCAGCGGATCGACACGGCGTCCAGTCTCGAGATCGTGGATCTCATGAATGCCGAGGATGCGACCGTCGCCGCGACGGTACGGGGTCAGCGGGAGAAGATCGCCCGCGGCATAGACTTGATTGTGGAGGCCTTTCGCGCCGGCGGCCGTCTGTTTTACGTAGGCGCTGGAACGTCGGGCCGGCTGGGTGTGCTCGACGCCGCCGAGTGTCCGCCCACATTTGGTGTGCCTCCGACACTGGTGACAGGAGTTATCGCCGGCGGGTACGGGGCCCTCGTGAAGAGCGCCGAGGGCGCTGAGGACGACGTGAACGCCGGCATGGCGGCAATGG
Source organism: Gemmatimonadota bacterium (assembly GCA_003221895.1). Classification (GTDB taxonomy): domain Bacteria; phylum Gemmatimonadota; class Gemmatimonadetes; order Gemmatimonadales; family GWC2-71-9; genus 20CM-2-65-7. The sequence continues at coordinate 949 of QHUJ01000206.1, read as the reverse complement.
ACACCGCCGGGGTGACGAAGCGGGACGTCGTCCTGGGTATCGCGGCGAGCGGCACGACGCCGTACGTGCGCGGCGCGCTGGGCCGCGCGCAGACGATCGGCGCGCGTACGATCCTGTTCACATGCTCGACTCCTCCCAAAATCCTCGCCGAAACCTGTGACGTCGTCATCAATCCCGTCGTTGGACCGGAAGCCCTCACCGGCTCCACTCGACTCAAGGCCGGCACTGCGACCAAGCTCGTCCTCAACACGCTCACCACCGGCGCGATGATCCGGCTCGGCAAGGTCTACGGCAATCTGATGGTGGACCTCGTTGCCGTGAGCAACAAGCTGACCGACCGCGGCCAGCGGATCGTGATGGAGTGCACCGGCGTGAGCCGAGAGGAGGCGCGCTCGGCGATCGATCGCGCGGAGGGCAGTGTGAAGCTGGCCATTGTCATGGCGCGCCGCGGCGTCGGAGCGGCCGAGGCGCGGCGCCTGCTCGAGGCCGCGGGCGGCTTCGTCCGGCCGGTTGTGGGTGATCCGCCGCCGGTGAAACAGTGACGCTGGCTGTCGGTGTCATGTCGGGCACGTCGCTCGACGGGATTTCGACGGCCCTGGTGCGGCTCGAGGACGACGCCGTCGCGCTGGTGGCATTTCGGCAGGAGCCCTACAGCACGGCCGAGCGCGGATCGATCATTGATACGATGGCGCGCGGTACGCCGAAGGATATCGCGTTCCTGCACGTCGCCCTCGGCGAGCGGTTCGCGGGCGCCGTCCTGGCGCTGCTCGCGCAGGCGCGCGTCTCACCCAGGGATCTCGGCTTCGTCGCGTCCCACGGCCAGACAATCTGGCACGAGCCCGGCCGCGCCACGTTCCAGCTCGGCGACGCCGCCGTGATCGCCGAGCGCGTCGGGGTGCAGGTGGTGAGCGACTTCCGCGCGCGCGATGTGGCCGCGGGAGGGCAAGGC
>QHUJ01000205.1 GCA_003221895.1 Gemmatimonadota bacterium | reverse complement strand
GCGACGTTCGACCAGGATGGCGAGCGCGCGCGCCATGGCCGTCCGGTGTCGAAGCTGCTCGAGGAGCTGCTCGCCGATCCCTATTTCGGTCAGCCACCTCCCAAGAGCACCGGGCGCGAGCGGTTCGGGATCGAGTATGCCGATAAGCTGCTCGCGCGAGTCAAAAAAGCCGGCGGCTCGGACAACGACGCGATTGCGACCGCTACGGCGTTGACGGCCGAAACGATCGGGCGCGCGATTGCACAGTGGGGGGGGGGCAAGGACGACACCGCCGAGGTCGTGATCTCGGGTGGCGGGGCCAAGAATCCGGCGCTGGTCGAGCGGCTCGCGGCAAAGATTCAGCCGCGTGCGGTCGTGCTCTTCGATCAGGTCTTCTTCGACGGCGAAGCGAAGGAAGCGGTGGCGTT
>QHUJ01000204.1 GCA_003221895.1 Gemmatimonadota bacterium | reverse complement strand
CGAGACCTGCTCCACCTGCGGCATCTTCTGCACGTTGCCATGGCAGGTCACGCACGATCCGGTGCCGAGGCGCTTGATGTGCCGCATGTGGGGGAACCGCACGAACCCGGGCAGCGCGTGGATGCGCACCCACTCCGGCGGTTTCCGCTCACGCCAGGCGTCGCGGACCTTCTTGATCTCCGCCTGGTGCGACGGCGTGGAGCCGCCGACGAGCTGGTGACACCCCATGCACGTCTGCAGCGACGGGATCCCCGGCTCGCTCGAGATCTCCGCCGAGTAATGGCAGTACATGCAGGGGATCTGGTCCTGGCCCGCATGGATGTCGTGCCGGAAGAAAATCGGCTGGCGCGGACCCTTGAGGGCACCCGTGTCGCTGATGACGGGAGCCTGGTAGCGAGTTGCCGATGAAGAAGTCGATTGGGCCTGCTGGCCGTTAAGGACCGCAGGCGAGAGGGCGAGAATCAACACCACGAGCGCAGCTGAACGCAGATGGCCTCTAATGGAGAATTAGGGGTGATCCGCTGGCCCCCGAATGTATTGCGTCGGGGGAATTCAACACAAGGGCTACTCGGGACGGGCCAACAGCTGGTATTTCAGTCGGACGACGTCGACAAACGCCTGGACGCCGTCGAGATCGGCGAACTCCATCCAGCAGTGCCGCACGCCCTCAAACACCGTTCCATCGCGCACGGCCTGCTTGATGACCCGAGGCAAGCCGTTGGTCGCGCTGATCTCCTGCTCCTCGGAACCGGACAACACGAAGGTGCCGCTGACGCCCGACTGCATCGGGTGCAAATATCCCAGCTTGCGGCCGCCGACTTCGTACATCCACACCCACTTCCACGTGGTGCCGAGGTAGACCACCTGCTCGGTCACGTGCCGGAGACCGCGGAGGTCTTCGCGGGCTTTCTTGAACCGTTGCGCCGCGCGGGGAGAGAGGTCGCGCGCCGGTTGATCGGGCTTGGGCCGCTGGCGCGGGCTCAAGTAGAGATGACTCGCCCAGTATTCAGTGTCTGGCTTGTTGTTCATGGCGCCCCAAAGGTACAGGCGCGGTCAAGAGGCGAAATCGAGCGGGATCGAGCAGCCGGCCGCACGACTGTTGCGGCACTGCGATACGTCCATCCCGCCCCATGGCCAACTTGATGACGTCGCCATTGCGGCCGAACCAGCGGCTCGACGGTTCGAGATCAGATGGATAGTCGAAGCGCGGCAGCGCAGCTGCCGCCAGCGCGGCCTGCGAGCCGATGCCCGACTCCGGCATCGTCCCGGCCCAGAGCTTGGCGCCGTACTCGACGGCGATCCGGTAAATGCGGCAGACCTCCGTTAAACCGCCGACGCGATGGACCTTGATGTTCCAGACCATGGGACCGCTCAGCGCCACGATCTGCTCGGCCGCCCGCGCGTCGCGCAGCGTCTCATCGAGGCACACCGGAGTCCGGAGGGTCTCCGCGAGTTGTGCGTGCCCGACCAGCTCGTCCGGGTGCAGGGGCTGCTCGATGTACAGCAGGTCCGAGTCGTCGAGGAGGCGAAGCGCATTCTCGTCGCGCGGCCATTCGTAGCTGCCGTTCGCATCGACCGTCAGGGGCAGGTCGGTCCCTGCCATTCCCGCGCGCGCAGCCGTGACGGCGTCGATGTCCCAGCCAGGCGCCACTTTGATCTTCACACGGCGGTAGCCGCGCTGGACCGCCTCATAAACCCATTTGGTCAAGACGTCCGCGCGCCGGTCGGGTGGAATGCCGAGCGCGACCCCGCACTCGACCGCGCCGGCCGGCGTCGCGCCGAGCCGTTCGGCGAGCAGCGTCGCGAGCCCGGTGCCGCGCGTATTGGCCTCGAGGTCCCAGGCGGCGGTTTCGATGCCGGCACGCGCGAAAGGGTTTCCGCGCACGCCGTCGCGCAGCACCGCATCCACTGCTTCCGGCACCGGGTCTGGGAAATCGCGATCGATCACGCGCGGCAAGAGAACTCGCGCGATCATGTCTCGCGCGCCCGTCAGCGTTTCCTCGGAATAGAACGGGAGCTGAAAGGGCGGAGACTCGCCGTAGCCAACATGGCCGTCGTCGTCGTACAGGGCTACCACGAGCGATCGCCGCTCGGTCATGGTGCCGCCCGAGATGACGAACGGCTCGACCAGCGGAAGCGCGAGCTCGAACAGCTCAGCGCGAGCGATACGCATGGGGCAAGAGATCAAGGAAGTGCAGCTCGCCGCCGCGGCGCTCCAATGCGCCGGTTTTCTCGCGCTCGAGCATGACCGCGATCAGGCCGTCATGCGGCTCAAAAATGAGGACGTGCAGCGCCCGCTGCGTGCGCGAGCCGTGCGTGGCCGGATACTCCTCGAGCGGAAGCTGGAAGAACGTGTGCAGTTGGACCGACGAGCAGCCGCGGGCGGCGTACTCGACGATCATGCGACCGCTGTGGATGTTGCCGGTACCGGAGAGTTCCGGGATCCCCGGGCTTGCGCCCGGGGTCAGCCGCGCCAATACGCGGAGATTGCGATCGCTCAGTTCCGGTCCTCCGTAAGCCACTCCCTGCGCAGAATCGAACAGCCGGTTGAACACCACGAGCGCATCGGCGGAGCTCGCGGCATCCATCATCTCGAGTTGGAAATCGTCGTCGAACCGGGCGTTCATCAGCTTCATCGCCAGGCGCACGTCGGCGTGCGCGCGGATCTGCTGCGGGACTTCCCGCAGCCAGCGAAGAATCTGCGCCTTCTCATCCGACAGGTGATCACCCGCGAGTGTCGGGGAAAA
>QHUJ01000203.1 GCA_003221895.1 Gemmatimonadota bacterium | reverse complement strand
CCTGGCCCGATGATCTTTGGATTTGAATTCCGCAGGCTCACGACGACGTATACGGCAGGCGACTTCACGGCGAATCACTTCAATCTGGCGGCGGGGTACCGCTTCTAGGAAATCCGGAGACTCCGCTGGCAATAACGGCAGGCGACGTCGCGCGGGACGCGCCAGCGGCCCCCGCCCCCCGCCCCCGTCTCGAGCTGCTGCGTGCGGCCACAATCGGGGCAGGTGCCTTCGGCGGTCGTCACGACTTGCCGCGCGCCAAGCCGCTCGAAGAACGTGTACGCGCCGAACAGCGAGAAGGCGGGCACAAGCAGGAAATGCGCGACCGGAATGAACACGCTTCCCACCGCAAACGCCCAGAATTTCCCGAGGCCTTTCAATGCCCGCCGCATCCGCTCGGGGCGGTCGAACGACTGAATCGTGACGGTCGCAGTCGTCGGGGTTCCACTGTACCCCGATAAGACGTACGTGTGTGTCTCCGTCATCCGGTACCAGTACCTGCAATTCTGGTGCGCAACGTCTTCAGGCGACGGCTCAGCCAACCGGAGTCGCGCTGCTGCTCGTCGCGCGAGGCATGCAGCCAGACGGTCATGACACCCGCTCGACCCAACAAGCCGAGCAATCGCGTGGGGTCGGCGCGGTCCACGACGGGCAGGCGTCCGATGTCGTGCGCGATCATCTTCGCGGTCGCTTCCTCGACCAGCTCGTCGGGATGAGCGACCACCAGGCGGGTGCTCGCCAGGTCCGAGACTGTCGCCGCCTCGCCGTCCTCGCGCTCGAGCGCGCGCACGAGATCACCACGCGTCACGAGACCTACCAGCCGCTCGGCGTCGTCCACGACCAGCCACTCCTGACGTCGCGCCAGAACCGGGTCTTCGTCCGCGAGGCGTTGAAAGAGTCCGTTGACGGGAAGCGAGGCCGGAACGGGTGGGACGTTTCGCTCCATGACGTCAGCGACGCGCAGCAGATGCAGCGGGTTGACGATGTACTCGCGCATCACGTGATGGCCGCGGCGGGCCATCTTCTCGGTGAGTATCGACCTTTTCATGAGCAGCACGGTGACCGCGTCGGCGGCAACGCATGCCACCAGCATCGCGGGCAGCAGATTCACGTCGTGCGTGACTTCGAGCATGAATGCGATTGCGGTGAAGGGCGCTCGCATAGTCCCGCCCAGCATCGCGCCCATGCCGAGCGCCGCCCACACGCCGGGATCGCCTCCGGGAAGCCAGGGACCGATCAGCGCGCCGAGTGCGCCGCCCATGATCATGAGTGGCGCCAGGACGCCGCCCGAGGTTCCGGACCCGAGTGCGATCGCCCAGATCACGGCCTTGGTGATGAGCAGGCCGAGCAGGAACATCCCGATCAGGCGTGCATTCAGGAGATCGCGAATCACGTCGTACCCGACGCCGAGCGCGCGCGGGTAGAGCAAGCCGCCCAGCCCGACGATCAGGCCACCGATCGCGGGCCACCACATCCAGTGGATCGGCAGCTTCGCAAAGAGGTCCTCGGACGCGTAGACGAGGCGGGTCAAGAGACCCGATCCGAAGCCGATGATCAAGCCGAGCGCGAGAGCGCTCAGCAAGGCGGGGGGGGAGAGGGCCAGATGGGCGCGCGTCGCGAAGACCGGTCCCGCGCCCATCAGCGGTACGCGCAACGCGGCGGCGACTGCGGCCGCGCTCGCGACCGGGATGAAGCTGCGTGGCTTCCACTCGAACAACAGCAGCTCGACGGCCAGCAACACCGCCGCGACAGGCGTCGCGAAGATCGCCGCCATGCCGCCGGCCGCACCGGCGACGAGCAGCGTCTTCCGCTCGGCCGCCGACATATGGAAGCCCTGCGCGAACAGCGATCCGAACGCACCGCCCGTCATGATGATCGGCCCTTCGGCGCCGAACGGCCCGCCCGTGCCGATCGACAGCGCCGACGAGAGCGGCTTCAGGACGGCCACTCGTGCTTCCATGCGGCTGCGGCCGATGAGAATCGCTTCGAGCGCTTCCGGGATCCCGTGGCCGCGGATCTTCTCCGAGCCGTAGCGCGCCATGAGGCCGATTAGCAGGCCACCGATGACCGGAATGAATACCGACCACACACCGAGATGATGGCCCGCCGGCGACGTGAAATCGCCGGTGGCGATGCGCTGGTAGTAAAAGAGGTTGGTGAAGAAGCCGATCAGCTTGGTGAGCGCGAGCGCGACGAACGCGCTGGCTACACCGACGAACACCGCCATGAGGCTAACGACGAGCACGCGGGGGTTGGCGGTGAAATCCCCCCGGTTGGCATCGGCAACGGCAGACATGATGCGCGAAATTTAGTCGAGGCCAGTCGCTTTTGGGTGTTTCTCGCGCCGGCGATACGCCTTTTTGGAACGGTGGACCTTGTGGGAGGGGGTTTTCAGCCGCTCCTTTACCGGCGCCTTGGGATTCGGCACGCGAATCGTAACCTTCTCTTTCTCACGCTTGCGGCTCATGCACCAAAACGCTGCGTGATTTGCCGGGCATGATGGCGTGCGTGGATGACATGGAAGCGCATCCACTCCTCGACCGTGAGGTCGCCCATGCGGGGGTGTTTCACAAACAAGTCGGCGCGCCGTTCCGGCAACAGCGCGCGGTCCACTTGA
>QHUJ01000086.1 GCA_003221895.1 Gemmatimonadota bacterium | reverse complement strand
CACGTTCGACGGCAGCGGCTCGTCGGATCCCGACGGCGACCAGCTGGGCTACGCCTGGAACTTCGGCGATGGGAGCACGGGCACCGGGAGCGCGCCGAGCCACACGTACGTGGGTGTCGGCACGTACACCGTCACCCTCACCGTTACCGATACGCGCGGTGCGTCCAGCGCTCCGGCGACGATCACCGCGACCATTGCCAACGCCGCACCGGTTGTGAGCGCTGGCCCTGATCAGACGGTGCCGGTAGGGAGCACGGTCACGCTTGACGCCACGTTCTCGGACGGCGCCAACGATGGACCCTGGTCCTGGACGGTCGACTGGGCTGACGGCTCGCCGCCGACCACCGGCACCGCGACTGCGCCGTCGCCTACGATCGCGCCCACGCATGTCTACAGCGCAAGCGGGCCCCACACTGTAAGCATCACCGTGACGGACAAGTTCGGCGCGGCGGGCGTCGGGACCCTAACCGTGACCGCTGCGCAACAGCTGGTCACCCTCGTGGGGGCGGGCAACATCTCGCGCTGCGGCCGCACCGGCGACTCGGCCACCGCGGTGATCCTCGACACGATCGCGGGCACCGTGTTCATGGCCGGCAGCGGGGAGTTCGAGGGAACGCTCAGCGCGTACCAGACCTGCTACGACCCGACGTGGGGACGGCACAAGGCGCGGACCTTCCCCGTGCCAGGGAAGCATGACTACGACTCGAGCGCCACGGCCGCCGGCTACCTCGGCTACTTCGGCACCAGCTATCCGAGCGCCGTCGCCGGGAATCCCAGCCAGGGATACTACAGCTACACCCTCGGCGCGTGGCACATCATCGTGCTCAACAGCAATAACGCCTTCGTCTCGACCGCCGTGGGCTCACCCCAGGAGACGTGGCTCCAGAGCGATCTCGGCGCGAACACGCAGCAGTGCGTGCTCGCGATCTGGCACCACCCGCGGTTCTACTCGACCACGTCCAGCGCGTTCTTCCCCAACAACACGGTGAAGCCGTTCTGGGACGACCTGTACGCCGCGCACGCCGAGCTGATCGTCAACGCGCAAATGCGCGACTACGAGCGGTTCGCGCCCCAGACATCCACCGGTGTCGCCGATCCCGCGAACGGAATTCGCGAGTTCATCGTCGGAACGGGGGGCGACGGGCTGGACGGGCCCAACACGCTCTTTACGGCGAACAGCGAGGTGAACTTGAGCGGCGAGTTCGGCGTCTTGAAGCTCGCGCTCGCGAACGGCTCCTACTCGTGGCAGTTCATCCCGGCCGGCGGCGGGACCGCAACCGACTCGGGAACCGGCACCTGCCACTGAAGCCCGGCTCGAACCGTTAGCTCCGGACGACGTCCAGGAGCCAGCGCTTCGCGTCGACATCGCCGGCCCACAGCACCGGGCCGAGCGGCGAGCCGAGAAAGATGAAAGTGCCGCGGCCGGCCTGACGCTTCAGTGCTACTGGGCGACCGTCGACCCAACCGATCGTCTGGTCAGTGGGCTGGTCCAGAGGAATCACGCGACTAAAATCGCGCAGCTTGGTCGCGAACGGCCATGTGAAGTCGACGTACGGCGTCCGTCTGGGCCACAACTGAACAGGAGCGTTGAGCCGCACCGCGAAGCAGTCGCGTAGAGTATCGCGGTGAGCGCGGAGATCCTGCTCGTTCGCGAAGCCGGCGCCCGATTCGAGGATGACGATACCGCCCGCTTGCATGGCAGTTACCATCCTGCGCATTGCTGTCTCTGGAATCCGCGCAGCGGCCGGTACGATCAATACCGAGCGTCGTGAAGCGAAGCCGAGCTCGGCCAGGACGGCGGTGTAACCAGCCACTGACTCACGCAGACAACAGTTCTCCTCCAGATCGAGGAGCTCTATCCGAGAGCGGTGTTGGAAATCGATCACCGCCGGCAGCGTGACGATGCCGGCAGCATAGCTCAGAAACTCCCGCCGATACATCTCAGAGCCTCCCGGAGATGAACCGATCTATGGCCTGCGCCGTATCGTAGAACTGCTGATCGGGCGCGTAGCGATAACGCGCTTCCATCTCCGCGACCAACCAGCCGTCGTACCGCACTTTGGTCAGCGCGGCGCGGATGGCGGGCCAGTTGTTGTCGCCCAGAAAAAGATTCGTGTACACACTCTGGTCGCCGCAGCGGCCCCGGTGCTTCAGCACATCCTTCAGATGAATGCGCGTGATGCGCGGCCCGTGAAGCTCGATCCACTGCTCGGCAAAGCCCGTGTCGTGAATGTTGCCCACATCGAGGTGAATCCCGACGGCAGGGCTCCCAACGTCGTTGAGGAATTGCGAGAACTCCCGCGGGCTGATGAGAAACCGCTGCTCCGAGTTACAGTTCTCGCATCCGATCTTCACGCCAGCGCGCGCCGCTTTGTCACCGAGCGGCTTCAGCGCCTCGAGGCAGCGCTGGTAGACCTCGTTGTAGGGAACTTCCTCGGTCACGAGCCCCGCGACCACGAGAACCGCATCGGTGCCGAGCATTACCGCCGTCTCGATCTGGCGTTCCACGATGCGCGTGGCCTGGGCACGAGCCGCGGGATCGCGGGCCGAGAGCGGCGCGGCCCAATGCAGGCCGGTGGAAACGTTGGAGACGACGAGGCCGGCATTCTCCACCTTCCGTCGCAGCTCTCGCACGTCGCTATCGGAGGTGGCCATCTGGAACCAGGGGACATCGCCCAGCCAGAGCTCGATCCCGTTGTAGCCGGCCTTCTTGATGAGCTCCAGGCCCCGCTCGAAGCCCCATTCTCTGGGAATCATGTTGTCGCCGATGGCCTTCTTCATAGGCTGCTCCAGATGCGATATGACTTTTGGGGCACTCGTCCTTCCCTCGGCGACAACGCTATACGACAATACAGAATGCGGCTAATCGCGGCGGCGGTGTTGCTCGTGACGGACAATACGTTCTCGTGCCAGGCACCCCCCACCGACCCAGTGGTCACCGTTTGCCCGGGTGATGCGGTCAGCGTGCACGTGGCGACGAGCCAGACGCCTTGGTACACATGGTCGCCCGCCTGCGGAGTGGCATTTCTCACCGTGTTCGAGGAGTCAGGCGGAGGCGTGGTGTGGACGGTGTACTCGAAGAATTCTGCGGCCGACAACCCGATCTCGTCGGGCGTACGCTATGGCCGCACCCCCATGAACGCGAGCACGCTTGACGGCCCGGCGGGGCTGCAAAGCGGCGTCGCATATCAGGTCCAGGTGAGCCGCATGATCTGCGACCGTGGAGAGCCGTGCCGTCTCGTCCCCGCGGGTGAGGCTCGGTTCCAACTCTGATGCGCATCTATGACTTCGATCCGAGGGCAGGGCAACCAGTCCCGATCTTTCAGAGCCGCGCGGCGCAGGTCGCGGAGCTGGGCGAGGGCAGCGGAGAATCGCATGCCTTTCTGGTGCATTTCGAGCGCGGCGGCGTCATTGGGCCGCACCTGGCCGAATTCGGTCAGCTGTTCGCGCCGATGGAGGGAACTGGCTGGATCGAGGGCGGCGACGGGATGCGACACGCCATCCGGCCCGGTCAGGTGGCGTTCGTAGAGCGCGGCGAGATGCACGCCAAGGGAAGTGACGGCGGCATGACCGCGCTGATGATTCAAATCCGCGATTTCACGCCGCTGCGTCTCGCGGTTAGGCGCGCGCAATCGACGCCATGAGGCGATCATGCCGCGAGCTGGTGCGCGCCCGCGGCTGAACGCATAGTGTTGTTGCCGTGATACCCGCACCAGAAGCGCTCGCGCGCCTGCGCGAGGGCAACCGCCGGTTCGTCGAGCGTGTGGCGAGCCCCGCCGAGGGTCCGAGCGCCGGCCAGGAACCGTTCGCGATCATCCTCGGCTGCTCCGATTCCCGCGTGCCGGCCGAGCTCGTCTTCGGCCAGGGCTTCGGGGATCTCTTCGTGATTCGCGTGGCCGGCAACATCGTCGCTCCCTCACAGGTGGGCAGCGTCGAGTTCGCGGCCGAGCGTTTCGGGACGCGCCTGGCGGTGGTGTTGGGCCACACCCAGTGCGGGGCGGTCGCGGCGACGCTGGAAGTGCTGCGCCAGCCTCGGGCGGCTCAGTCGCCCAATCTCCGCGCGATTGTCGAGCGGATCCGGCCGGCGGTCGAGCCGCTCCTGTCCGAGCCGGCCGCCCATGATCCTGCCGAGCTTGCCGCGGCGGCCACGCGGGCGAACATCCGCGCCTCCGTCAAGCAGTTGCGCCACGGGTCGACTCTGCTCGAGCGACGCATCGAGCACGAAGGACTGATGATTGTCGGCGCGGAGTACTGCGTGGAAGCAGGAACGGTGGAGTTCCTCCCCGACTAGGCACGATTGCGTCCAATTTCGAAATAACGCACCTTCGGGTCCGTGAGGTGCTGTTCCTACGGGCTTGCCGCCGTCAGCGTCGCATGCCTCGCCATTTTCCCCACTCACCTCCAGGGGCAGGGTCTCGGCGCCTTGGCAGGTCGTGTGATCGAGCGCCTCGGCCGGCCTGTCGCTCAGGCGAGCGTACGCGTGGAGCGCGGCGACACGGCCGCGGGACTGCTGACCACGGACGCCAACGGTTCCTGGTCGATCACCGGCCTCGTTCCGGGATCATATCGCGTAACGATCCGTCGACTGGGGTACCGAGCCCTGCAGATCGATGCATTGGTCGAGGCAGGCAAAACTGCTACGTTGCTCTCACCGCTTGACCCATCTCCGTTGACGCTCGACACCTTAGTCGTCCAGAGTCCCACCGGTCCCGCTCCAACGTCTGACGTCGGGACAACGCTTCACGCCGCCGAAATCACGCTGCTGCCAACGACGCTCGATGTCCGGCAGCTGATCGCGCTCACGCCCGGCGCGCGGCCGAATCAGATCTGGGGCGGGGCGGCCGATCAGGCGAACGCCTATTCGCTCGATGGAACCAGCATTACGCACTCCGGGCTCGGCGGCGCCTTGCTCCTGCCGAGTCCAACCTGGATCGAGACGCTGGCCGTGCGAGGTCTCGGGGCGGATGCGGACGTGCCCGGCGCGCAGGGTGGCGTGGTGGAGATGACCACGCTCGGCGGGCGCAACATCCTCGAGGGCGCGGTGCGCACCTCGTTCGAGTCGCATCAGCTCAACGGCTCGAATCTGATCCCGGGAGAGATTGGCCGAGAGCTGGATCGGCGCTGGGAGCTGGACGGGCAGGTCCGCGGACCGCTGGTGCGGGACCGGCTGCATTTTGCGCTGTTCGGAAATCGTCTCGAGCAGGTGGACATCGTGCCGAACTATCTGCCGCCGCAGAGCGGCGGCTTTGTCCCCACCCCACCGTCCGCGACGGACTATCGCTGGCTGGCGAAGCTGAGCTGGAAGCCAGGCGCTCGCGATCTGCTCGAGGGCTCGCTGATGGGGCGCCACCTGCTTGGCGAGCACACCGGACAAACGGGGTATGAGGAGGCGGCCGCAACGACCCAACTGCGCACGTGGGGTCTGTCGGGCAACCTAACCTGGCATCGCAGCTGGTCCGCAGCCAGCGCGCTCACGGTACGCGCTGGCGGCTACACCAGCCGTGACCGGCGGGACCCATATGCGGGATCTAACGTCCCGGGGATCGAGATCCTCAGGCAGACGAATCCACCGCGATACCAGAACGCGCCGTTTCGCTCGCTTGGCGCGCCGTCTAGCCATCAGATCGCTGCGACGTGGTCGCGGAACCTCCGAGCCGCCGGGATGACGCACGACCTCAAGCTCGGCGGCGACTACGCGATCGGCAGCTGGTACTTCAGCAGCGAGCGGACTGCCGGGATGACGTGGCGACCGCTTCCGGTTTCCGGTTTCGATCCCCAAACCCCGGCAAGCTGGGTTTATGCTGGTGCGATTGGGACGGCGTGGGGTGGGGATGTGCGCCTCGACTCGCGCAGCGCGAGTGGCGCGCTGTTCATTCAGGATCACGCGGCGCTCGCATCCCGGCTCTCGATCAATCCGGGCCTACGCTTCGGGACGTGGTCAGGCACACTCATCTCGCCCACGGGCGGTCACATCGCCGTGTTGCGTGACCAGGGCGTGGAACCGCGCCTCGGCATTGCGCTGGAGCTGGATCGCGCACACGCCCTGGCCCTGAAGGCACACTGGGGCCGCTACCACCAGCCGGTGTTCGCTGGGCTATTCGACCGCGCGATCGGCGCGGACGTCTATCACGACGAAGAGATCTGGTCCTACCTCGGCACCCCGCCGAGCGACCCGACAACGACCTTTACGGAGCAGCAGCGTGATTCCTTGGCGGCGGCCGGCCAGTTCCGACTCGACGAGATCGTTCGCCTGGCCGAGACGGGCCGAGTGGAAGACCTCCACCAGCCGTATGTGGACCAGTTAGTTCTGTCGCTGGAACGGGACCTCGGGACGCAATGGAAGGCAGCGGTGGTCTACGTGCAGCGCCGCAACAAGGACATGATCGCGCTGGTGGATCGCAACATCGCGACGAATTACACCGTGGTCGAGAACGTCATGGTGCGCGACCGCTTCAACCGGCCCGTGTATTTCGACGGCCAGCCGCTCGTGCTCGAGCGTCTGGCGATCTCGAACGAGGACATCCTGTACGTTCAGGAGTTGCTGAGGCAAGGGTTGATCACAGGAAGAAACGAGCTGCTTTGGCCACCTAGTCTGAGTCTCGGGGATCTCGCTGCCTTGCGCTACGAGCCCGACCTGGTGCTGACCAACGTGCCAGAGGCAACGCGCCGATTCGCGCAGCTCCAGCTGCGGCTCGATGCGCGGTACCCCACCTGGTGGGCCGGCGCGTCCGCCACATTCTCAAGTCTCAACGGCAACTTCAACGCGGTCTCGGGGCCGGACGACTACACGACGGGCGGCCCGGGTCCGTGGGTCCGCTTGAACGAGCAGGTGGGGTTCTACGGTGCTTTGAATAACCAGAGCCAGATCGAGGCGAAGCTGTACGTAGGGGCGGTACTCCCGGGCGGACTGCGCGGCGGCGGATTCTTCTCGTTCGCCACGGGTGATCGCCTCGCGCCTACGATGTTGATCTCCAGTCTGCTGAACGAATATGTGGTGACGGTGCCGGACACCTCGGATCCCACGCGCACCGACACGCTGCCCTTCAATCGCTTTCTGTTCCGGAGCACCGCCGCTCATCGGATCTTCGTACTGCCTCGGGGGACCTACCGCTACGCAACGCGTAGCTCGCTCGATTTGCATCTCGAACGGAGCTTCCCGCGCGGCCGTACCGAAGTCGTCATTGTGGCAGATGCATTCAACGTGCTGGGCGCGCAGAGCGTAGTGGCGACACAAACCGTTGTGAACAACACGGCATTTGGGGTGACCGACTACGGCCGTGTGCTGGGGCGAGTGCCGCCGCGCACGCTGCGGCTGAGTGGGGCGCTGCGATTCTGATCACAGGACGCACCGTTGATTATCGCATCACGGTTTTCAATATTGGCCGCCATGACGCGCACAATCACATACGCCGGGATCGGGACGCTCGTCGTGATCGGCGTGGTGTTCGCCGCTCGTCCCGTTCAGCGTCGTTTCAACGAGCTGCGTTCTGAGCAGGCGCTGATCAGTGGCGATACCGGGGATGTCATGGCGAGCGCGACTTACCAGCGCTTCAAGGCGCGCCGCGAGGCGATCGCTGCCATGCGCTCCGCGCTACTCGCTATGGCGGCTGCCGAATCAACGTTTGTCGCCGACTCCGGCCGGCCGACGAGTTCGTTTTTGGGCCGATACGCGTTTCCCAACGGCAGGTACAACCTGGGTCCAACCGTCGAGATCCAGCGTGATCGCTGGATTGCCAGGACCGGCAACAGTCATACGTCGATCCAGTGTACCCTGACGGCGATGCTCGATACGGTCACGTGGCGCTATCATCCCGGCGCGCCGGTCTGTGCCGGATGGACGGCGGCAGAGTCGCTCGCGATCGCGAACGACACCGCGCACCAGTACGGTTACATCCCAGCGCCCGAGGCCCCACCTACTCCTGTGGAGCCGCACAAGCGACTGGATTGGGGTCCGGTCAACAACACACCGCCCCGGATGCCGTTCATTCGCAAAGAGACTTGTGAAGGTGAAGGCTGCACGATCACCGGTACGTGGGCGGCGTGTAGCACGGTTGTGGCCCGAGCGGACAAACGACTCGATGCGGCATCTGTCTTCACGATCCACCCGCGAGAGCGCTTCACGGCGTTGACGGCCGATCTTCACGTGCTCGAGCCGGGAATTGTCGCGTTTCGACGCCCGTTTACAACGACAATCCCGATCGATGAGGCAGGTCTGGTCGATATCACCTTCTCGCCGGCGGACACGCTGTTCGTCCTCAACTACCTCGGCGAAGGGGCCGTCGTGTGGCGGTACCGCGGCAGCACGATGCGCGGCGACATGTTCTGGGCCGACAGGCCGCCGGCTGCTCGCGATACGTTCGGACTCGTTCGCCCAGGCAAGACGGTGTGGTGGGTCCGCGTACGCAATACGACGGGTCAGGAGGGTTGGATCGTCGGTGACTATGACAAGATGGCCACCGGCGGGTACATGGACGAAATCGAGCGCTGCCTTCGGTGAGTAACCCGTAGCTTCCAGGGCGATGGCCAAATCCGAATCGATCACACGCATGATTGCGGGGCACGAGGTCACGATCTCGAACCCCGACAAGGTGCTGTTTCCCAAGCCGAAGTACACCAAGCTCGATCTGGTCGACTACTACCTGGCCGTCGCCGAGGGCGCGCTGCGCGGCGCGGGTGGGCGCCCCAACATGCTGGTACGGTTCCCGAACGGCATCGCCGCCGAATCTTTCTATCAAAAACGCGCGCCCGACTCACGCCCGCCGTGGATCGAGGTCGTCACGCTACGCTTCCCCTCTGGTCGCACGGCCGACGAAGTCGTGCCGCGCGATGCCGCTTCGCTGGCCTGGATGGCCAACCTCGCGTGTCTCGAGCTGCATCCGCATCCGGTGCGCGCCGAGGACCTGGATCATCCCGACGAGCTGCGGGTCGATCTCGATCCCGTCCCCGGAATCAAGTGGCCGCAGGTACGCCAGGTGTCCCACGTGGTGCGCGCCGTGCTGCAGGACTTGGGGCTCATCGGCTGGCCGAAGACATCCGGCTCGCGCGGAATGCACATCTACGTGCGCATCGAACAACGCTGGGGCTTCGACGAAGTACGGCGCGCGGCGCTGGCGCTCGCACGAGAGGTCGAGCGGCGCGCGCCTGACCTGGCCACGAGCAAATGGTGGAAGGAAGAACGGCAGGGCGTGTTCGTGGACTACAACCAAAACGCCAAAGACCGCACGATTGCGGCAGCGTATTCGGTCCGGCCCCGGCCCGAGGGGACGGTGTCGGCGCCGCTCGACTGGAACGAAGTAGACGAAGCCGAACCCGCTGATTTCACGCTGGGCACGATGCCCAAGCGGTTTGCCAAAGTGGGCGATCGCCATGCCCGGATGGACGATCAGGCAGGGTCACTCGACAGGCTGCTCGAGCTGTCGGCGCGTCAGGAGCGGGAAGGGCAGGGCGATGCGCCGTGGCCGCCGCATTACCGCAAGCAGCCGGACGAGCCGCCGCGGGTGCAGCCCTCCAAATCACGGTTGCGGGCCGAGAAGTACCCGCTGATCGAGGTCAGCAAGGGAAAGAATAAGAAGGAAGCGCTGGCGGGCCTGGCGAAATGGAAAAAGGCGAATCCCAAGATCGCGGAGCACCTCGAGCCGGCGGATGTGCTGGTGGATCAAATGCGCGGGCGCTCATCGCCGTGGTATCGGATCCGGATCAACCTGCAGCATGTTCCCGAGAAACTCAGGCCCGCCGCCCCGCGGCTCCGAACACCTTTTCCAGCTCGTAGGCCGGAGTGATCTCGAGCTGATCGTAGCCGCAGTCCCTCGGCTCCTTGTCGGGCCGCCAGCGCTGAAACACGGTCGCATGTCGGAAACGATCGCCCTCCATGTGATCGTATTTCACCTCACACACGCGCTCGATCCGCAGCGGCTCCCAGGACAAATCCTTGCCGGCACTCCAGCGGCTCTGGCCGCCCGGCATGCGACTCGACTTCGCTTGAGCTGCGGCCCACTCGCGCCAGGGATGATGCTGGAGCGCGTTCTTGCGGAGCGGTGCCAGCTCTTTGACGAGCTGCCTGCGCATCTGCATAGTGAATGACGATGTGACGCCGACATGCTGTAACATGCCGGCGTCGTCGTAGAGGCCGAGCAACAGGGAACCGACGGCATCCTTGCCGCTCTTGTGCCAGCGGAAACCGGCGACGACGCAGTCGGCGGTTCGCGAGTGCTTGATTTTGAACATGGCGCGCTTGCCGGGCTGATAGGTACTTGTCGCGGGCTTCGCGACGACGCCGTCCAGCCCGGCGCCCTCGAACCGCTGCAGCCAGTCGACCGCCAGGTCGTGATCGCGCGTCACGGGCGTGAGATGCAAGGGACGGCGCATCTTCGCGAACACGTGCTCGAGCTGCTTGCGACGCTCTTCCTGCGGTGCACTCATCAGGTTCTTGCCGCCGACGGCGAGGAGATCGAATGCGACGAACGCCGCCGGCGTCTTCTGTGCCAGCATGGCGACGCGCGAGGCCGCGGGATGCAGCCGCATCTGCAAGCCTCCGAAATCCAGTCCGTGCGGGGTGGGCATGACGATCTCGCCGTCTACGACGGCACCGACCGGCAGCTGCGCCAGAAACACTGCGTGCAGCTCGGGGAAGTAGCGATCGAGTGGCCGGAGATCGCGGCTCTGAATGTAGACGTCGTCTTTGCCTGGGCCACGAAACACGATGGCGCGAAAGCCGTCCCATTTCGGCTCATACAGGAAGTCGCCATCGACCGGAACGAAATCAGTCAGCTTGGCGAGCATGGGTTCGACGGGCGGGCTGACAGCTAAGCGGGCAGTACGTGACATGACATAAGTAAGACGTGAGGACGACGAAACGTCGAGAGGTCCATAGACCACTCGGACCCCAGGGCAGGATGGGGGTTATAGCCAACCGTGAGGATCGCGCAGGTGGCGCCCTTGTACGAACGCGTGCCTCCCAAGCACTGCAACGGCACGGAGCGCATACTGTCCACATGAACGGGACACAATGACGGACGATCGCATCCAGCAGGCCATCGAGTTGATGACGCGCTTTGCCGAGCGGACGGGCGATGGGAAGCGCTACCTCTGGACCGATGCTTTTGCGGTGACGACCTACCTCGGTCTAGCGCTGGCGACGCGCGATCAACAGTTCATCGATATCGCCCGCGCGCTGATCGATCAGGTCCATCGCGTTCTGGGACGCCATCGTCCTGATGCGGCACGATCCGGATGGATCAGTGGTCGCTCAGAATCGGATGGCGAGACGCATCCTACCGCCGGCGGGCTGCGGATCGGCAAACCGCTGAATGAGCGGCCTCCCCAGGAGGCACCGAACGAGCGAGCGGAATGGGACCGGGACGGGCAGTACTTCCATTATCTGACCAAGTGGATGCACGCGCTCGATCAGACGACGCGGGTCACGGGCGACTTGTGGTACAACTGTTGGGCAGTCGAGCTCGCTGACACGGCCCATCGCGCATTCGTGTACGCACTGCTGGACGGCTCTCGGCGCATGTATTGGAAGATGAGCATCGATCTGACTCGACCGCTGGTCCCTTCCATGGGTCAGCACGATTCGCTCGACGGCTACGTGACGTGCATCCAGCTCCGGGAGACGCCGCGGCCACCGGAGTCATGTCCGGCTCCAGCACTCGATAGCGTCATTGCGGATTTTGGCTCGATGATCGACCGCGAGCGTCTGGCGACTGACGACGCGCTGGGGATCGGCGGCCTGCTGATGGATGCCTACCGGATGGCGCAGCTCGGTCGGCAGGATCAGCTGCTCGAGGCGAGCCTGGAGGCAGCGCTGGCCGGCCTGGACGAGTACGCGGGGTGGAATCTGCAGACGCCGCTGCACGCCCGGCGGCGGCTCGCGTTCCGCGAGCTCGGCCTCGCGATCGGCCTGGCGGCGGTAGAGCGGATGGGGGCCGTCGTCGAGCCGCCGCTACGTCCCCTCATCGACGAATTGGGAAGGTTCACGCCGCTCCGCAGTGCCCTGGAGCGGTTCTGGCTGCAGCCGGAGAGCCAGCAGGCAGAGTCGTGGCAGGAGCATGCCGATATCAACACCGTGATGCTTGCGACCAGCCTGGTGCCCGACGGCTTCCTGACCCTCCATCGCCCTCGGGGGCCCGGCGTTTCATTTCTCAACCCCCCGGAAGGCGAGCGGGGTCCTCGTCAGGCTTCGCATTCCGCTTAGTTTTAGGGCCGATGATCAGACGCTTCCCCTATATGACGCTCGCCGTCGTCATTGCCACGGCGTGCGCCGTGCAGTTAGCCAGCGCGCAACAACCCCCACCCCCGGCGGCGAAGAAGAACTACACCGACGCGGACGTGCACTTCATGGCGGGCATGATCGGCCACCATGCCCAAGCCATTCAGATGGCGGGATGGGCCCCCTCTCACGACGCCAATCCCTCGGTGCGCGTGCTGTGCGAGCGCATCGTGGTGGCGCAGAATGACGAGATCGTCATGGCACAGCGGTGGCTGCGAGAGCATGGCGAGTACGTGCCGCCTGCCGACCCCCGCGGTCACATCATGCAAGGCATGGCGGAGCCGATGCTGATGCCGGGAATGCTCACACCTGCGCAGATGGCGCAGCTCGACTCGGCGCGCGGTCCCGTGTTCGATCGCCTGTTCCTCACGTACATGATTCAGCATCATCAGGGCGCGATTACGATGGTGCATCAGCTGCTCGCGGTCCCCGGCGCGGCGCAGGACGGCCCGATCTTCCGGTTTGCGTCAGATGTCAACGTCGATCAGACCACCGAGATCAATCGCATGACCCTCATGCTCGAAGACCTCAAACGGAGCTCTCAGTGAAATTCCGATTCCCGTCTATTGGTTCGCTCGCTGCGCTCGCGCTTGCGGCATCCTCGACCTTGCGCGCGCAGTCGAGCTATAGTCCGTCGGGCTCGACCGCTCCCACTCCCAAACCGGCAGCCGCGCGCCCCGATCCGCGCATCGGGTTGAAGGCCGGATGGTTCAATGCGGGCCAGGCCGCGTGGAACATGCGATTGGTATCCAACACGCCGCCCACGCCCGACTTCATCAATCGGAACGACCCCAATGATTTTCGCTTCATCAATTCGGACCTGACGATCCGCGGCAACTATGTCATCCAGGGCAACTTTAACGGACTGCAGGTGTGGGATATCAGCAATCCCAAGCTTCCGAAGCTCTTCAAAGCCTTCGTGTGCCCCGGGTCGCAGAGCGACGTCTCGGTGTATCGCAATCTGCTCTTCGTATCGGGGGAGGCGCTGAATGGCCGAACCGACTGCGGCGCGCAGGGTGTCACCGATACCGTGAGCCACGACCGGCTGCGCGGCATTCGCATCTTCGATGGTACCGACCTTGCCAACCCGAAGCACCTCGTCGACATCCAGACGTGTCGGGGTTCGCATACCCATACGGTCGTCACGTCGCCGACCGATACGGACAACGTGTACATCTACGTGTCGGGCACGGCGCCCGTCCGTTCACCTAACGAGCTGGCGGGTTGCGCGGTGGGAGCGGTTGACACAACGCCGACCACCGCGCTGTTCCGGATCGAGGTCATTCAAGTTCCCCTCGCGCATCCCGAGCAGGCGAAGATCGTGAGCTCGCCGCGGATCTTTCAG
>QHUJ01000202.1 GCA_003221895.1 Gemmatimonadota bacterium | reverse complement strand
TCAATGACGACATCGCCCCGCACTTCGACGATGCGCAGCCGAGTATTCCGGCTGCGTTTACTGCCGGCGGGTGGGGCTCGCTCGCGGCGTTCGGCGCGCGCCCCTACCCCAATACCAAGAAGTGGTATGGGACGAGCGGCAACAGCTTCGTCGCCGTGGTGGAATTCGGCGACAGCGTCCGGGCCCGGGCGGTGACGGCCGGGGGAGAGAGTGGCTCGACCCGATCGCCGCACTTCAACGACCAGGCCGAGCGCTACGTCTCAGGAAACCTGCGCGATGTCTACTTCTACCGCTCCCAACTCGTCGGTCATACCGAGCGGGAGTACCATCCCGGTCGTTAGGACCGACGGAGCCTCCGTGCCTCGATTGATCTTGCTCTGCGTCATGCTGGCGCTGTTCGCGCCGCGCGCCTATGCGCAGCGTGAATTGATTTTTCTCGACTCGAGCGGCGTCATGCGCTGGCGGAATACGAAACAAGAGGTGGCGCTCTTTGGAGCGAATTACGTGCTGCCGACGGCGTCGGACTATCGCGCCGCCGGATACGTCCACGGCGATCGCAAGCAAATGATCGATGAGGACATGGCGCAGTTCGCCCGCATGGGATGGGACGGGCTACGGCTGACATTCTGGGGCGACTGGGAGTCGGCGGACAGCGCCGGCAACCTGATCGCGAACGATCATCTCGATCTCTTGGACTACCTGATCGCTCGCGCCCGCGAGCGCGGCATCTACATGCTCTTCAGTCCTATCCAGCTCTATGGCTCCAACTGGCCTGATGCGTTGCAGGAGTCGCCGCCCCCCCCCGGCTTCGGCCGGTACTACGGCAAGGGCCGCATGGGCACGGATTCGGAAGCGATCGCGGCGCAGGTGAACTACCTGCGCCAGATTCTCAACCATGTGAATCCGTACACGCACGTGGCGCTGAAAGACGAGCCGGCGATCCTTTTCATCGAGCTCGTGAATGAGCCATGGCACCACCCCGAAGATTTGCCGGGCTCGGTGCGGTACATCAATGCACTGACCGACGCGGTTCGCGGCACCGGCTGCACCAAACTGATCTTCTACAACGTCAGCCAGGATTTCCGCATCGGCGCAGCGATCCGGCAGTCCAAGGCTCAGGGGGTCACGTTCGGCTGGTATCCCACGGGACTGAATTCGGGGCACGAGCTGGCAGGCAACTACCTGCGCGGCGCCGACGCGTATCCCGACATGCAGCGGCCCGAAATCGCGCGCATGCCGCGCATCGTGTACGAGTTCGACAGCCCCGACCTGCGCACCGGTACCATGTATCCCGCCATGGCGCGCACGTTTCGCACAGTCGGGACGCAATTCGCCGCGATGTTCGCCTACGACATGCTCGGCACCGCCTCGCGTAACCTCGGCTGGCAGACACACGCGCTCAACATGGTCTACACGGCGCGGAAAGCGATGAGCGCGATCATCGCGGCCGAGGCAATGCGTCGCTTGCCGCGCGGGCGCTCGTTTGGCGGCTATCCGGAGAACACGCGCTTCGGGGACTTCCACATCTCGTACGACGGCGACCTCGGCGAGCTCGTGGCGCGCGACGCCCTCATGTACACGAGCAACACCACGGCCAAGCCACCAGAGCCGGCCGCGTTGCGTCGCGTGTACGGCCACGGCTCTTCATCGACCGTGACGTATGGCGGGACGGGCATCTACTTCCTCGACAAGGTTCGCCCCGGAGTCTGGCGGCTCGAGGTGTATCCCGACGCCGTGCCGATCCGCGATCCGTTCGAGCCGCCGCGGGCCGACAAGATTGTGACGCGGGCCATCAGCAGATCCTGGCCCATGACGGTCACGCTCCCCGACCTCGGCGCCTCGTTCACCATACAGCCGGTTCCAACATCCCCGCTCTCCCAGAATGGGAGAGGGGGTCAGGGCGTGAGGGCGGACACGACTCGGGCGACCGACGGCCGCTTCACCGTGACGCCCGGCGTTTATGTGTTGAGCCAGAGCGGTGCGGTGGATCTAACCAAGATGCCGGCGAAGATTGGGCAGATCGGCTTTACCGAGTATCACCCGCCGCCGCCCGATACCGTCCCGCTCACCGTGATTTCCTGGGCAGCACCGCAGTACCTCGCAGGGCGCGATGCGGACATTAGAGCCAGAATCGTGGACCGGACGCCACCCGACTCGGTCGTACTATTTTACCGCCGCGCAGCAGGGGCCGGTGCCCCGTCAATTCAAGAATTCTTGAAATGTCGCGTCACCGGGTATGAGTGCGTCGCCACAATCCCCGCCGCCTCCATGCGTGACGGGCCGTATCAATTTGTCGTGACAGTATTTCGGGGCGACACCGTCACGACATTTCCCGCCGGCTCGCGCGGCAAGCCAACGGATTGGAATTACAATGATTCGGCATCGTGGAAATTTGATGTCGTCAATCCAGGCACCGCGCTGCGTTTATTTGATCCCGGCAGCGACGCCGCCCGCCTGACGTTCACCCGTATCGGCGACGCAGGACGACGCGGCCTATTCCGCC
>QHUJ01000216.1 GCA_003221895.1 Gemmatimonadota bacterium | reverse complement strand
AGATCGTGCTCGCCGACGCTGACACCGGCCGTCGTGACCAGCAGGTCGGCGTTGGCGGCACCGCGCAGGTGCTCGCGCAAGCTTTCCTTAGTATCGCGTGCGACACCTAAATTCACCGGTTTCGCGCCGGAACGCCGAATCAGCGCGTCGAGGGTGTAGGAGTTCGACGTCGCGATCTTCGTTCCGGCGAGAATCGCGGCCTTCTGATCGAGATCGACGATCTCATCGCCCGATCCCATGAATGCGACTCGCGGCGTGCGATGCACCAGCGGTGCGTCGCAGGCGATCGATGCGAGAACGCCAAGCTGGGCCGGACCAAGCGCACTCCCCGACGGCAGCGCCACAGCGCCCTTCCGGATGTCTTCCCCACGGCGCCGAATGTTCTTCTTCGCATCCCGGATATTGCGGATCGTGACGGCGCTCCCTCCCCCTCCCCCTCCATTCCCGGCGGGCGCGGTGTCTTCCTGGCGAATGACGGTGTCGGCGCCCTGCGGCAGCGGCGCGCCGGTGAAGATCCGCGTCGCCTGTGCCGCGCCGATCGCTTTCTGTGGGAATTGGCCGGCAGCGATCGTCTCGATCACGGCCAGCGTGGTCTCCGACGCTGAAAGATCCGCGCTGCGTACGGCATAACCGTCCATCGCCGAGTTGTCCCAGGGCGGCAGATCGATCGGACTCGTGACATCCTCGGCGAGCACCGCGTCCAGCGCGTCGCGCAGCGGCCGGCGCTCCGTGGCCAGCGGCTGGCAGTGCTCGAGGATAATCCGGGCGGCCTCGGCGGGCGTCATGGCGGGAGAATCTTCGCGCGATCCCACGCGAGGTTGGCCAGCGTGACGAGCCAGGCCGTGTCGCTGAACCGGAACACGGGGAAGGGCATCCGCAGGTCGCGGTCATCAGTGACTATGGCAACCCAGTCGGCCGGATCGTGCGCTGCCGGATCGAACACTGGTTTCGGGCCGGCGACGGCGCGGTAGACCTCGATCTTGGGTAACGGCGCGCGCTTGAACCCTTCGACGAGCACGATGTCCGCGCCGTCGAGATACTGTCGCGCGAGGGTGATGGGATCGGATTCCACTTCGGTGCGCTCGAACAGCACGCGCTGCCCCGGCCCTTCCATCAACACCCGCTCCGCTTTCCCTTCATGCCAGTGGCGCCAGGTGTCCTTGCCCTTCTGATCCATGTCGGCGGGGTGCGAGCCGTGCTTGATCGTCATCACGCGGAACTTGCGGCGCGCGAGCTCCGCCGCGAGCGCGACGAGAAACGTCGTCTTGCCCGCGTTCTTGAGCCCGATGATCGAGATCATGCGCGTCGCCGCCACAATGCCTCCGCCCGCGCAAGCTCGTCGGGCGTATTGACGTTGAAAAACATCTCGACAGGATCCCCGAACTTCGCGACTTCAGCGAGGGAGAGGATACCGACCCGAACGTCAGAGTGAAAGGAGATAGCCTTCAAATCGCCCTGGTCGAGGCGCCGAGCGATGGCGGGCCCGCACGATGCGTCATATACCGCGCACAAGGGCTCGAGACCGCGCCGCCCCGAGCTCTCCGGCAGAAAGGCGTCGTAATTCCCCGCGGTCGCGCCCTCGACCAAGGCGCGCAGCAGCTGCTCCGGCACGAACGGCATGTCCCAGGCAACGCACAGCACGCGATCGGTGCCGCCCGTCACCGCCGTATAGATCCCGCCGAGACTCCCGAAGCCGGGCCGCGCGTCTGGAAAGGTTTGGAGGTCGGGACGCCATGCCGCGGCATCCGGTGCGTTGGCGATCAGGAGTGGAGCTCGTCCCGTGACCGCGCGGAGCGCGTCCACGACGCGGTCGAGAATGCGGCGGCCGCCCACCTGGAGGAGTCCCTTGGGGACTCCTCCGTAGCGACTCGCGGTGCCGCCGGCGAGGACCGCGCCCCGGACGCTAATCCCTGAGCCGCTCGTGTTCGACCGCGAGGCAGAGATCCATGACGAAGGGGACGCCCGCCGCCTCGGCGCGCCGCTCCGCCGCGGGATCCGTGACGCCGAGCTGGAGCCAGATCAGCCTTGGGCGCACCGCAATCGCCTCGTCCACGATCGGGCCGACGTGCTCGCTGCGGCGAAACACGTTCACGATGTCGATGGCATGATCGCGGGCCGCATCCGTCAGTGTCCGGTAGCTCTTCTCGCCCAGGACTTCTTTCTGACCGGGATTCACGGGGACGATCCGATAACCTGCGCCCTGCAGGTAGCGCGAGGTCGAGTGACTGGGCCGCATGGGATTGGGCGAGAGGCCCACCACCGCGATCGTGTGCGCCTCCGCAAGCAGTGTGCGGAGCTCCGCATCGCTGGGCGTCATGCTTCGCGCTTGTGGAGGTGCGGCGTCCCGCTGACGGCGCGGCCCACCAGCACCATGCCGGAACGCTCCGCGATCGTCACGGCGAGTGTGGAGGG
>QHUJ01000215.1 GCA_003221895.1 Gemmatimonadota bacterium | reverse complement strand
CTCGAGACGGGCGATGTCATCTTCGTGCCGACGCACGAGTCGCGCGTGCGCATTGCCGGTGCGGTGCTGCGTCCGGCGATCTACGAGACGAAACCGGGTGAGACGCTCTACGACATAATCAAGGCCGCGGGGGGATTTCTCCCCGTTGCCGCGCTCGAGCGCGTGAAGGTCGATCGGGTGTTGCCGGCGGATGCCCGTACCACACAAACGACGGCGCACGTGACGATCGACGTGCCGCTCGCCAACGGCCTGGTCCCCCCATTTCGTCTCGAGGATGGGGACGTAGTGCACGTTGACGCGTTGACGGAGGCCGCCGAGCAATACACGGTCGCGATAACGGGGATGGTGCAGCAGCCGGGCAATTATCCGTGGCATCCGGGGATGACGTTGCGCCAGCTGATGACGCTGGCGCGCGGTCCCAAAATCGGCGTGGATCTGCGGGAGGCGGAGATCGCGCGGTTGCCGAGCGATCGCTCCAAGGGCCAGCTCGCTATCACTCAACGAGTGCCGCTCGACTCGACGTATCTGTTCGAGCGTGATTCCGCGGGCAACTATCTCGGGCCGCCGGGGCTCAGCTTCCCGGCGCACGGGACTGCGGCCGAGGTGCCACTCGACGCGTACGACAACGTGCTGATTTTCAAGCAGCCCGACTTCGAGCTGCAGCGCATGGTGACGATCACGGGCGAGGTGATGTACCCGGGGACGTACGCGTTGACCTCCAAGGACGAGCGCCTGATCGGCATCATCCAGCGCGCCGGAGGGCTCACCGCGCGCGCGTATCCCGAAGGGATTCGATTCATCAGACCGGTAGAAAGTCGTGGGCGGATCAACATCAATCTGCCGAAGGCGATGAAGGATCATCGCGTGCGCGACAACGTCATCATGCAGCCGGGCGATTCGGTGCAGATCCCCGAGTATCAGCCGAGTGTGCGGGTGACGGGCGCGGTGAATGCACCGGGAAGTGTCCTGTATCAGAAGGGCGCGTCACTGGACTACTACATCAGCGCCGGAGGCGGCTTCGCGCAGCTCGCGCAGAAGGGACAGACCAGTGTGCGCTACGCGAATGGTGAGGTACAGACGCGCAAGAAGTGGTTGTTCTTTTCCAGCAATCCGCAACCTGGCCCGGGTTCGGAGGTTTATGTCCCAGCCAAGGATCCGAATGCGCCCCACACGGACTATGTGGCGCTGGTCGGAGCGATCGCGCAGGTCCTGGCGAGCACGTTGGCGATTATTGCCATTGCCAAGCCGTGACGCTCGACGTCCTCCTGGTAGCAGGCGCTCGACCGAACTTCGTCAAACTTGCTCCGCTCTACCGTGCACTACATGCGCAGCACCGTCTCAAGTCCACCATCGTGCACACCGGGCAGCATTATGACGACGCGATGTCAGGGAGCTTCTTCCGGGAGCTAGGTATCCCCGAGCCGGAGGTAAACCTCGAGGTGGGTCCCGGGTCTCACGCCGTGCAAAGCGGGACCGTCATGCAACGGTTTGAACCAGTTCTCATGAAGCTCGCACCACGCTGGGTGGTTGTATTTGGCGATGTGAACTCGACACTTGCGTGCGCCTTGGTGGCAGTGAAGCTCGGAATCAAGGTAGCGCACGTCGAAGCTGGATTGCGATCGAACGACTGGACGATGCCCGAGGAGATCAACCGGGTTGTGACCGATCGCATTGCCCAACGTCTCTACACTCCCAGCCGTGATGCCAGCGCAAATCTTCAGCGCGAGGGCATTCCCCCAGAGCGCATCGTCTTCGTAGGGAACATCATGGTGGACACGCTGCGCACACAGCTCCCGTCATTGGACCAATCCAGCATTCTGCGTGACGCCGGCGTTGAACGTGGCAAATATGTCCTTGTGACGCTGCACCGACCGAGCAACGTGGATGATGGCGTGAGATTGGAACGGATCTGGGAGGTGCTCGAAAGAGCCGCAGAGCGCGAAACCATCCTGTTCCCCACCCATCCGCGCACGCAGGCCCGTCTGAAGGCCCTCGCGCCCAGACAGACCGGAAGAGGCGTAAGAGTCGTCGATCCACTGCCCTACCGGAGCTTTCTTGGACTGATGGCGAACGCGCGCGTGGTGGTCACTGATTCCGGGGGGATTCAGGAGGAGACAACGGCCTTGGGAGTTCCATGCCTCACGCTCCGGCGCAACACAGAACGCCCGATCACCATCGAAGAAGGGACAAATCAGCTCGTTGAGCCGGAGCCCGCGAGCTTCGACCGCGCGCTCCATGTCGTAAATGGCCGGCGACATCGGGTTCCTGAACTGTGGGACGGACTTACCGGCCCTCGAATCGCGGATGATTTGGTGAGGCTCGCGGAGACGTGACTTCGCATTGCCCGGCCGCCCTGCACACAGACGATTGGGCCATATTGGACGCGATCGCTCAGGACCAAGTGACCACAATTGATGTGGCGTCCAAGAGATAGCGTGGGCCTGCGCACCTGGCTCGTTCGGCAATCGCTTTCAGATCGGCGCTCAGGCAGCCTAGCGTCGGGGCTACGATTTAGACGTTGGAAGTTGATTTGTTCCCTCTTTCGGCTAGCTGGAACCGAGAGCGTCATAGACGTTGGAGGAACTGATAGATCCTGGTGGTTCGTCGACTGGCAAGGTCTCGTGGTGCGTTGCAATCTCGACATTACTGAGACGCGGGCCGGCGTCCGCGTGAAAGCCGATGGATGTGCCTTGCCGTTTCCGGATCGGGCGTTCGACATAGCGTTTTCAAATTCCGTCATCGAGCACCTCGACACCGTGGAGTCC
>QHUJ01000193.1 GCA_003221895.1 Gemmatimonadota bacterium | reverse complement strand
ACCACTCGATTACGAATCGAGAGCTCTACCGCTGAGCTACGGTGGCGGCGGACCCAAAGTTAGCGGCGTGCCGGTCGGCGCGGTACTCCACACCCTCGGGCCGCTGGCGCACCTGGCCGAAGTACCCAAGAACCCTGAAGACGTACCTACGGAGTTCTCAGCTGCAAGACAGCCGTCATGGCGGCTGCGAGGACGAGTTTCGTTCTTGCGTCGAGGTTACTGTGCATCCAAACAATCTGTCTAAAATCGAATAATCCGCCGAAATACTGAAGGGCACAAAGGGATTGTCCGTTTTCAACAAACTCATATCCTAAGGCAGGCAATCCGCGCATGTCATAGACATTCTTGTTGGAGCTCGCAAGGGAAAGAAGGATCCTTCTCTCTCCATTCGTGAGAAAGGCTTCGTGCTTGCCCTCCGAATCACGGCCGCCGGTGTCACCGATATAGAGCGTCCATGTTTCGGTCGTATCGCGATTGATGGTAATAAACGCGGTGAAATTCTCGGACTCCAGCACTACCTCATCGCTGCCGAGCGACCACCCGTGACCCAGGTCCAATTTGTGGAGCTCTTGAACGTCGACATTGCGCGCTGCGTTGACCATCGCAGAATCAGTTGCGGCGTTGGTCAATACGAACGTGAATGTGTCATGGGTCCGAGTCTCTGACTCGGTTTGAAAAAAATTCCCCGTCGTCCTCGTATGTGTCCATCCCGGTTTCCCCGAAACAACCGCGTAGTCACCAAACCGCCATTTGGCGATTTGTCCCATCCATTGGGCTCCCTTCTTTACACTCAGTCTTTCGGCATTGCCGATGAGGCTGTCGCTGATGACAATGGTTTTCTGCGCCGCGGACACGGCGGGGGCGGCCACAAGACCGGCGAGGAACAATACGGCGCGGAACACCTTCATGGAAAGATCCTTTCCTTTGAGAACTACGGCTCACGGGATGCGACCGGCCCTCCACCCGGGCGCTGACACCCGTCGATCTAGTACATGCCGCCCGCAACCGCGCTCTTGAAGCTCGCGTTCTCCGTGCAGACCGACACGGGGGAGGTGGCAGCAGACACGTTCCAGTGGCCCGAGCTCGTCGAGGGGGGCGCCCAGTTGTTGTCCCACCCTGCCAGCCCGGAGTAATCGGCCAGCCCGAGCGTCACCGCCGCACCGCCCAGATAGCCGGAAGTCGCGGAGAGGTTAACAAACTTGGTCCCATCGTCGTATCCGAATGCCGTCACGGCGTAGGCCGCCGGCAGCGTGTACACCGCCTGCAGCCGCTGATACGGCCCCCCCAGCGAAGTGACCGTCGGCGTCGGCAGAAGGGGGCCCAGCGTCACGGTCCGTGCCGCCATCGTATGGAAGTACTCGGTGACCGATCTCGAGCCGCTTTCGACGTGGATGCTGTGATAGTCGCTCGCTCGCTGCTGCGCGGCGGGGAGGCCGAAGGCGATGAAGGATCCTGAGCCGGGGCCCCCAATGTTGAAGTCCGGTCCGTACGGGGCTACCTCGCACGTGGCACTCACATGGTAGGATAGGTTGTGATACAACGGATCATTAGCTCCAACGCCGTCAACGGTGATGGTCGCGGAGACCGTCGCGAACGACTCGGCGCCGGCGAAGTCCAGCGTCCCAACCGAGCCGTTGTCCGCGATGTTCTGGTCCCGGCGGATGATGGCGCGGTCCGCCTCGAGGCCATAGCGGAAGCCCACCAAGTCGTGGGTGCCGTCCTTCACACCAAGGATCTGGAAGTTGAGGGCGGAGGGGAAGAACGCCCTGGTCGTTCCCCCGCCCAGGGAGACATAGGCCTCATGAGAAGCGTCGATGCCCGCCGCAATGCCGGTGACCGTCTTCCCCCCGGTCGGGGTCGGTGAGCAGAACGTCAGGGTCCTCGCCGTGAGCGCCGCCTGCGTCATGTACTGCACCTGCACCGACGAGACGCCGCCGGTGCCGAGGCTCGCGTAGGCCACACCACCCTTGCCGCTCGTGATGTTGAAGGTGTAGACGTTTGCGACGCCCGTGACCTTTGTCCACGCGCCGTTGCCGTCCTGGTAGGCTAGCCACGCGGCGCGGTCCGCCACGTCGCAAGTCGAGAAGTCCACGGT
>QHUJ01000194.1 GCA_003221895.1 Gemmatimonadota bacterium | reverse complement strand
CTCAGCAGCAGAACCAGAGTAAGCAGCAGCGCGAAAGTGGTGGTCATGTGCGAGCCATCAATCTCCACTTATGCCGTGCGGTGTCAAGGGATGGTCTAGGACCGTCGAGAGTGGAGGTGATACGGGTGTTCGATTTCTAGGGAACCATTCTCGCGGTGAATACGCAGAGAACTTGGGCGATGCTTGTGTGCATGCCGTCGCCCTTCCCAAATCGCCTCTTCGCGCGAGCGGTGCTTGCTTTGCGTGAACGACCCATCTTCACAAGAAACAACCCAGTGAGGAGCACTCCACCTGACGTTGCAGACCGTTATGGGCTTTACCACCGTGTCCTACTTGGACGCGAGACGATATGCCCGTTGGTACGCGGTTTGTCAAGTGATGGTGGAGGACGGTCGAGGGTTGGTGGAGGAAACGTGCGCGATTCTGCCTGTC
>QHUJ01000192.1 GCA_003221895.1 Gemmatimonadota bacterium | reverse complement strand
GTCTGTGCGTGGACCTCACCACGGTGCCGACGTCGATGCTGCATGAGGAGCATATCGGCGTGCTGACGTTCTCAGAAGCGTACTTCCTCGATCCCAGCGTCTGCGGCGCCGTAGCATCGCGGCGTGGGTTCTCTGCCATCACCCACCAGCTGGCGCAGCTGTTGTTGCCGCAGTCGCTCTCAGCCGCCAGCACCACCCGTGGCATCGGTGGTTCGACGGGCGGGATCGGCAGTGAATTTTCGGCGCACGACGTACCGAACGTCTCGCTGGTCTTTACAGTCCAACCTCCGGGCACTGTGTCCGTCGGGCAGAACTTCACGGTGCAGCTGCGCGCGACGGACCCGATTACCGGCGCGACGGTCGGTGGCACGCAGATCTCGATCCTCGCCGTCAACAACAACGGCGTCCCGAAGACGCTGCTCGGCACGCTGACGCAGACGACGAACAACGCCGGGCTCGCTACCTTCGGGGATCTGAGCTTTGATCCAGCGAGCACTGGAGGGTTCCGGCTGGTCGTGGGTGGCGGTGTCCTGGACCGTCCGGCGATCAGCGTGGGTCAGACGACGTCCACTAAGGTCAACTCGAAGCCCGCGAAGTAGGCGGTCAAACTGCAGCAAGCGAGGGGCGGCTCTGTCGAGCCGCCCCTCGTCGTTTAGGTTACTGCTGCGTGAAACCGACCCACCTCGGGATCATTGGCCTCGGCGCGATCGGCGGCTCGCTGGCGCGGCAGGGGAAGCTCGCGGGGGTGCCGACCATCAGTGGATGGTCACCCGAACCCGCCGAGCGCGCGCTCGCGGTGCAGCAGGGCGCGCTCGATGACGCTCCAGCGCGCGCAACCGATGTTGCGCGCGTGGCCGACCTCTTGATCCTCGCGGCGCCTCCCGCCGCCAACCTCGCCCAGCTCGACGCGGTGCTCCCGCACCTCAAGCCCGGCGCGCTCGTCACCGACGTCGGTTCGGTCAAGCGCGCGATCGTCGCGCACGCCGAGCGTCTCGGGTTGGGGACGCGATTCGCGGGCAGTCATCCGCTCGCGGGCACCCATCGTCACGGGTTCGAAGCGTCGCGCGGCGATCTGTTTCGTGGAGCCGTCGTGTACATCACGCCGTGTCACGGCGGCGCCGATGCTGCGCGCGAGGTCGCACATTTCTGGCAGGATGTGCTGGGCGCCGAGCCGGTCGTGCTGGATGCGGAGCGCCACGATGCCCAGCTCGCGGCGACTAGCCACGTGCCGCAGGTCGTCGCGTCGCTGCTCGGGGACTTTCTCGCGCGGCACGCGCCTAAAGGATCGACATTCGGGCCGGGCGCCACCGACACCACTCGGCTCGCCGCGAGCGAGCCGGAGTTGTGGACCGAGATCCTGCTCATGAACCGCGACGAGATTCTGCCCGCGTTGCGCGCGCTCGAGGAGTCGTTGGGGACGGTGGAGCGCGCGCTCGAAGTCGGTGATGCCACGGCGCTCACCGCGTGGCTCACGCGGGCCGCGGAGTGGCGGCGGCGCATCGGGCCATGATCGCGCGCGGCGTCGTTCGCCCCCCGGGCGACAAGAGCATCTCGCACCGGGTGCTCATGCTCGCGGCGCTGGCACACGGCAAGAGCGAGATCAACGGCATTCTCACCGGCGATGACGTGAAGAGCACGGCGCGGGTGCTGCGTCAACTGGGCGCGGACGTCTCCCCGGTTCGCGATACGGGCGTGAAGGTCTCCGGCGCGATGCTCAGGGCGCGCGGCGCACGTCTGCACTGCGGGAACTCGGGCACCACAGCGCGACTCATTCTCGGAGTCCTGGCTGGGCTGCGTGCGACCGCCACCCTGACGGGCGATAGTTCACTGCGCCGCCGTCCGATGCGCCGGGTCACCGAGCCGCTGAGGCAGATGGGCGCCGTTATAAAGGAAAAGGGCGACGGTCTGCCGCTGACGATTCGCGGCGGAGAGCTACGCGGGTTGACCTACACGAGCCCAGTCGCCAGTGCGCAAGTGAAGAGCGCGATTCTGCTCGCGGGCCTGACGGGAGGAGTTCCCGTGACCATTCGAGAGCCGTACCGATCGCGCGATCATACCGAGCGCCTGTTTGCGCATCTGGGGCTCGGGATTCACGAGCGAGATGGCGCGATCCGCTATCAGCCGTCTACCGCCAGCATTCCGTCATTCACCATCTCGGTTCCGGGTGATCCGTCGTCGGCGGCATTCCTGGTTGGCGCTGCGCTGCTCGCGCAGGACGGCGAGCTGACGATCGAAAACGTCGGGGTGAACCCCACCCGCATCGGTTTTCTCATCGTCCTCGAGCGCATGGGGGCCCACGTGCACCGGGTGAATCTGCGCGACCAGGGCGGTGAACCAGTTGCCGATTTGATCGCGATGCCTGCGAGCCTCACGGGCACGCACGTCACCGCGGACGAGATTCCGACGCTGGTGGACGAAGTCCCATTGCTCGCGGTCCTCGCGAGCCGAGCGCGCGGTGAGACCGTGTTCCGCGAGGTGGGAGAGCTACGCGTCAAAGAGAGCAACCGGCTCGAGCTAATTGCGGCGAATCTGCGCGCGGTCGGTGCGAACGCCGAGGTGCACGGCAACGATCTCCATGTCGAGGGCACCGCGCAGCCACCCCGCGGCACCATCGAGACTGCGAAGGATCATCGCCTGACGATGGCATTCGCGGTGCTCGGCACCGTCGCCGGCGCGCAAGTGAAGCTCTCGGAGCGGAAATCGGTAGCGATCAGCTATCCAGGCTTCTTCAGGGATCTGCGGCGGTGCTTCGGGTAATCGCGATCGACGGCCCCGCCGCATCCGGCAAAAGCTCGACCGCC
>QHUJ01000085.1 GCA_003221895.1 Gemmatimonadota bacterium | reverse complement strand
TGGGGCGGACGGTAACGCTGATTGCGCCACGATCTGTCGAAACCGAGGATCGGACCGGATCGGATCAAATCCGGCAAAGCGCAGCCAAAACCAGAGCGCCGCGCCTCGCGGTGTGACCCGCTCGAGCACATCCAGCGCCCGCTCTCGATCCCTGACTCCAACCCAGGCGCGTGCGAGCAACGTACCGACCAGAGGACTCGGATGAGCGGTGTCGAACCGGCTGACCACCTCGGTCATGCGGCGTCGCGCAGCACGCCTGTCGCCTTCCTGGGCCGCGATCAACACCAGCAGCGTCTCATCAGACAGGTGATTGCCGGTGGGGAGCTGCGATGCTACCTGCGCGTCCGCGTGCGCGCCTGCCGTATCGCGCAGGGACAGTCGGTAGAATCCCCGTGAGACATACGCATCGTAGAAGCCGGGATCTACCGCGAGTGCGCTATCCGCCCAACGCAACGCCTCATGGTTCTCACCGGCGATGGAGGCCTGGATGCCCAGAAGGGTCAGGGTGGTCGCACGATCAGGATCCAATTGCAGCGCGTGATGAAACGCCTGAACCGCCCCCGAATCGTCGCCCAGCTCGCGCAGCGACGCACCGAGGATGTTGAGGATTTCGGGATCGCGGGCGTCCAGTGCGCTCGCCCGCCGGTATGCGGCGATCGCGCCCTGATACGTGACGGGGTGCGCGACCTCGAGCATGCGGCCCTGCGCCAGCCACGCCTCGGCGGCGTTCGAATCAGCTTGCAACGCCTGGTTGGCGCAGCGCTGGCCCCACGCAAGCAGTGTCGCGTTCGAGGCCGTGTCATAGGGCCACCCATAATAAAGGAATAGGGCGTAGCCATACGCTTGGCGGGCCAACGCCTCGGCGAAGCGGGAGTCGCGGACCGCGGCGCTGTCATATTCGGCAATCGCCAGCCTGACGGCGCGGGCCGTGCGCTGCGCCAGATAATGATTGCCACGCAGATAATGGTCGTACGCGATCGGATCGCGCGTCACCGCCGAATCGAGAGCACGCCGCTCCGCCGGGGCCAACTGGCCGGCCACGGCGCTCGCGACGGCGCTCGCAACATTCGCTTCTACATCCAGGAGGTCCGTGTCGGGCCGATCGAACTCGGCGCCCCAGAGGCGGGCTCCGGAGTTGGCGCGCATCAATTCCACGGCGACTCGCACGCGATGCCCGGACCGCCGCACGCTTCCACTGACCAGGTTCGTCACCCGCAACGCGCGGCCGAGCGCCGCCGGACCCTTAGCGGCCTTTCCCCGATACGGCCACGAAGCCGTTCGCGATTTCACGCTCAAGCGCTCGATCTGTCCCAAACGCGCGATGATCTCTTCGGTGAGTCCCTCGGCGAGATAGACGTCGGCGGAATCGTCGGACAGATTCTCGAAGTCGAGCACTCCCAGCGTGCTCGTCACACCGTGTTTCGGCAGCCAGCGCAGGAGACCCGCCGTCACGATAATCGCCAGCGCGGCTCCCGCGACAAGCATTACGCGGCTGGGGTGCCGGGGTTGGCGATGCAACGCGGCGACGAAGTCCGCTCCGCTGCGCCACCGATCCGCGGGAACCTTCGCGAGTGCGCGGGCAATTGCCCGCTCGATGCGGGAGTCCACAGCGGGACGAAACGCCGTGACGGGACGCGGCGTCTCCACCAGGTGCTGGCGCGCCACACTCTCGGCCGTAACGCCGTGGAAGGGCGGCACACCGGCGAGCATTTCGTACAGTACGCACCCGAGCGCGTAGCAATCGGCCCGGCCATCGACTGCTTGTCGTCCCTCCGCCTGTTCCGGACTCATGTAAAGCGGGGTACCGACCGCGAGCCCCGTCTCAGTGAGTTTGTCACCTGGCGCAGCGGCGGCGATGGCGCGCGCCACGCCGAAATCAGCGACCAGCGCGTGGCCTTCCGAGAGCATGATGTTCTCGGGTTTGATGTCGCGATGGACAATGCCCTGCCGGTGGGCGTAGTCCAGTGCATCCGCGACCTCGCCAGTAATACGGAGTGCATCGCCGATCGGCAGCTGTTTTTCGCGCTCCAATCGCTGGCGCAGGGTCTCGCCCGTCACATAGGGCATGACGTAATAGAGGAAGCCTTCCGCC
Source organism: Gemmatimonadota bacterium (assembly GCA_003221895.1). Classification (GTDB taxonomy): domain Bacteria; phylum Gemmatimonadota; class Gemmatimonadetes; order Gemmatimonadales; family GWC2-71-9; genus 20CM-2-65-7. The sequence continues at coordinate 6,883 of QHUJ01000085.1, read as the reverse complement.
TCCCCTGAATCGAAGAGCGGGAGGATGTGCGGATGGCTGAGCTTGCCTGTGACTCGGATCTCACGGATGAACCGTTCGGCGGTGAGGGCTGAAGCGATGTCGGGGCGTAGGACTTTCAGGGCGATGAGACGGTCGAGTTTCAGGTCCTGGGCCAACCAGACCGTCGCCATCCCACCGCGGCCGAGCACACGCTCGAGCCGGAAACGGCCGTGCAGAGCCGCATGCAACCGCGCCGCATCGTCGTTCATCGGAGCCCGTCTAGCATACGGGCCGCGCGATGAAGCAGCCAGGCGTGCCCCCTTCTAGCAGCGCAGCTTCGTGGCCGGTATCCTTGGGACGGCTTTTCCCGAATCGAAGCGATGCGCGATCCACCGCAACTCGAGCTGCAGTGCTTTGGTGCGCCGAATGCCCGCCTCGACGGGAGCGCGGCGCCTCCGCAGGTGCTGTGGCACAAGCACTTTGCCCTGCTCGTCTACCTGGCGCTCTCGCCGAACCGAACCCGAACGCGTCCCCATCTCTACAGCCTGTTGTGGCCGGAGAAGCCGGAAGATCAGGCGCGGCAGTCCCTGAATACGGCCGTCAGCCGGCTGCGTCTGGACCTGGGCGCAGACCGGCTCACGTCGGCTGGCAATGCACTGACATTGACGGACAGCGCGCTGCACGTTGACGCGCTGCAATTCGAGGCGGTGATCGGGACGGACCCCGGTGCAGCGCTCCTTCTCATGTCCGGAGACTTTCTCGAAGGGTTCGATGTGGATGGCGCGCGTGGCTTCGAGCAGTGGTCAGCGGAGCGCCGCATCCACTTCCGGGCGCGCGCTGTCGCGGCGTTGCTTCAGGTGGCTGCAGCAGCCCTCGAGACCGCGCGCTATGACGACGCCGTCACGGCCGCGCGCCATGCGCTGGCGCTCGAGCCCTTCTCGGAGCCGGCTGTGACGCTGCTGATGCGTGCCCACGCGTTGAACGGCGACGGGGCCGGAGCGCTCGTAGCCCTGCGCGATTTCGCCGCCCGCATCGCTGCCGAGCTCGGCGAGGAACCGAGCCGCCCCCTGGCCGCAATGGCGGAACGCATTCGCAAAGGGATCTGGCGATCGCCCCGTCCCGGCGGGGAGGAGCAAACGCCCCTCGTCGGTCGCGCGGCGCTGCACCGAACCGTGTTCAGCATGCTCGGCGCCGGAATGCGCGCAGGACCTCGGCTGCTGCTCATCACTGGTGACCCTGGGACCGGAAGGACACGACTGCTGCGGGAATGCACGGACCGACTCGCCATCGATGGAGCCCTGGTGGTGGTCGCGCGGCCGCTCGAAAGCGATCAGGATGCGCCGTGGGGCACGCTCCGGGCGCTGCTGCGCGCCGGTCTGCTGACGGCGCCCGGGAGTGCGGCCGCTGATCCCGCAGCACTCGCCATGCTTCATCGAATGACGCCCGGAACGATCGGGGACGTCGGCGAGATCGGAGGCGCACTGGGCTCGGTGTTGCGCGCCGTGTCGGAAGAACGACCGCTCGGTTTCGCTGTCCACGACGCGCAGTACAGTGATGGTGCCAGTATCGATGCGTTGTGCGTCGCGATTGCCTCGTGTCACGGTTCGCCCATTGTGGGCGTGGTGACGGCAACGCCGACGTGGGACGCGGTGCCGTCCGCGTTGCTCCGGCTGCGGAGCGAGCTCGGCCGCGCGCTCCCGGGGATGGAGGTCCGCCTGGATCCATTCTCGGAGGCCGACACGCGGGAGCTCGTGTTTCGCGCGAGTCCCTGGTGCGCGAGCGACAGCGATCGTGAACGATTGGCCCGCCGGGTCTTTTTCGAGACCAGCGGCAATCCGTTTCTCGTCACGACGCTGCTGCGCGGGCTCAAGGATGCCTCGCCGCTGCGTGCCGAAGTGCTGGCGTGGCCTCCGTCGGGCGGAACGGATGGCAGTCCCTTGCCGATTTCCGTCCCGCAGATGGTGCGCCGCTCGATCACGACGCGCATCGCCAAACTCGATGCGGTGACGCGCCGCGTGCTGCAGGCGGCCAGCATCGGTTCCGCCGCCATAGATATCGATCTCGTGGCGGCGCTGACGGAACTGCCGAGGGCGGCGGTCGAAGACGCGCTTACGGCGCTCGAGCGCGCCCGTTTGGTGGTGTTTGTGGGCGACCGCTATGCGATTGCCGCGCCGCTCATCACCCAGGTCCTGCTGGCGGAATGGCTGTTGCCCGGGGAGCGTCGCATCCTGCGGGAACGCGCCGTCGAGGCGCTCGCTGCGCGAACGGACATCGCGGCGCGTGCACTCCGTGCCCAACTTCTCGCGAAGCTGCAAGCGTCGGTTTCTTCGTAAGGCGTGTGTAAAGTCATTCGCCGCCGCCGATACGTCATCGGCACGTAACTCCTCTGCGCTACGTTCGTCGCCACCTGTACGAACACCTCGAAAGGCAGCGTTTATGCGCCGGACCGCACTGCTTCCCGCAACCGTTGTCGCCTGGTTTGGAATGGCGTGCGCCGCGTCCACGCCGCACCAGGCCGCCACAGTGCCGCAGCATCGCCTGTTTGATTCTCTTCAAACACCGGCCACCACCGCGGCAGGCAAATGAGCGAAACCCGGCCGTGGCACGGATCCTATGAGCCTGGGGTGCCGACGGCACTCGCGCTCGAGCCACTGACTGTGCCGCAGTTCCTCGAGCGCGCCGCGCGGGAACACGGCGATGCGACCGCCATCATCTACTTCAATCGCCGCCTCACCTATCGGGAGCTCAAGAACCACGTCGATCTATTCGCCGCTGCCTTAGCGCAGCTCGGCGTCACGCACGACAGCCGCGTCGCGATCCAGCTCCCCAACATTCCGCAGACGGTCATCGCCTATTACGCGACGTTATCGCTGGGCGCGCAGGCGGTGATGACCAATCCCCTCTACACGCCGCGCGAGCTCGAGCATCAGTGGAAAGATGCCGGGTGCCGCGTCGCGGTTGTCACGGACTTCCTGTTCGAGAGCCGCATCCGGCCGGCGCGCGCGCGTCTGCCGATCGAGCATTACATCGTCGCCTCGATCCCCGATTACATGCGGCTGCCGCTGCGTTTCGTCGCGCGCTGGAAACTTGGCCGCGCCGATCCGCCGCGTGTGGCGAGCGTCGCTTCGGAAGCCGGCGTGCATTCGTTCGTCAAACTGATCCGGACGAAGCCGCAGCCGTCATCGGCCCCTCCTCGACCCGACGATCTTGCCGTGCTGCAGTACACCGGTGGCGCCACGGGCGTCGCGAAAGGCGCGATGCTGACGCACGCGAACTTGTCGGCGAACCTGCAGCAGTGCCGAGCCTGGTTCACGGGATTGACCACGGGGAAGGAGGTCTTTCTGACCGCTCTTCCCCTGTTTCACTCGTTCGGCATGACCGCGGCAATGAACTTTCCCATGAGCGTCGCGGGCGCGATGGTCCTGATTCCCGACCCGCGGGATATCAAGGCGATCGTGCGAGCGATTGCGCGGCACGGGGTCACGTTATTGCCGGCGGTCCCGCCCATCTTCAACGCGATTCTCAACTATCCGAAGCTCGGCGCGAGCGACTTGCGCAGCGTGCGGCGGTGTTTCAGCGGATCGGCGGCAATGCCCGAAGACGTCTTGCAGCGGTTCGAAGCGCTCACGGGTGCGCGCATTGTAGAAGGCTTCGGGCTGTCGGAGGCCTCGCCGGTGACGCACATGAATCCGGTCAATGGGCTCCGGAAGGCCGGCGCCATCGGCATCCCGATTCCGAATACCGATTCGAAAATCGTGAACATGGATGACGGCGTCACCGAGATGGCCCGGGGTGAGATCGGCGAGCTCGCGATTCGCGGTCCGCAGGTCATGAAGGGCTACTGGAACATGCCGGAGGAGAGCGCGCACGCGCTGCGTGACGGCTGGCTCTATACGGGAGACCTCGCGGTCATGGACGAGGACGGTTTCTTCCGGATCGCCGGGCGGAAGAAGGAAATGATCATCGTCTCAGGCTACAAGGTGTTCCCCGATGAAGTGGACGGGGTGCTGATGGCGCATCCGGCCGTGCTCGAGGCTGCCACGATCGGGTTGCCCGACGCGAAACGGGGCGAGCGTGTGAAGTCGTTCGTTGTCCTGAAGCCGGGCGCGCAGGCGAGCGTCGAAGACCTGCTGGCTTATAGCCGTGAAAATCTCGCCGCCTACAAAGTGCCGCGGACCATCGAGTTCCGCGCCGAGCTGCCGAAGAGCGGGGCGTTGAAGATGCTGCGACGGGTGTTGGTCGAGGAGGAGCTGGCGAAATGACCGCGCCGAGACTCCCGCTCTGGCTCAAAATTGCGTACACGGCATTCGTCGCCGTGCTCGTGCCCTATTACTGGCGCACCTACGGTCCCGTCAACTTTCTCTGGTTCTGCGATGTCGCACTGCTGGTCACGCTCCCCGCGCTCTGGCTGGAGAACGCACTTCTCTTCAGCATGCAGGCCGTCGCGATCGCGCTGCCGCAGCTCTTGTGGGTCGTGGACTTCCTGGCACGGCTTGCCGGCATCAAGCTGATCGGTGCCGCCGCGTACATGTTCGATCCGAAGATTCCGCTGTTCGTGCGCGGATTATCGTCGTTCCACGGGTGGTTGCCCCTGGTACTCATCGGCGCGGTGTGGAGGCTGGGCTATGATCGGCGCGCGCTCCGGGCTCAGGTGATGTGCGCGCTGGTATTGCTCACCGTGTGCTATTTCTTCACGCCGCCGCCACCGGCGCCTGCCACGAATCCGACCGCCGCCGTCAATCTCAACTGGGTGTTCGGCCCGGGGGAGAACACGATGCAGACCTGGATGGCGCCGGGATGGTACTTCGTGTTGCAGCTCGTGTTCTGGCCGCTCGTCATTTATGTGCCCACGCATTTGCTATTGCGCCGGCTCTTCAAGAGCGCACCGGCGTCTGGTGTTGCGGGCGTGCGGACGCTGAGTGCTGCCGTATGACTGTTCTTGACGCTCGCTTGACGACAGCCGTTCAGCTTGCCGTGATTCCCCGCGGTTCTGTCTCTTCTCTGGAGGACCTATGCGCCTTCCGCCGACCCGCCGTCGTGGGCCGCTGCTCATCGTCGCAGTTCTGGCCGCCTGCACCGACCTCAATCAGCCCATCTTGCCTCACAGAGATCCACCGCGGTTCAGCCAAGCGGCGGCGAATGGCGGCGCGGGCAAAATCGTGTTTCACAGTAACCGCGACGGAGACTTCGATATCTATGTCATGAACCCGGACGGCAGCGACGTCGTTCAGCTGACCCATAACGATGTCGATGAATACCTCCCACTCTGGTCGCCGGACGGCAGGCAGATCACGTTCGGCAGGTGTAATGACACCGGGTGCGACGTCGTCGTAATCGATGCCGATGGGAGTAATGAGCGTACGATCCTGCACGGGGGGTTCCCCGGGGCGTGGTCGCCTGACGGCAACCGCATCGCGCTCGGGGCCGACGGCGTCTACATCGTGAACGTCGATGGCAGTGGGTTGACCAAGATTTCGGACATCTCCTCCGTACGGGGCTGGTCGCCCGATGGTCGGGAAATTCTTCTCAGCGGTGACCAGGATGGCGATGCCGAGATCTACGCGTATAACGTCGACAACGGTGGCACCGTGCAGCTCACGCACAACAGCGCTGCTGATCAGGGGCAAACGTATTCTCCGGATGGGACCCGCATCGTGTATGAGAGTGACCTCGACGGGCCTGACCGAGACGTCTTCGTCATGAACCGCGATGGCAGCGGCGTCACGGACATCACCCACAATGACGCGACGAACGAGTATGGTGCCGTCTACTCTCCCGATCAGACGCAATTCGCGTTCGTGAGCGACCGCGATGGCGATGAGGACATCTACGTCATGAACGCGGATGGCACCGGTGTCACCAATATCACCAACAACGACGGCATCGGCGATGGTGGGCCCTCGTGGGTTCGGCAAGTCCCGCCGGCGAATGACGACTTCGCCAGTGCCGGGCCAATTGCTGCGCTGCCATTCGGTGAGGTCACCAACCTTACAATGGCCAGTGTCGAGTCCGGTGAGCCCGTGCCACTCTGTGCGTCGTTCTACGGACCTGTGAGCAAGACCACCTGGTACGCATTCACGCCGGCACAGACGCAGTCCATCACCGCGACAATCGTCAACGCGCAGATCTCGGCGGTTGTGGCGGCGTACAGCGGCGGTGCGGTGTCGAGCCTGACGCAAGTCGGCTGCGGAATCTTCGGCAATAACGTGACGTTCCGCGCCAGCGCCGGCACGACCTACTACTTCCAGGTCGGCGGGCTGTTCGGCCAGGGCGGTCAGGTCGAGTTCCGGCTGGAGGTCACGCCTCCGCCAACGGCGAGTTTCTTTGCGTATCCCTTTGACCCCTCGATCTTCGACGATGTGCAGTTCTTTGACAACTCGTTCGATCCGGGCGGGTTGGGGATTCAGTCGCGGCAGTGGAACTTTGGCGATGGGGCGAGCGTGACGACGCCCAACTACTCCGTGACGCATCGGTACGCGGCCGACACGAGCTACACGGTCCAACTGACCGTTACGACTCCGGATGGCCGTACCGCTTCAACATCCCAAACGGTCCTCGTTCGGACGCATGACGTAGCGATCACCAGATTCACCGTGCCGAATTCGGCGAGCTCGGGACAGACCCGACAAGTCTCGGTTGGGCTCAACAGCAAGCGCTATCCCGAGACAGTCGAAGTCCAGCTATTCAAGAGTGTGCCGGGCGGGTATCAATTCGTGGGCTCGCTCACGCAGTCGGTACCGGTGCGCTCGTCGAACCGCACGACGGACTTCAACTTCAGCTACACCTTCACGAGTGCCGACGCGCAGATCGGCAAGGTCACGTTCCGGGCAGTTGCCAACCTGAGCGGTGCGCGCGACGCGCTACCCGCGGACAACGAAGCGGTTGCGGCCCCAACCAAAGTCGG
>QHUJ01000210.1 GCA_003221895.1 Gemmatimonadota bacterium | reverse complement strand
AAGCGCACCCAGCGTGGCGGCTCGTTCCTCTGCACCGATCAGTACTGCTCGCGCTACACCGTCGGCACACGCGGCAAGGGCGAGGTATCGACCGGGACCAACCATCTCGGGTTCCGCTGTGTGCTCTCGCCGCCGTCGAAAACCAACTAGTCGCGACCAACGAGGCCTGATTCAGGGTGCATAATTTTCCGCCGCAATGAATAATCAGTGCATCCCTCCCGGTCGGCGTGCTGGGCGCGTCCGGCTACGTGGGTCAGGAATTGCTGCGGTTATTGCACGGCCATCCGGGCGGTGCCTTTAGTGGCGAAATCACGAAGCCGCATCCCCGAGCCAAGAGAATTGGGACCTGAAAGCAAAGGGACTTGCCCGACCCGGTCGCGCTAACGAAAAGAAGCGATTCACCTCGGAGTGCGGCGAGAACAATCTGAAGTTGTGGAGCGCGGAAGCGTGTTACCCCGAGCAGGCGCATCGCCGCACCGAGTGATTCGTCGACACCACCCAGCTCCTTTCTGCGATCAAGCAACCTGGCAAGCCGCAACCCCCATCGCTCGATCATTCGCCGCGCGAGCGTGCCCTGCAGGTTCGGATGGTGTGCGGCGTGGCAACCATCGCACAGGGTTATCAGGTTGGCAGCGTCATCGACGCCACCGGCGGCACGGGGTATCAGATGATGGACATCAGCTTCGCCCGCGGTGCACGCGTCGCCACAAGCCCGGCAGGTGCGCGAGTCTCGTGCGAGAACTACGGTTCGGATCGCGTGCCAATCACTGGCTTGCACTTGAACCTACGGCATGAGCAAAGCATTCCCCGTCGGGATTCCAGTCGCTAGGGGTGCGGATCAATGTGAAATGAAGTGCGGCAGACCGACTACCGTACCCGCGAGGTCTCGCTGCTGCCGAAAATCGAGAGGGAAGAGACGTGTGTGCCAAGCAAGGCGAGATGGCTGGCTAACGAACTGCGCTTAAGCTGCCGCGCGCTGACGAAAGATTCATTCCACAATCTACGCGCGCCGGCAGGTTCAAGCGCTTGTTAGACGGCCGCGCACAAGCGGCGCGTCGCTAGCGTCGCTCGGGACGGCATCACACCGCGCGGGCGAAATGGCCCCGCGTATACTCCCGACCCGTTACCGCCCGCACTTCTCCGAGATCGGGCGCGCGACCTTCGGCCAACGCATCGAGCGCCGCGCGATACGCGGCCGTCACCCGCGCGACGGGATCGCCCGGCACGTTGAACACCAGCCGGTACGTGCGAAAACCGGCCCGCCACAGCTCCGGCAGGTACGCGGAGCCATCCACCGGACGTGAATGCAGCAGGCGGTTGCGGCAGGCGTAATCGGTGGCCACCGGGAAGACGTAACCCGCGGGATCGGTGAGCTCGACATTGGAATGCTTCTGCACGCAGAGGTCGCGGCAGGTGGCGACCTCGCGATCGAACGCCGCCGACAAGACGCAGTGCTCGATCGTCATTCCTTCGGGGCGGCCGTAGGCGAACACCTCGAAGCCCTGGGCCTCCCATGGCGCCGCCACCTGCCCCATCTCTTCGCCGGTCAGCTCGACCGACAGCACGATGCGACGCGCGCCCAGCCGGAAGACCTCGGCCGCGCTGTGATGGTTGAAGACGTTCACCGCGTAATCCGCGACCACGTCGCGTCCCTGGGCCGCCAGCTCCGCAACCATCCCCAGGTGCCCACTGACCAGCGGTGAACCGAGCGCCAGCCACTTCTCGACGTGCTTCCGGTCGGCGGGCCGGACGATGGTGGGCGTGCGAAGCCGGAGTCTGACTCCTCGCTGCGACAGCTCAGTGGCGAGCTGCCTGACACGCGCGACCGGAGGCATCGGATGGCGGAGAAATAAGTCGAGCGAGATCTCCTCGGCACCTGCTTCTGCCGCGAGCAGCGCATCCTCGAGACGCCAGACTTCGACGACGAGCCGCGGCGCGAGGCCGTTGCGACGGTCCGTTTCCACGCCGGCGATCGCTTCGACGATTGCGCGATCGCGGTCCTCGTGGCGTACACGACTATCCCGTTCCAGATGCCCGTTCAGGATCTGTACTGCCTGCCGCCGCAGATCGTTGAGGACGCTGATCGGAACGAAGAGATTCTTTGCGAGGCCGGAAACATCGAGGTCGCCCAGGGTGAACGAGGTCTCGCCGAGGCGGCCGAGCTGGGCGCGGAGGCGCTGTTCGTCCAACCCGTGCTGGGTAGCAGGTGCGAGTGCGGTCGTGCTCTTCACGGTCGCCTCGTCGGCGTCAGTGCGGCAGATGAGCGTGAGTGGCTCGCCGGCGGCACCGAGAGCCGTGACATCCATTCGAGTGCGCTCGGGCGTTCCCGTGGAGGGCACGGCGACATAGCTCTCCCGTGCGCGGGTGAGCAGAGCGGCTTCGGCGGAGCGCACCACGATCCAGCCGGCCGGAATATCCTCCGCCGGCTGGATCGCCTGCCGGACCTTCCCGTGCTGGCGGCCAATAGTCCGGACGCTCCGGACCCCGAAGCCGCGGTTGCCTTTGACTGGGCCTTCGGGATGCTCGAAGCCGAGCCCGTCGCCGGGCTGGATCGGCGTCGAGACCGACACGATCAGCTCGTCCTTCTCTCGGCCGATCACCACACCCAATACCGCGCCGCGGTTGTCGGGCTGCGTACGGGTCACGTAGTCCCGCCCCGCGCGGCCGCCGTACATCCCGCCGGTGAAGCCGCGCGAGAAGATCTGCACCAGGGGCTGGACTTCGGCGGGTGTGGGCGGACGTGAGTCGCCCGCGGCAAGTCGGTCGAGAAAGTCTCGGTAGCCGTGCGTCACGGTCGCCACGTATTCGGGTTTCTTCTTGCGGCCTTCGACCTTAAGCGTATGGATCCCGGCGTCGGCGATCTCGGCGAGATGCTCCCACGCGCCGAGGTCCCGGGCGGAGATCAGGTAGCCGCGGTCCAGCTCCTCGCCGCTCGCGGTATCGGCCAGCACGTAGTCCTTGCGGCACGACTGGGCGCAGGATCCCCGGTTGGCGCTGCGTTCGGAAATCATGCCGGACATGTAGCACTGGCCTGAGTACGCAATGCAGAGCGCGCCGTGGACGAAGCTCTCGAGCACCAGCTCCGGGACCGCGCGTCGGATGGTGCGGATGTCGTCCAGCGTATTTTCGCGCGCGAGCACCACGCGGTCACATCCCAGGTCGCGCAGGACGCGGGCGCCGCGCTCGTCGTGCACGGTCATCTGGGTCGAGCCATGAATTTCCAGGCCCGGGTAGACTTTGTTGATGAGCCGCACGGCGCCGAGGTCCTGCACGATCGCGGCGTCGATTCCGCGGTCGATGCACTCGCCGAGATGATGCAGCGCGTCGTGCAGCTCGGTCGGCTTGAAGAGGATGTTGAACGTCAGATAGATCCTGGCCCCGTACGCGTGCGCCAGGCGGCAGGCCTGCTCCAAGTCATGCAGGGTCAGTTGCGCACCCTCGTCCCGGGCATTGAACTTGTCCACGCCGAGGTAGATGGCATCGGCGCCGTTGCCGAGCGCGGCACGAACCGCGTCGAGGCTCCCGGCGGGGGCGAGCAGCTCAGGGACAGGGCGGGACATGAAAGAAAGCTAGCTGCAGGGTGCAACCTTCGGCGCCGCTTCGCAATCCAACAGCGATCGACATCCGGAGCCCAACCATGCAATCGCGTTACATCGCCGGCTTATGCGCCGCGGTTCTCAGCGCCGGCATGACCGGCACTGGAGCCGATCAGCCCCTGAACGTGCGCCTCGGCTACCCCGCCGACTCCAAGCTGCTCATCATC
>QHUJ01000209.1 GCA_003221895.1 Gemmatimonadota bacterium | reverse complement strand
CCCCTCTATCTCGGCGCCCAGAACGGATCCGGCGTGGGCACGAACGTCACCGGCACCTCCTTTACGAAGGTGCCGAGCCAACGCGCAAACTCCTCCATGCCATCCTGCTCTGACCGAACGTGCCCGAGGATGATCAACGCTTTCTTCCGTCCCGCCGTCACCGCGTCGGCCACGTACTCCACCGTCTCCCACTCGTGCGCCTCGCCGATGACCAACACTTCCACATTGTCCTGCTGCAAGAGTTGCCGATGCCGCGCGAAGCCGGCGGCGCCGGGCGACAAGCCAATCTCTGTGACCCGAAGCCCTGAGTCGCCGACGATGCGCAGCGTCGGCGCCGGCAGGCGGCGGCGAATCGTCTGGGCGAGCTCGGCCAGCGTCGTTTCGGGTATCCGGTAGAGCCACTCGCTGTCGCCGCGGTAGCGCTCCCAGCCGAGCACGCGCGCGAGATCGGTCGCCATCGGCTCGGGGCGGCGCCGATGCCAGTGATCGTGCATGCGCACGACCACCATGTGGTGCGCGCGAATGAAATCGCGCTTGACCGCGGTCACCGAATCGTGCTCGGCCTCGAGCACGTCGAGCTTGTCGAAGTGATCGTAGAACGTCGGCTCGTGTGTGATCACGAGGTTCGCGCCGCGCGCCGCGGCGCGCTGCAGCACATCGAACGTCGCCATCATCGTCACCGCGATGCCGGTCACCCGCGTCGTGGAGTCGCCATCCTTGAACGTGTCCACCGTCGGCTCGGTCCACGGCACGCCGATGTTTTGCTTGATGCGCGCGACGACATCACGCGCGGTGAGCGGCTGCTGGGCGCGGGGAGTGGTGGGTGCCACGACGAACGCGAACACGACGAGCAACGCGGACAGGCGCATGTCGGCCTCGGATTAGGTTCGTGACCAATCTATCGGCGCAGGTCCTTCGCGCCTGCGGCGCTCAGGATGACAAGCTTGCTCGCTCTCGTGAGGGAAGAGGAGGGAAAGAAGGACCGACGTCGAGCCCGTGTCGGGGCCGAGGCTACGCGAGGATCGTCGCGACCAGGCAGGAGAATCCCGGGAGCACGTCCTCGCCGTCCAGCGCGTCATCCGCGTTCAGGAGCGCCTCGGTGCCGTCATGGCGGTAGACCCGCGCCAGGCGCCGCTCCGGATCCACGATCCAGACGAGCTTCGTTCCGGCGGACAGCCAGTCGGCGACCTTCGCGAGGGCTTCACCGGGGCGGTCGTTGGGCGACAGTACTTCCACCACGATATCCGGGGCGAGCGCCGCGTAACCGACCGTGCGAGCACCTTCCATGCGTTCGCTGCTCACGAACGCCACGTCCGCGGCTCGAACGGTGTCCGGATTGCTGGCGAGCTTGAAACCCGTTTCCGCGGCGAAGACGCGCCCGGCACCGGTATTTCTCACGAAAACGCCGAGCTCGACGCCGAGCGTCATCGCCACGAGGCCGTGGAGCGAGCCCGGTGGCTCACGCACGACCAACCTGCCCCGCACCAGCTCTGTGCACTTGTCTGGAACGCTCAAGTGCAACAGCTCGTCCGCGGTCATCAACGCAGGCGTCGGTGTCATGACGGGAACGTAGGCGCGCTCGGCGGGCATAGCAACCGAAACGTGCGCGTCCCCCATCAACGGCTCGTCCACGCCCGATCAACTGACGTTTTTTCCGTGCTGATATAGCGGTCCGCCGCTCCACCCTGACCACCTGGCTAGTGGTGCGCTCGCCCCGAGCGGTGCACGCTTCGAGAGCAACACAAACTCTCGAACTACAGGTGATCAAATGACTGACTCTCGCTCCAACATCGCAGCACTTTCCGACCAGCTCGCCGACGCCGTCGAGGCGGCGAGCGCTTCGGTTGTGGCCGTTCACGCCCGGCCGCGCTTGCCCTCCACCGGCGTGCACTGGAGAGACGGCGTCGTCGTAACGACCGAAGGCACCGTGAGGCAGGAAGAAGACATCACCGTCTCGCTCCCGGATGGCAAACGCATTTCCGCGACGTTTGCGGGCCGGGACCGCGGGACGGACCTCGCGGTGCTGCGCATTCCGACTGGATCACTCGGCGTCGCCAAGCTCGGCGATCCTGCAGTGCTCCGTCCCGGCAATCTCGTTCTTGCACTAGGGCGTCTCGACGAGGATGGCCCGCGCGCCGCATTCGGTGCCGTCAGCGCGACCGGCGGCAAATGGCGCGCCTGGAAAGGCGGCGAGATCGACCGCTGGCTGCAATCGGACCTCACGATCTACCCCGGTTTCGGCGGCGGCCCTCTGGTCGACTCGACGGGGCAAATTCATGGCATCAACTCCGGTGCGCTGAGTCGTCCACTGGCGACCACGATTCCGGTCGGCACGGTGAACCGCGTCGTAGCCCAGCTCCTCGAGCGCGGCTACGTCGCGCGCGGCTGGATCGGCGCCGCCATGCAACCGGTTCGTACCGATGAGGGTGGTGGCTTGCTGCTCGTGTCGATCGAGAAGGACACCCCCGCGGCGAAGGCAGGATTGCTCCTGGGCGATGTCATCGTGGCGCTCGATGGCAAGAGTCTCGAGAGCTTCGATCAGCTGCTCGATGTGCTGAGTGGCGAGTCGGTCGGGAAGAAGCTGAGCCTCGACGTCGTGCGCGCCGGTAAACAGCGCAAGATCGAGGTAGCGATCGGCGAGCGGCCCCGCGGGCGCGGACGGGGGGGTCGGTAAGCGTGCCGAGTGGCCTGTTTCTCGACGACGCGGCGGCGCGGCTTCGCGCGAGCGTGGTCGCGATCGTCGACGAGGCGCACGGCTCG
>QHUJ01000112.1 GCA_003221895.1 Gemmatimonadota bacterium | reverse complement strand
GGGTGTGGCGGGCCTGCAGGCCATCGCGACGGCGCGCCGCCTGGGCGCGATCGTGTCGGCGTTCGACGTCCGCCCCGCGGTCAAGGAACAGGTCCAGAGTCTCGGGGCGACCTTCCTCGAGATGGCCATCGAGGAGCACGCCGAGACGGCGGGCGGCTATGCGAAAGAGCTGTCCGAGGAGACCCACCGCAAGGAGCTCGCGTTCCTCGCGAGCGCCGTGAAAGACGCGGACATCGTGATTTCGACTGCCGCGATCCCCGGCAAGAAAGCCCCCGTGCTCATCACCGCCGCGGCCGTCGATGGCATGAAGCCAGGATCGATCATCGTCGATCTCGCGGCCGAGACAGGCGGGAATTGTGAGCTGACGCAACCCGGCTCGGAGATCGTGCGCCACGGCGTCTCCATTCTTGGACCGCTCAATCTGCCGAGCACGGTGCCGCTGCACGCCAGTCAGATGTATGCGAGGAATGTGTCTGCGTTCCTGGGGCACATCACGCAAGACGGGAAGCTGCGTCTCGATTTCGAGGACCCAATCATCCGCGACACCTGCGTAACCCACGCGGGCGAGGTGCGCAAATCATGAGCGATTTAGGATCGATGCTGTTCGTGTTCGTGCTGGCGACCTTCATCGGCCTCGGCGTGATCCGCCGAGTCTCGCGCCTGCTCTACACACCCCTCATGTCGCTGACGAACGCGATCTCCGCTATCGCGGTCGTGGGCTCGATCGTGGTGACGGGCGCCGATCATCCGCTCACGATTCGGATCCTCGGCGCCGTCGCGCTGTTCGCCTCGATGACGAACATCGTCAGCGGCTTCATCATCACCGACCGCATGCTCAAGATGTTCAAGAAACAGTGAGTCACTTCGTCGGAGAGTTGTCCGCCGTCATCGCGACGGCCCTGTTCATCTTCGCGTTGAACTGGATGAACGACCCGAAGACGGCGCGCCGCGGCGTCATCGCGGGCGTGACCGGCATGACGGTCGCCGTGCTCGCTACGTGGGTCCAGCCGGAGATCATTCATCATGGCTGGATCGTGGCGGCGATCGCCGCGGGATTCGTGGTCGGCGTGCCGCTGTCGCGCGTGCCGCTCACCGCGGTGCCGCAACGGACCGCGCTGTCGCACGCGTTCGGCGGCCTTGCGGCGGGCCTGGTCGGGACGGCGGAGTTCTTCCTGTGGACCGGTGAGACAGGAGGGGGGGGCGGGGGCGCACACCTCACGCACTTCCGCCTCAGTGCGCTCTTCATCGAAGTGATTCTCGGCTTCCTGACGTTCACCGGGAGTCTGATGGCCGCCGGCAAGCTGCAGGAGGTGCGCTGGATTCCGCAGCGTCCCGTCACCTATCCCGGCCAGAACTTCGTCAATGTCGGAGTGCTGGCCATTGCCGTTGCGCTCGGGGTGCTGCTGGTGGTCAACCCCACCGCTCCCTGGGCCCGGCAGGCCTTCATCGCGATCGCCGTGCTCGCGCTGATCTTCGGCATCCTGCTCATCATTCCGATCGGCGGCGCGGATATGCCGACGGTGATTTCGATCCTGAACGCGTACGCGGGGCTCGCGGCGGTCGCCATGGGCTTCGTGCTCGACAGCAAGCTGCTGGTGACGGCGGGTGCGCTCGACGGTTCGAGCGGCTTGATCCTCTCGATCATCATGTGCCGCGCCATGAACCGCTCATTCACGAATGTATTGTTCGGGGCGTTCGGGAAGGCGCAACCGGCGCTCCCCGCGGGCGAGCAGAAGGTATGGAAGCAGGAGACGGTCGAAGGCGCATCTCAGCTGCTCGAACAGGCGCGCAACGTCGTCATCATCCCCGGATACGGCATGGCGGTCGCACAGGCGCAGCACAAAGTCCGCGAGCTGTACGACGCGCTGACCAAGCGCGGGGTCACGGTCAAATTCGCGATTCACCCGGTGGCCGGCCGGATGCCAGGCCACATGAACGTGCTGCTCGCCGAGGCGAACATCCCCTACTCGGCGCTCGTCGAGATGGAGGAGATCAATCCGGAAATGCCGCAGACCGATGTCGCGCTAGTGCTGGGTGCCAACGACGTGGTGAATCCGGCGGCGCGCTACGCCAAGAGCACGCCGATCTACGGCATGCCGATCATCGACGCGGACAAGGCGAAGACGGTGTTGGCGGTCAAGCGCAGCAAGAATCCCGGCTTTGCGGGAATCGACAACGAGCTCTACGTGCAGGACAACACGTGGATGCTGTTCGGGGACGCCAAGGCCGTGCTCTCAGATCTCGTCAAGCAGTTCGGAAGCGGCGGCATCCACTAGTGACTCACCGTTTCCAGGCGTTGTTTTGCCGATCGATATCGGGATAGAACCGTCGCGGATCGATGACCACGCCCGCCAATCTCTTGGTCGTGACCATGCGGTAGGTAAAGCGGCTGCCCAGGTCCCACATCTCGACCGGAAGGCTGCGCGTCTCGGTTGTTCCGTCGTCGTAGCGGAGCTCCACGGTGACAGGTAACACCATCTCTCCGCGGTTCGATAGATACAGGAACGTGCTGTCTCGGCCGGCACGGACCGAGTCGACGGCCTGATCGAGACGCGCCGTCGTGTAGATCCAGCCGCGCCAGAACCAATCGAGATCCCGTCCCGTTTCGTTGCTCATGGTGCGAAAGAAATCCGCGGGTTGCGGGTGCTTGCCCTTCCAGCGCCGCGCGTACTCCCGGAACGCGCGGTCGAACTCGTCACGGCCCAGCACCGACTCGCGCAAGATCGTAAGCATCAACGCGGGCTTCTGATATGCGGTCCAGTAGAGCTGCCGGACCTCGTCGGGCTTCGTGATCATCGGTTGCTCGCTGCCGGGTATCGCGGTCGCCGTGTAGGCGCTCAGCAATTCCCGTCGGACGGTATCCGCGTACGCTGAGCCTTTGAAAAACGCCTCGGCCGCGTCGTAGTCGGCGAACGTGTTGAAGCCCTCGTCCATCCACGGATAGCGCCGCTCGTCCGAGCCGACCTGCATCGGGAACCATTGGTGGCCGAGCTCGTGCATCAGCACCCAGTACTGATCCTCACGCTTTTGCAGCGAAGGACAGAAAATGACCATCGGGTATTCCATCCCCTCGATCAGTCCTTCGATCGCGGAGACCTGTGGCCAGGGATATTGGCCGAGCGCGCCCGAGAAGTGGCGCAGGGCGAAGCGCACCATGGTGTTCGCCTCTTCCCATGGCGTCGCGTCGGCGTGGTAGAACGTCTGAACCACGATGCCGTCCCAGGTGCTCGCGTCCCACCGCAGATCCGGGCCGGTGGCCCAGGCAAAATCGCGCGCCCCGCTCGCGGTGAAGCGCCAGGTGCGCGTACCGGGCACCTTGCGAGTGGCGTTCGCCACCGCCTCCGGACGCGTGATGACCGAGACCACTTGCCCGGGGTTTTCGAACGCCTTCGCCAGCCGGGCACGTTCTTGCGCCGTCCGAATCATCGTGGGATTCGCCAGCATACCCGTCGCGGCGATCTGGAACCCGGCCGGGACGGTGAGGCTCACGTCGAAGTCGCCGTACTCGAGGTAGAACTCCCCGGCGCCCAGGTAGGGCAGGGTATTCCAGCCGTGCACGTCGTCGTAGACGGCCATGCGCGGATACCATTGCCCGAGCTCGTAGAAGCGCGAGCCCACGCGGCCCATGCGGCCGGCGCCGTACGGCGGGATCGGGAAATGCCACGCGATGTCGAACGTGACGCTGAGATCGGGGCCCAGCGGTCGCGGCAGCTCCACGCGCATCATGGTGCCGAAGACTTTCGTCTTGAGCTGCTGGGTCCCCACCGCAAAGCGATCGACGGTGACGCCGCCGACGAACCCTTTGCCGCTGAAGTCGAACACCACGCCACCGGCGAACAGCAGCGGCGGCTGATTCAGAATCCCCGACACCGATCCGGGGGCGAACAGATTCTGATCGAGCTGGACCCAAACGGAGGAAAGTGGTTCCGGCGAACGATTGACATAGTAGATGCGGCCGTGCCCCCGGAGCACGTTGGTGGCGGTGTCGAGCGTCGCCTCCAGCGTGTAGTCGGCGCGCTGTTGCCAGTAGCGCGGCCCCGGCGCTCCGGCGGCGGTGCGCGCCGGCGTCGCTGCCGGTAACGCCAGCGCGCGGAAGGGCGAGGAGTCCGCGACGGACTGTTGCAGAGCCAGGAGCAACGCGAGCATGCAATTCTCCTAATGAGACGCGATTACACCGGCGGCACGGTGCGCAATCGCCATCACGGTGAGCATGGGATTCACTCCGGACGCGTTCGGGAAGGTGCTCGCGTCCGCAACATACAGGTTTCGTATACCCCAAACCCGGTTTTCGGCATCCACGACGGACGTGCGCGCAGTGGCCCCCATGCGGCACGACGCCATCTGGTGGAAGGTCACGAGCAGCAGCTCGTTCGGACCCCAACCGGCTGAGTCGACGCGCGCGAGCCAGTCCTCGCGCGCCCGTGCCGCACCGGGCCGGTAGCTGATGAAGCGCCCGAGTGGTGCCCAAATCTCGCGAGCGCCGGCGGCTTCCAGGAGCTCGCTTGCCGCATCGAATGCGCGCCGCAGATGACCGGCGTCGTAGCGGGATAGCCGATAGTCGACGACGGGATTGCCCTGGGCATCGACGGAGACGCGTCCGCCGAATCGATCGCGCAGCAGGATGCCGACCAACGCGGTGCGCGGCAGCTGCGCCATCCGCTCACGGTGCTGCGCCGCCGATTCCCAGGGCGCAGCGAGCGCCTGCAGCGAAGGGTGAATCGGCACGGTTTCGAACTTGAAGCCGTAACCGTCGTTCAGGTCTGCGAACTGATCGGAATAGTGCGCCTGCACCGTGCCGGTCCATGGTCGCACGTCTTCATCCATATGGGCGAGGACCCCAGTCGCGGGATGCAGCGCCAGGTAACGTCCCAGCGCGGGCATCGTGATGCCGGATCGCAGCAGCAGCGCCGGCGAGTGAATCGAGCCCCCCGCCACCACCACTGTATGCGCCCGAACCGTGAGGCTGTGCGGTCCGACGCGCGCGGTCACTCCGCTCGCGCTGCCGCGGTCCAGGGCGACCCGTCGCACGTCGCAGTCGACCACCATGCGCGCGCCGCGCGCAGCCGCGTCCTGCAGGTACGTGATGAGTGTCGATTGTTTGGCCGCGCGCCGGCAGCCCAAGCCGCAGTAACCGCACGAGTCGTCCTGCGAGCAGCCCCGCACGTCGCGCGGCAGCAAACCGTGATGCCACCCCTTCCGCTCGAGGCCGCGAATCAGGACTCGGTCGCGACCCGACGGGTTCGCATGCGCCGTATTGACGCCGAGGCGCTGCGCCACCGCATCGAGGGAGTGCGTGAACTCGGCGCTGATGAAGTGGGGCAGGGCGTGCCCGCGCGCCCATTCCTCGCGCACCGTGTCCGGCGTGTGAAAGCTCGTCGTGTAGTTGATCACGGTGCCGCCGCCGAGCGTGGCGCCCTGCAGCACGACCAGGCCCAGATCGCGCGATGCGAGCAGGCCGCCGGCATCGTACATCGTCTCGAGCGCGTCGCCTTCCTGATGGGTGAAGTCCGCTTCGTTGCGGTAACCACCCTTTTCCAGCACGATCACATCTTTGCCGCGCGCGGCGAGCTCCCCTGCCACGACGCCGCCACCTGCACCCGAGCCGACCACGACTACGTCGCAATCGAGTGTCGTATCCCGCGTGATGGAGAGCGGACGGATGGGTTTGGGAGTCTGTGGTGGTGGGCCGAGCGGCCCGGGATAGCCGATCGAGCGTCCGGCACCCGGAGTCGTGTAGTGTGTGACGGTCGTCAGACGCTTCAGCGCCTGAAAGGCTTTGCGGCGCTGCGGAATGCGGCTCGTCGCCCAGGCACGCAGATACCGCTCGCGGCGCTCCGGCGACATCCGAGTAAAAGGCTGCGGGACTCCAGCGAGCAGCAAATTGACGATGCGGTTGTCGAGCAATCGCAAGAGCAGATCGAGCTCGGCGCGGTCGGCGGCGCGCGGCAACTTCGCGATCTGGCGGGCGACGCGCGCACCGAGGTCCGCCGGGGCGTCCTGCACCAGCGTTGCCGCCACCACGCGCAGGACCTCCTGTGCTTGGGGCGACAGGGTTAGCGGACTTGGACGAATGTCAGCTTGAAGCCGTCGGGGTCGGAAATCATGAAGACGCGATCGCCCCACGGCATGTCTGTGGGCTCCTGATCGAGCACGCCGCCGCGCGCTTTGATCTCCCCGGCGAGCTTGTCGAGATCCTGGGCCGTATGACACCAGACGCGTGCGCCGAGTCCTTTCTGGCGGTCGCGTCCCTTGGCAAAGTCATCCTGACCCAGCATGAACGTCACCGCGCCCGCATGGATCTCGCATCCCGCCAGCTCGCCGTTTTCGCGCCATTCCTCCCCGATCACAAATCCCAGCACGTCGCGGTAGAACGCGATGCTGCGCTGCAGATCAGTCGCCGTGAATGACGGCGTGATGTTGCGAAGCCGGAGCGTTTCCGGTTGGCGCCGGGCGGGGGGACGGGAGGGTTTGACAGCGCGTTTCACTCTCTTGGTCGCCATGGGTTAGTCCGTAGCTGGGACATGAAAGCGTAGCGAACGTGCGGGCGCCTCGCCAGATTCTAGACACTCCAGTTACCCCAAGAGGAAATGGAACATGGCAACCAGCAATGCCGTCGCTACGTGGGAAGGCAAGCTCAAAGAAGGGAAGGGCACCTTCAAAGCCCAGAGCGGCGCCTTCAGCGGCGCTTTCAGTTTTGGCACGCGCTTCGAAGGCAAGAAGGGCTCTAATCCCGAAGAGTTGATCGCAGCGGCGCATGCCGGCTGCTTCAGCATGGCGCTCTCGGCGGCACTCGAGAAGGCGGGCCACCCCGCGACCCGGATCGAGACACGCGCGGCGGTGACGCTCGAGACCGTCGACGGCGCGCCCAAGGTCACCCGCAGCGCGCTCGAGGTGCGCGGCAAGGTGCCCGGCATCGATCAGGCGGCGTTTCAACAGGCCGCGGAGGGCGCCAAGAAGAACTGCCCTGTCTCGAAGGCGTTGCAGGGCAACGTCGAAATTACGATGGACGCAAAACTGGCTTGACTCGCTGCAGCAGGAGCAAGCCCACCACAAAAGATACGCCGACCGCGACGAAGATCACGGCGGCAAAATGGCGTGTGACTGGAGGCCTCGCTAGCTTCGACGTGTGCCCTGGATGGTGTACCTCCTGCGCTGCCGCGACGGCTCTCTCTACACCGGCATCACCAACGATCTGGATCGCCGGCTCGCGCGGCATGAGACCGGCAAGGCGAGCGCCTATACCCGGTCCCGCCGGCCGCTCACACTGGCCTATCGAGAATCACTGCCGGACCGCAGTGCAGCGCTGCGACGTGAAGCTGCGATCCGGCGGTTGACCCGCGCCGAGAAGCTCGCGCTGTGCAGCGCCGCGACGTAACGCTGGGGATTGCGGCGGTGTTGATCGCCGTAGTCTGCGTAAGACTGGGGATCTGGCAGGTGAAGCGGCTGGGGCAACGTCGCGCGCGGAATGCAGTGGTCGCGGCACGCTGGGCCCTGCCGGCGCTGGCGCTTGGGACCGGCTCCGTCGCCGCCGATTCGGCGCGCCAGCGGCGCGTCACGGCCCGCGGTGTCTACGACTTCTCAGCCGAGAAAACGTGGCCGGGGCGGAGCTTCCAGGGCACGCCCGGTGTCGCGCTGATTACCCCGCTCCGTCTGGCGGATGGATCGGCGGTGCTGGTAGACCGCGGCTGGGTGCCCTCGCCGGACGCGTATCACGTGGATCAGACGCGCTACCGTGAGCCTGACACGGCCACGGTCGTGGGTCTGGGCCTGATCCCTCCCCGCGGGCGCGGGGACGTGGACACCAAAGGCTACCTGTCATTCGTGGTCCAATTGGAGACGCCGGATCCCGAGCGGGGGTTGCCCCGGCGATGGCCGGTCCCCGTGCTCGATGACGGGCCGCACCTTTCCTACGCCATCCAGTGGTTCAGCTTTGCGATTATTGCGCTAGTGGGAACGGCTGCGTTGCTGCGCAGCCGGAAATGATTCGTACAGGGTATCGAGCAGCTCAGCGCCACGAGCGATGCGCGCGTCATCCTTCGGGTTGCGCTTGACGACGCCGGCGATCATTCGCTCGAATCCAGGCGTCTCGTGCCGTTCGAACTTGCCATCCTTGCAGTCGAGATCATGCACCATCTCCCCGATCGCTCGCAGGCCCGAATCTTTATCGAGACCAAACCGTTTCAAGAGCGTCTCAAACGTGCAGCGATCGCCTTCGTACGTGTAGTCACCATCGAACCTGTCGAAGCGAACCATACCCGCCTTTGGCTCCCCGAAGGCGAACCGTGCCTTGGGATCGATGAAGCGGCGAATCAACCAGGCGCTCGCGATCCGGTCGACGTGCACATCCGGTCGAGTGATCCAGGTACGTCCACGCTTGTTCATCGGAGCCTTTCCAGTCCCCGGTAACCGTTCTGATGCAGCCCCATGGTCGGCGAGAGGACGAAACGCCTCCATTTGCCGGTCGGACATGCCATCCACGAATGACGCGCGGCAGACCGTCGCTTCCCCACCTCCCGCCGTGATCTCGCGCCGCAGCCACTGAAAATCCTCCATGGCTTCGTCGTTGAAGGGGAGGACATAGACGGAGTTCTTGATCGCGATGGCGCCGATAGTCTGGAGGCGACGCCAGATCTTGACCCGGAAGTAGTCGGGTTTGGGCGGCAGCTGGTGGATGAGCAGCAACCAGTGGCCGCTGTCGGAGCCTTTCTTGGTCACAGCCAGAAGCTCCAGATCGCCGTGCCGATTGGGGCTCCCCACGCACTCCGGCGCGGCTTTGCCGTCCGACCCTCGGCGTCAGCCCCGAGTTGACCCGTGATCGGATTGAAGAAGTGCATCTCGGCGACGGTCGCCGTGAGCGCGGCGACCTCCGGCTCGCTCAAGTGTTCGCGCACCGCGGCGAGCGGTTCGAGTGGCATCCCGTGATTGCCGTCGGACTCCGTATAGCGCGTGAGTGCATCGGCGAAGCGGAGTGCAGCACGCTCGCGAGTCGAGAACAGAGAGCTGGTTTCGTAGTGAGGCAGGGCGCGTAGCGCATCGAGGGGCAGATGCGACTCGCGCCAGAGATGGCGGCCGTTGTCGATGCACCAACGGCAGCGGCTGCGCTCGGCGCGAGCTGCGTCGCGAGCATGCGGAGCCGCGGCTCGAGGTCCGCGGCACTCATGTCGTAGCGGGCGAGGGAGGCGTAGGGGGGAAGGACGCGCGGCCCGCCGGCGGCGACTGGCCGATCAGCGCGCGGAGCGGCCGAACACGTCTCGCAACGGCGGGTTAGCCGGGGCGTATCCTCCCCGGAGGGTTTAGCGCTGCAGAACTACCGTTTGGGTCCGCATTTAGCGATATTGTTCGTTCGTCAGCCCGCAGGGTGCCTTGCTGATGCACCTGCGGGCGTTTCATACCGACACACCAAGGAGTTGTTACATGGCGGCAGCCCTCCCCCTGAAGCGCCCCGTCAAGGTCGGTGAGCTCGTACGGCGTCGGTTGCGTGAGCTGAAGCGCACCCCGCGCGAGCTGGCGGACGCGGTTCAGGTGTCTGAGATCTTTATCGCTGACATCGTCGCCGGACGGCGGCGTCCCCCGGCTCCTGGCCGCATGGACGTCTACGCTCCGATGACCAAGTTCCTCAAGCTGCACCGTAACGATTTGCCCACCTGCGCCAAGGCGGAGCGGGATGGGGAGACCAAGAGCCGTCGCCGGCCCCATCCGGAGATCCGGCGCCAGTTCCTGGCGCTGTGCCTCGACCCCGCCCGCGCTCGTACGCTGATGCGCCGCCTGGCCCGCAAGGATGGGGTGATGCTGGAGCGCGTGATCGTCGGCCGGCTGCTCGAAGTTGCCCAGGGGTTCGTGCGTCGCCAGCTCGATGACGATGTCGGGATCCGCATCGCGGCGAGCCGCGACGGCTGCACCTACCTCGAGATGCGCATGAAGCTGATGGAGTTCCTCGACACGACTCCGGAGGGGCTCACGCCGGAAGATGGCGAGGAATTCGTTCGTCCCCGCATCGCCGGATGGGAGATCGATTTCGAGACGCACGCGATGCGCATCGTGCTGCGGTCGCAGGATCCGGCCCCGCGGCAGGTCAGGGCTCTCAGCATCTAACGCGGGTTGTGGGGAGTTGGTGAAGGTGGTCAAGCCATCCTTGACCACCTTTTTTTTGCCCGCCACTTTCACAGTCGCTCACGCGCGCCGCCGTTCTTCGATCCGGAGAGTCCATGTTTCCCCTCGTTGTCGCTGCCGTTCTGGCCGTTCAGCAACCACCTCCACCGCCGCCCGACACCACCAAGCGTGACACCGTCACGATCAAGCTCGATTCGCTGCCGCTGCAGATGGCGCGGACGGTGAGCTTCGAGACGTCGGAAGCGACCTGGATGTCGCTCGACGTGTCCCCCGACGGCAAGTCGATTGTCTTCGAGCTGCTGGGCGATCTGTACACCATGCCTGTGGCCGGGGGCACCGCGACGCGGCTAACCTCGGGACCCGCCTTCGACTCGCAGCCGCGCTGGTCGCCCGACGGCAAGCGCATTGTCTTTCTGAGCGATCGCAACGGTGCGGAGAATGTCTGGTTGTGTGATCCGGATGGATCTCACTCCAAAGCTCTCACGAAGGGAACGAACAACCTGTACGCGTCGCCGGAGTGGACGCCCGACGGCAACTACATCGTGGTCTCCCGCACGAGTGGCGTACTCGGCAGCGTCTACGAGTTGTGGCTGATTCACAAGGACGGAGGATCGGGCGCCGCGATGCTGCGCGTGCAGGCCGGCCCCAACCAACCCCCGCCGATGAACACGCTCGGCCCAGCATTCGGGAAGGATCCGCGCTACATCTGGGTATCCCGGCATCGCGGAGGGTTCGGCTACAACCTCCAGTATCCGCTGTGGCAGCTCGCGATTTACGACCGGCAGACCGGGCGTCTCTTCACACAAACCGACATGTACGGCAGCGCCATGCGTCCTGCGTTGTCTTCGGATGGCAAGTGGCTCGTGTACGCGACTCGCTACGATGCGGAAACGGGCTTGCGACTGCGCGACCTGGCGTCTGGCGACGAAAAATGGCTCGTCTATCCTGTGACGCGGGACGATCAGGAATCGCGCTTCACCCGCGATCTGTATCCCGGGTACTCGTTCACGCCGGACAACCAGGCGATCATCGTTTCTTACGGCGGCAAGGTGCACCGCGTCGCCGTCCCGTCCGGGCAGGTCACCGATCTTCCGTTTACCGCCAAAGTCGAGCAGCAGCTCGGGCCGCTGGTGCATCTGCCGGTCCGCGTCGATACCGCCCAGGTCCTGGTCCGCCAGATTCGCAACGCATCGCCATCGCCCGATGGCAAGCGGCTCGCGTTCAGCGCGCTCGACCGGCTGTATGTCATGGATCTGCCGAACGGCGCGCCACGGCGCCTGACCACCGACTCTGTGAAGGAGCAAGTCCCCGCCTGGTCGCCCGATGGGCAGTGGCTGGCGTACGTGACGTGGACCGATCGGGGCGGGACCCTGAACAAGATCAAAACCGATGGTCGCAGCCGTCCGGTGCGCCTCAGCACCGACAGCGCGTTCTACGACACCCCGGTCTGGTCGCCGGACGGAGCGCGGATCGTGGTCGTGAAGGGTCCGCGGGCGCCTAGAACCGAGGAGCACTTTGCGCCCGGTTACGAGATCGACTGGGTGCCGGCCGCAGGTGGTGCGCTCACGAGGATTTCGCCCATCAATGCCTTCGGACGGCCGCACTTCAGCCGTGATCCAAACCGCATTTACATCTATGACGGCCCCGAAGGGCTCGTCTCGATGCGCTACGACGGGACCGACCGGAGGCAGCACATCCGCGTCACGGGCTACACCTATCCCGGTCCCGGCGCCGAGCCTGACATTGCCGATGAGATCCTGATCAGCCCAGACTCCGATCGCGTCGTCGCGCAGCTCGACAATTACGTCTACCTGGTCACGCTGCCCCTGATCGGCGGACAGACGCCGGTCGTGAATGTGTCGGACCCCTCATCGGTGGCCTTCCCGGTCAAACGGCTGACGATGATCGGCGGTGAGTTCATCGGCTGGACGAACGATGGGCGGCAGCCCTACTGGTCGACGGGCCGGGCGTTCATGAAATGGGATCCCGTCGTTGCCGATTCCATGGACAAGCTGAAAGCGCGAACCGATTCAATCCGGTCCGACTCCCTGAAGGCCGACGCGTTCAAGGCGTTACCCGATTCCGTTCAGAAACGGATGCGCTCGCGGGCCGATTCGCTCACCAAGCAGCCGGCGTATGAGCCGCAGCGAGTCGACGTCACGATCAACGTCCCGCGTGACATCCCGCGCGGCACGGTGGTGCTGCGCGGCGCCCGGATCATCACCATGAAAGGCGACGAGGTGATCGAGAACGGCGACATCGTCGTCAAGGACAACCGCATCGTGTCGGTCGGTCCAGCGGGATCGGCTCCCCCCCCCGCCGGTGCGCGCGTGATCGACGTGGCGGGCAAGACCATCATCCCGGGCTTCGTGGATGTTCACGCGCACCCCTGGCCGACGTGGGGCATCCACGAGACGCAGGTATGGAAGTATCTGGCCAATCTCGCGTGGGGTGTCACGACGACGCGCGATCCCCAGACCTCCACCACCGACGTACTCACGTACTCGGATCTGGTGGAGACCGGCGAGATTCTGGGACCGCGCATCTTCCACACCGGTCCGGGCGTGTTCTGGTCCGAAGACTTCAAGAGTCTCGAGGACACGCGCCAGGCGCTGCGGCGCTACAGCGAGTTCTATCGAATCAACACGATCAAGATGTACATGACGGGGAACCGCAAACAGCGGCAATGGGTCATCATGGCGGCCAAGGAGCTTGGCCTCATGCCGACGATCGAAGGTGGCCTGGACTTCAAGATGAACCTGACGGCCGTGATCGACGGCTACCCGGGATCCGAGCACAGCTATCCGATCATGCCGCTCTACAAGGACGCGGTGCAGCTGATCGCGCAGTCGGGGATCACCTATACGCCGACGTTGCTGGTTTCCTACGGCGGTCCCTGGAGTGAGAACTTCTTCTACGAGCGCTACGACATTCACGACAATGCCAAAGTGCGGCGCTTCATGCCGCATGATGAGATCGATCAGCGTGCCGAGCGCCGCCCCTGGTTCCGCGAGAGCGAGTACGTCTTCCCGCGCATCGCCGGTTCCGCGAATTCCATCCTCCAGGCCGGCGGCTACATCGGCCTGGGCGGGCACGGGCAGATGGATGGGCTCGGCGACCACTGGGAGCTCTGGGCCATGGCGGCCGGCGGGATGAAGCCGCACGACGTGCTTCGCGTGGCCACGATCAACGGTGCTCACGCGATCGGGATGGAGCAGGACCTCGGATCGCTCGAGCCGGGGAAACTGGCGGACCTCATCGTGCTGGATACGAACCCGCTCGAGGACATCCACAACACGAACAGTGTTCGCTACGTGATGAAGAACGGTCGTCTCTATGAGGGCGACACGTTGAATGAGATTTGGCCACGGCAACGACCGCTGCCGAAGATGTGGTGGTGGGGGACAGAGCCAGCGGCCAGGGCGACGAGCAATACGAATTGAGGAGACGCTACGGCCCTAGGACGCCTGAGCGGTAAACAGCCGTAACCTCATAGCTGTGAACCACTCAGGCGTCTGGGCGCCTGCTGTATCCCTTGTTTGTGTGCGTCTTGTAGTTATGTTTGTCGGCGCAAGAACCGCGAGCTGGCTCCTTTCCGGAAGTCCCGCTCAGGGACTCCGTCGCTGAACACACGCACGGGTTCTCCCCCAGGTTCACAACTGAAGCAGCGCTGAAGCCTCAGGACGACATTGGGTCGCCTGGCAGCGCGCGTGTGTACACGAAGGAGTAGTATGCCATTTGCAGCCCTGGGCCTAGCGCCCGAACTGGTGCGCGCCGTCGCCGATGAAGGGTACGCGCACCCAACCCCCATCCAGTCGGAGGCGATTCCGCTCGCGCTCGCCGGCCGCGATCTCATCGGCTCGGCACAAACCGGCACCGGCAAGACGGCCGCGTTCGTGCTCCCCATCTTGCAGCGCCTGTCGGCGGGGAAGCGCGGTGTCCTGCGCGCGCTGATTCTCGTGCCGACGCGCGAGCTGGCCGAGCAGGTCGCCGCCAGCATCCGGGCGTATGGGCGTCACACCCATCTCACGGGCGCGGCAGTGTACGGCGGCGTCGGGATGGAGCCGCAGACACGCGCGCTGAAGCACGGCGCCGACATCGTCGTCGCCACTCCCGGTCGCCTGCTCGATCACATGGAGCGCGGGCACGTGAACTTCACGCAGCTCGAGGTCCTCGTGCTCGACGAGGCCGATCGCATGCTCGACATGGGGTTCGCGCCCGACGTCCGGCGCATCCTCAGCGCGTTGCCCGAGGAGCGGCAGACGATGCTGTTTTCGGCGACGATATCGCCCGAGGTGGACGCCCTCGCCCGCCGAGCCCTGAACGGGCACGCGTCGGTCGAGATCGGCCGCCGGGCGCAGGCCGCCGAAGGAATCGAGCACGTCATCGTCGCGGTGGACAAGCTGCAGAAGCGCGGCGCGCTCGGCGCCATTCTCAAGGCCAAGCCGACCGGTCAGACGCTGATCTTCACCCGCACCAAGTACGGCGCCGACAAGCTGGTCACGTTCCTGAAGCGCGAGGGCATCGCGGCGAACGCGCTCCACGGCGACAAGGCGCAGAGCCACCGCACTCGGACGCTCGACCAGTTCCGCAACGGGACGGCCGAGATTCTCGTGGCCACCGACATCGCCGCGCGGGGGATCGACGTGGACGGCATCCGGATGGTGGTGAATTTCGACGTGCCGACCGACCCCGAGGTCTACGTGCACCGCGTCGGGCGTACCGCCCGGGCGGGCGCCCGCGGGCTCGCGCTCACCTTGATCTCCCCCGATGAGTGGCTGTTGATGGCCGACGTCGAGCGGCTGATCGGGCAGAATTTTCCGCGGGAAGTGATTCCGGGGTTCGAGCCGTCGGTGCCGCCGCTGCAGCCGCGGCTGGCCATCGGCGAGGCGCCGCGGCCGGAGCGCTCGTTGAGGCCGCGACGGGGCGGGAGGCGGCGCTAACCGCCTAGTCTTTTGTTTTCAGCGTCCGGATAAAGTTCGCCACGGGAGTCGCGGCGAGCGTCAGGAGCCTGATGCTCCCGCGCGAGGCGAGCTCGACCGAGACGCGCGCGATGGTCTCGTTGTCGGGGCAGTCGACGACGCTGACGAAGTCATAGGGGCCGAGCACGGCGTACTGCGCCGTGACCTTGGCCCCGTACTTTTCGATCTCCTTGTTCACTTCCTGGAGTCGCTTGGGGTTCGTCTTCAGCGACTTGGCGCCGTCGTCGGTCAGGTTCGAAAGCAGGATGTAGGTGGGCATGGGAGACCTCAGCTCCGTTTCTCGATCGGTACATAATTTCGCTTATCGGGTCCGGTGTACACCTGGCGGGGCCGGGCGATCTTCTGCTCCTTATCCAGCAGCATTTCCTGCCACTGGGCCAGCCAACCCGGAGTGCGTCCGATCGCGAAGAGGACAGGGAAGATGTCCACAGGGAACTTCATCGCCTCGTAGATGATCCCTGAATAGAAATCGACGTTGGGATACAGCTTACGCGAAACGAAGTACTCCTCCTGCAATGCGATCCGCTCCAGCTCGAGCGCGATATCGATGAGCGGGTTCTTGCCCGTCACGTCGAACACCTGCTCGGCGATCTGTTTGATGATCTTCGCCCGCGGGTCGAAGTTTTTGTAGACGCGGTGCCCAAACCCCATCAGGCGTACCTCGCCCTTGCGGACCCGCTGGATATACGCGGGGATCGCGTCGATCGATCCGATCTCGCGCAGCATGCGCAGCACTTCCTCGTTGGCGCCGCCGTGCAGCGGGCCATACAGCGCCGCCGCGGCCCCCGCCATGCAGGAGTAGGGATCGGGATGCGAGGAGCCGATGCCGCGCATCGCGCTGGTGGAGCAGTTCTGCTCGTGATCGGCGTGCAGGATGAACAGGACGTCGAGGGCGCGCTCGAGCACCGGATGCGGCGTGTATTTCACCGCGGTGGTCTTGAACATCATGTTCAGGAAATTGCCGGTATAGCTCAGGTCGTTGTCCGGGTACGCGTACGGCATCCCGATCGAATGGCGGTGCGCGAACGCCGCGAGCGTCGGCGTCTTGGCGATCAGGCGAACGATCTGATTGTTGCGCAGCTGCTGGTCGGCGATCCGCTTGGCCTCGGAGTAGAACGTCGAGAGCGCGGCGACGGCGCTCACGAACATGCCCATGGGATGCGCATCGTGATGGAAGCCGTCGATGAACTTCTTGATGTTCTCGTGAATGATCGTGTGGTGCGTAACCTCGTACACCCACGCGTCGAGCTCCGCGGCCCTGGGGAGCTCGCCATGGAGCAGCAGGTACGCGGTCTCGAGGAACGTGCTCTTCTCGGCGAGCTGCTCGATCGGATAGCCGCGGTAGCGAAGGATTCCCTTGTCGCCGTCGATGAAGGTGATGGCGCTGCGACACGCCGCCGTGTTCATGAAGGCGGGGTCGTACAGCATCAAGCCGAAATCGGCGTCGTCCGTCTTGATCTGCCGGAAATCGGCGGCGCGAACCGTCCCATCCTGGATGGGGAGGTCGTAGCTCTTGCCCGTACGATTGTCGACGACGGTGAGCGTGTCCTTCGGCACTGCGGGTCCCTGGGCTGGGTGAGCCGAAAAGATAACTGGCTATCGGCTGTGGGCTATCGGTTATCAGGAAACCCCGATAGCCGACAGCCGCTAACCTTTTTATCTTGGCACACGGTGGCTCAACCCCGTCCCAGCCTCTATCCCACCCGTTCGAGCGCGGGCGCCATGCTCGGGCAGCAGCTGGCCGCGCGCGGCCACACGGGCTGCATTCTCCTCGGCGTCACGCCCGAAGGCGTGGAGATCGCGGCACATGCCGCCAAGGCCATGGGCGCGCAATTCGACGTGCTCGTCGCGGCCTTCATCAAACTGGGCGCCAAGCTGGCGCCAATCGGCGCAATGGCCGAATCGGCGCCTGCCGAGATGGACCCCGGTTTTCAGCCGGGAATGAACCTGCTCGAAAAGCTCGCGGCCGCGATCGATGAATCCCGCGCGCAGGTCAAACAGGATCTCGTGCTCTATCGCACGCAACGGCCGGTGAAGAGCCTGCAGGGCCGGACCGCGATCATCGTCGACGGCCAGATCGTCTACCCGTGGAAAGTGCTGGCGTCGGCGAAGGCCGCCGAGGGGTTAGGGGCGCGCGAGATCGTGATCGCCACGCCGGTCGCGACGCAGCCGGCCGCGGACCGGATCCGGGCGCGTCAGTACGCGCTCGTCTGTCCCACCGTGGTGCTGGAACAGGAAGGGCATCCTAAGCCGTACGGAGATGGCGGCGCGGATGCCCCTGAAAAGCTGAGAAGTATCATGATCGCACATCAAGCAGCGTAGCAGGACGTCGTCTGTTACGACTTCAACTCCACGATGTCCTTTTCAAGCCACCGATGCTCGCCCGCCAGGATCTCCTGGGCGAACTTGTAGGTCGGAACGTCCTCATTCCGTCGCAGCCCATTGAACTTCGAGCGCACGCGCCGGCGGGCCTGCCTGCAGAACAGGTCCGCGAGCCTGACGGCGCGCGCACCGGTTGCGCGATCCCGCTCGAAGAGCCGCTGGGCGCGTGAGCAGGTGGCCGCCATAGCGAACAGCTCGGCCGCGACGTCGACCAACCGGAACAGCACCGACTGACGCAGCTCGAGCTTGGGCCCGAAGCGCACCATCGAGTGGAACACGCTGCGCGCCAGCCGGCGCGCGCTGCGCTCCACGAAGCGCACGTGCTTCGCCAGCTTCCCGAACTCGGAGTAGCGCGGCCAGAACCCCCAACCGAGCCAGCGGGTCGGGTACCACCAGCCATAGAACGCGGCGGACTTCACCAACCCGGCGAGGCGCTCAGCCGGAGTCTTGCCCGGCATGACTACGTCGCCGGCGACCTGAAGGTGCTTGTCCACCGCTTCGCGCGCGATGAAGAGATGCATGATCTCCGAGGAGCCTTCGAAGATCAGGTTGATGCGGAAGTCGCGCATGATGCGCTCGACCGGCACCGGCTGTTCCCCCCGCGCGCGCAACGAATCCGCGGTTTCGTAGCCGCGGCCGCCGCGGATCTGGACCGTGTCGTCGATGATCCGCCAGCCGGCTTCGGAGTTGTAGAGCTTGGCGATCGCGGCCTCGAGCCGGATATCGTAGCCACCGCGCTCCGCCATCGCCCCGCACAACTCCGCCACCGCCTCCATCGCCAGGGTGTTGGCGGCCATGGAGCCGATCTTCTGCGCGATCGCGTCGTGCTGCCCGATGGGACGGCCCCATTGCACGCGCTCCGCCGCCCAGCGGCGCGCGATCTCCAGACAGCGCTTCCCCGCCGCTACCGACGAAATCGGCAGGGTGAGCCGGCCGGTGTTCAGGGTGATGAGGGCGAGCTTCAGTCCTTTGCCCTCACCCCACAGCACGTTTTCCTTCGGCACGCGCACGTTGGTGAATCGGATGACGCCGTTGTAGAGCGCCTTCAGGCCCATGAAGTGACAGCGGTACACGACCTCGACGCCGGGCCAGTCCGCTTCGACGATGAAGGCCGTGATCTGCTTCTTTTCTTTGCCCTTCACCGATTTCGACGGTGTGCGCGCCATGACCACGAGCAATTCGGCCTTCGTCCCATTGGTGCACCACAGCTTTTCGCCGTTCAGGATCCAGGCATCGCCGTCGTCGCTCACAATGGCGGTTGTCTCCATCGCTGCCGGATCGGAGCCGACGGCGTGCTCGGTGAGGGCAAACGCGGAGATCGCGCCTTTGGCGAGGCGGGGGAAGTATTTCTTTTTCTGCGCGTCCGTCCCGAACATCTTGAGCGGCTGCGGAACGCCGATCGACTGGTGCGCCGAGAGGAGCGCGGTGAGCGAGCCGTCGACTGAGGAGACGAGCTCGATCGCCTTCATGTACGAGAGCTGCGACAGGCCCAGCCCGCCGTACTCCAGCGGAATCTTGATTCCGAATGCCCCCAGGTCGCGAAGGCCCTGGATGACGTGCTCGGGGATCTCGCCCTCGCGGTCGATTCGGTCGGAGTCGACCTCTTCGCGGAGGAAGCGTTCGAGTTTATCGAGGAAGGGTTTGGCGCGGGCAACTTCGTCGGGATCCTGCTCGGGATAGGGATGGATCAAATCCATCCGCAGCTTGCCGAGGAAGAGGTCACGCACGAAACTCGGCGCGGCCCACTCCTGCTCGCGTGCCGCCTCGGCGACTTCGCGCGCCTCGTCAGCGCTGATCTTGCGTTTGGGTTCGGCCAGGTCAGTTGCCATCACCTGTGAATGTAACACCCGACCCGTGAGGGGCGTTACTGAATCTTTGTGAAGGTCGTACATTCTCCGCGCCCTTCACCGGAGACCACATGCGCGGTCTGCCGTCGCTGCGTACGCTGTCCCTTGCGGTTGTCCCCCTCGTCCCATGCCTGTCCCAGGCACCACCGGCGCCGGCGCCGCCGCCGCCGCAGGAGCCTCCCCCTGCGCTCGTGCTGGTCAAAGCCGGCCGGCTGGTCGATGGCCGTTCGAGTACCGTCCAAACCAATGTCGGCATCCTCGTTGAAGGCGAGCGGATCAAGGCGATCGGCCCGCTGGCCCAGGTCCAGGCGCAGGCGGGCAGTGCCCGCGTCATCGACCTGTCACAAATGACGCTGCTGCCCGGTCTGATCGACGCGCACACCCACCTCCTGCTCCAGGGCGACATCACGTCCGAAGAGTATGAAGACCAGCTGCTCAGGCAGTCCATTCCGTATCGCGCGATTCTCGCCGCCCGCAATGCCCGCCTCTCATTGGAGCACGGCTTCACCGCGATTCGGGATGTCGAGACCGAGGGCGCGATGTACGCCGACGTGGACGTGAAGCTCGCCGTGAATCGCGGCGAGATCCCGGGTCCGCGCGTCTTCGCGTCAACCCGCGCGATGGCGCCGACGGGGATGTATCCGATCGGGACGCCGAACTGGGAGATCGAGCTGCCGCACGGGGTGCAGGTTGTGGATGGCGTCGACAACGCCCGCCTCGCGGTGCGCGAGCAGGTGCAGCACGGCGCGGACTGGATCAAGTACTACAGCGACCGGCGCTACTACTTCACGCCCGACAGCATGCTGCGCAGCTGGGTGAACTTCACCGATGCCGAAGCGAAGGCGATCGTCGACGAAGCGCACCGGCTGGGCCGCGGCGTCGCGGCGCACGCGATCGGCTCCGACGGGATCGCGGCGGCCCTGCGGGCCGGCGTGAACTCGATCGAGCACGGCGATGGCCTGACCGACTCGCTCATGGACGTGATGGTCAAGAACAACGTCTATTGGGTTCCGACCGTGACCGTCGGCGTCCATGTGATGGCGCGGGGCGGCGTGTGGCCCACGCTCGTCAATCTCGAGCGTCGCGCCTTCGGCCGCGCGCTGCGCAAGGGCGTGAAGATCGTGATGGGGACGGACGTCGGCGGATTTCCGTGGACGGAGATCAACCAGGCGAAGGAGTTCGAGTACTACGTGCAGTACGGCATGACGCCGATGCAGGCGATTCAGTCAGGAACCTCGGTGGCCGCGGCGCTCCTCGGACAAGAACAGAACATTGGGGCGCTGGCGCCGGGTCTGTATGCGGACATCATCGGTGTTGCGGGCGATCCCACACGCGATATCACGGAACTCCAACGAGTCAAGTTCGTTATGAAGGGCGGCGTGGCTTACCTTTCTCAATAGTGAGACCGCTCGGCCTGGCGCTCTTCCTTGGTATCAGCGCCGCGGGTGCCGGCTTCGCGCAGCTTGCGCCGGCCGGGACCGGCGGCGTTGCGGCATTGGCCGGCACGCTCCGCCAGCTCGGCAGCAACAAGCGTGTCCTGATGATCGGCGCGCATCCTGATGACGAAGACACCCAGCTGCTGGTGCTGCTGTCGCGCGGCATGGGCGCGCAGGTTGCCTACCTGTCCCTCAGCCGCGGTGAAGGAGGGCAGAATCTGATCGGTCCCGAGCTCGGCACCGAGCTCGGCGTCATCCGCACCGAGGAGCTGCTCGCGGCGCGCGAGCTCGACGGCGCCCGGCAATTCTTCACGCGCGCGTACGACTTCGGCTTCTCCAAGACCGCCGACGAAACGTTCCGGTTCTGGCCGCGCGATTCGATTCTCAAGGACGTCGTCGCGATCATCCGGCGCTTCCAGCCGCAGATCATCATCGCGGTGTTCTCCGGGACCCCAGCCGATGGCCACGGGCAACATCAGGTCGCGGGCATCATTGCGCGGCAGGCATTTGACCTGATGCGGGATTCCGCCGGCGGTCCCACCAAGTTCTATCGCTCGACCCGGGGCGATACCACCGCGACAACGCTGGCTTTCTCAGTGGGCACACTCGATCCGCTGGTAGGGCAGTCCTACTTCCAGATCGCCATGGCGAGCCGCAGCCGGCACCGCTCTCAGGACATGGGACAGCTGCAGCGCATGGGCCCGGCGACGGCGCGGGTGGCCCTGGTGGCGTCGAAACCGGCGGGCGGGACAGGTACGACGGCCGGCACGGGCGAGTCGTCGCTGTTCGCGGGCGTAGACACAACGTTTCACATCGCGGGCTACAGTACCCTGATCGATTCCGCACGGAGGGCGCTCACGCCGTGGCGGCCCGGTGCAATCGTCCCCTATCTGATTCGCGCGATGCGACTGCTCGGCCCGGCCGATCAGGAGCAACGCGCGCTGCTCGCGCGCGCCATCGGTGCCGCAGCCGGCGTGACGATCGACGGGACTGCGGACGACGGCATTGTCACCCAAGGCCAGCGCCTCCAGGTGGAGGTCAACGTCTGGAACGCCGGCGATAGCGCGGTCCGGCTCGATAGCGTCGCGATCGACGCGCCGAGCGGCTGGTCGCTCGAGCGGTTGGAGCTCGGCGCGCCCACGGTGGCGCCCAACGCCGTAGTCACGCGGCGTTTCGTGCTCACTGTCGCGCGCGACGCCGAGCGCACCCAACCGTACTTTTTGCGACGGCCGCTGATCAATCGTGGCGGGCTGTACGACTGGTCCGCCGTGCCGGCTGACGTGCGAGGACTCCCGTTCGATCCGCCGCCAGTGAGCGCGCGCGTCCGGGTGAGCATCGCCGGCGAGCCAGTGACGCTCACGCGTGAAGTCGTGTATCGCTATCGCGACCAGGCGATCGGCGAGATCCGCCGCCCGCTGTTCGTGACTCGGGATTTCGATGTCGCCATCGCCCCAGAGGAGCTGTTGTGGCCGATCGATGGCGGCTCGCGCGAGCCGCGACACTTCACGATCACGGTCACCAATCGCTCACGCACGCCGGGGCCCGCGCGCGCGATCGTCACGGTCCCCTCGGGTTGGCCACAGATCTCCGCCGAGAGTCTCACGTTCACTCGCGAGGACGAGTCGAAGAGCATCACTGTGACGCTCGCGCCTCCGGCGGCCGACAGCCTGAAGGCCGGGACTCTCACTCTCCGGGTCGCCGCGAGCGGCGGGGACGGCCGTCGCCACGACGGTGCCCTGGAAATCATCGACTACCCGCACATCCGGCCCCGCGCGCTCGCACATCCGTCGGTTGCGCAGATCCGCGTCGCGCGCCTGTCGCTGCCCGCGCTTTCGCGCGTCGGCTACGTGCGGGGTGCGTCGGACCGCGTCCCCGAAGCGTTGACGGCCGTGGGCGTGCCGCTCGAAGTCATCAGCGCCGATTCGCTGGCACGCGGCGACCTCTCCCGTTACGACGCGATCGTGATCGGCAGCCGCGCGTACGAAACGGAGCCGGCACTCGTCGCCAATAACGGTCGAGTACTGGATTACGTGAAGAACGGCGGGCTGTTGGTCGTGCAGTACCAGCAATACCCGTTTGTCGACGGAGGCTTCGCGCCCTATCCGCTGCACATCGCGCGCCCGCACGATCGCGTCACCGACGAGAATGCCCCGGTGGCGCTGATCGAGCCGGGTCATCCGGCCTTCCACTATCCCAACGAAATCGCAGCTGACGACTGGCGCGGCTGGGTGCAGGAGCGCGGGCTGTACTTCGCTCACGATTGGGACACGACGTACGTCCCGCTGCTCGAGACGCACGACCCACCGCCCAACCCGCCGCAGGAGTTGAAGGGCGGCCTGCTGGTCGCGCCGGTTGGTCGCGGGACCTATGTGTACACGGGGCTGAGTTTCTTCCGGCAGCTGCCCGCGGGAGTACCTGGTGCCTACCGTCTCTTCGTAAATCTGTTGGGATTGAAGCGCCGGAATGTTCCGTAAGAGGGTGCGTGGTGCGAGGTGCGTGGTGCGTGGCAGTGCGCGCGATGCATCCAGGACACACCACGCACCACGCACCACGTACCACGCACCTCAATTAGCTGCGTTGCTGTTGTTATTGGCCGCGTGCTCCCCGGATCACCGTACGCCCTTGGTGATCTACAGTCCCCACGGCCGAGATCTGCTGACGTTATTCGAGAGGCGTTTCGAAGCTCTGCATCCCGACATCGACGTGCGCTGGCTCGATATGGGCTCGCAGGACGTGTACGATCGCGTACGCTCCGAGCGCGCCAATCCGCAGGCCGACGTCTGGTTCGGTGGGCCCTCGCTGATTCTCGCGCCAGCCGCTCGTGACTCGCTGCTCGATTGCTACCGCCCGAGCTGGGCGGACGCGATTGCCGCGCGCGGCCGCGGCGCGGGCGACTGCTTCTTTGCGGCGTATGAAACGCCCGTCGTCTTTCTGTATGCGGAGAAGGTCGTGCCGGCGGCCGAGGCCCCGCAGGATTGGGACGATCTGCTCGATCCCAAGTGGACCGGGAAGATCATCATCCGCGACCCCCTCGCGAGCGGGACGATGCGCGCGGTCTTCGGGCTCATCATCGAGCGCGGGCTCCAGGCGACCGGTGATACGGCGGCCGGTGTTGCGTGGCTACGCCGGCTCGACGCGCAGACCAAGGTCTACGAGCAGAATCCGGCGCTCGTGAGCGAGAAGATCGCGCGCCAGGAAGGGCTGGTCACCGTCTGGGATTTGCCCGACGTGCTGATCAGCCGGCGGCGTGGCATGCCCATCGGGTACGTCTTTCCCAGGAGCGGCACCGTGGCGATTGAGGACGGGATCGCCGTGGTGCGCGGCGCCAAGCACCGGGCGGCCGCACGCGCCTTTGTCGACTTCGTGGGCAGCGTCGAGATGCAGCTCGCCGCCGCGCGTGAGGTCTACCGGCTCCCCGCGCGACTTGATCTTCCTGCCGACTCGCTGCCCGACTGGGTGCGCGACGTGCGGCGCCGCATGGTCGTGGCGGACGTGGATTGGAACCTGATCACCGAGCACGGACCCGAGTGGATGCGCTGGTGGGACCAGCACGTGCGGGGAACAGGACGAGCGCGTTGAGCGGCTTCCTCGAAATCCGCGGCATTGAAAAACGCTGGAGTCCCGATGTCGCCGTCGGCCCCATCACGCTCGACATCGCACGTGGCGAGATCCTCGCACTGCTCGGCCCGTCCGGCAGCGGCAAGACCACGATGTTGCGGCTGCTGGCGGGCTTTGAAGCGGCGGACGAGGGACGGATCGGCGTGGGAGGGGAAGACGTCACCGCCGTGCCGCCCGCGCGACGCCGCTTCGGAATGGTGTTCCAACACTACGCGCTCTTCCCGCACCTCGATGTGGGAGAGAACGTCGCCTTCGGTTTGCACGGAGGGGGGGGAGCAGGAGTCGAGCAAAAGGTCTCGCAGGCCCTCGCGCTGGTCGATCTCACCGGGTTCGAGCGGCGCAAGGTGCACGAGCTCTCGGGCGGGCAGCAGCAGCGCGTGGCGTTGGCTCGCGCGCTCGCCCCGGAGCCGCGCGTCTTGTTGCTCGACGAACCGCTGTCAAACCTCGATCCGACGCTGCGCGAGCGAACCCGCCGCGAGCTGCGCCACGTCATCAAGCGCATCGGCATCACCACCGTGTTCGTCACCCACGAGCAGGACGAGGCGTTCGACCTCGGCGACCGCATCGCGGTGCTCAATGGCGGCCGGCTGGAGCAGGTGGGCGTCGCCGACGAGCTGTACGAGCGACCGGTCAATCTCTTCGTCGCCACGTTCGTCGGGCGCGCGAACGTGTTTCGCGGGCGCGCGGCGCGCGATCTGGGAGGTGAACCGACGCCTGACGGTCAGGTGCTGGTCGTTCGACCGGAGCGATTACAGTTCGGCGCCTCCGGGTTGCCCGGTGTGGTGCGCGAGCTGCGCTACACCGGCCCCGCGACGTTCTTTCTGGTCGAGGGTGAGGATGGCGAGCGGTTCGAGGTGCTCGCCCAGCCCGACGCCGCGCGCATCGACGAGCGCGTCCATGTGGCTGCGACGCGGGTGATCGTGCTGCCAGAGCCGGGACCCAGGCGATGAGCCGCGCCCGGTGGACGCTCGCCGTCGCCATCGCCCTTACGTTGCTCCTGGCGTGGTTCGTGCTGTACCCGATCGCCGTCGTGGGAGCGGAGGCGGCAAACGGTACCGCATGGCACGACTTCCTGACGCGTCCGGGCGAATGGGCGGCGCTGTGGGCGAGCCTCTGGATATCGCTCGCGAGCGTCGTGCTGGCCGCCGCCATCGGTATTCCGCTCGCCTTTCTGTTCGAGTGGTTCGATTTCCCCGGCCGCAAGACGCTGGGGGCCCTCATCGCGCTTCCCGTGGTGCTGCCACCGCTCGTCGGCGTGATCGCGTTTCTCTTCCTGTATGGCGAATCGGGGTTCGTGGCGCGCGCGATCCAGGCGCTCTTCAAGCTCGAGCAAGCGCCGTGGCGACTGCAGGGCCCGCTCGCGATTCTGCTGGTCCACGCGTACTCGATGTACGTGTACTTCTACCTGTTCACGCGCGCCGGGCTCGCGCGGCTCGACGTCTCCATGCTGGAAGCCGCGCAGGCACTCGGCGCCGATCGCCGGGGCACGCTGTGGCGCGTCGTGGTCCCGTTGCTCCGGCCCTCGCTGGCGGGCGCGGCCATCCTCACGTTCATGACCTCCCTGGGCTCGTTCAGCGCGCCGTACATCTTTGGCGGCGGCTTCCGCGTGATGACCACGCAGATCGTGGCGACGAAATTGAACGGCGACCTGCCGCTGGCCATGGTCGAGACCGTAGTGCTCGCCAGTGTCGCGGTCGTCGCGCTGCTGATTCTGCGGCGCACGGAAGGCAACGACATTCTCGTCGCGCTGGGCAAGGGGATCGCGCCGCGCCCGCGCCCCATCCGCCGCGCCGGGGTGCGGCGGCTCACGACGATCGCGGGCTGGGGTCTCGCGGTGCTGCTGCTGTTGCCGCACCTCACGCTGGGGCTCGTCTCGCTCGTGCCGTACGGCGCCTGGACCACGGAAATCCTGCCACCGGTGATCAACTTCGACAATTATCGCCGTCTCTTTTCGGAAGCGGAGCGACTTCGGCCGCTGCTCAATTCGCTGTGGATGGCGAGCGCCAGCACCGCCGCCGCGGTGCTGCTCGCGCTCGTCGCGGGGTGGCTCGTCGTGCGCCAGCGCGTGGCCCTGCGCCGCGTGATCGAAGGACTGCTCGTGCTGCCCTGGGCGCTTCCCGGAACGGTGTTCGCGATTGCGCTGGCGATCGCGTTCAGCACCAACGCACCGTTGCAGCTGCGGTTCGTGCTCGTCGGCACCGCCGTCATTCTGCCGCTCGCGTATCTGGTGCGCGCGTTGCCGCTCACCGGCCGCGGTCTGCTCGCGGCCTATCGCCAGCTCGATCCGTCGCTGGAAGAGGCGGCCGCGAGCCTGGGGGCCGGCCGCTGGCGCACACTCGCGCGCGTGACGTTGCCGCAATTGCGCCCGGGCCTCGCGGCGGGAGCCAGCCTTGCATTCGTTGCGGCCCTCGGCGATATCGTGGCCTCGATCGTGCTGTATACGTATGAAACCCGCCCCATCTCGATCGAAATCCTGTCGAGCCTGCGGCTCGCCGAGACCGGCGTGGCTGCGGCGTTCGGCGTGGTGCTGATGATCGTGAGTGCGGTCGTCCTCGGTGTGGGGGCAAGACGATGAAGCGGCTGTCGGTTCTGATGCTCGTGGCCTTCGTCGACATGATGGGCCTGATGATCATCTGGCCCCTGCTGCCGCTCTATGCGGTGAATCTCAAAGCGACCGCGACTACCGTGGGTCTACTGGCGGCGTCATTTCCCATCGCGCAGCTGGTCTCCTCGCCCGTCTGGGGGTTCGTCTCCGATCGCTATGGCCGGCGGCCGGCGCTGCTCGTGGGTCTCGGAGCGTCCGCGTTCGCGTACGTCGTCTTCGGATTCGCGCATACAGTCTGGCTGCTGTTCGTGTCCCGATTTGTGCAGGGACTCGGTGGCGGAACGACGGGCGTGGTCCAGGCCTACGTGGTCGACACGATGTTGCCGCGGGAGCGCGCAAAGGCGCTGGGATGGCTCTCGGCGGCCACCAGCGCGGGCGTCATCATCGGTCCGGCACTGGGATCGTTCATGCACCGCTTCGGCGATGCCGCTCCGGGCCTGTTCGCGAGCGCACTGGTGCTCATCAACGTCGCCTTCGCGTGGAAGTGGTTGCCTGAGTCGCGCTGGGCGCAGGCCGGCGTGACCAGGACCGCAACCGATGCACCGCGTGGCTCGATTACCCTCGGCGAAGCCGTGCGCAACGTCGTCCAACCGGCGGTCCGTGTAGTCGCCGATCCGACCCGACCGGTTTCGCTGCTGATCTGGATCTATGCGCTCGCGATGCTCGCGTTCAACGCTCTGCCGCCGATATTCTCGCTCTACCTGCACGACAGATTCGGGATTACGGCCGATCAGATCGGGTTCTTCTTCATGATCTTCGGCGCAGTCGGCGTATTGATGCGGATCGGGCCCGTCGGTTGGTTCAACGCCCGCCTCGGCGAAGTGCGCACGATGCAGGTGGGAATTCTCCTGCTCTTCGCGGGATTCATCCTCGTGCCGCTCGCGACCTCGCTCCCGCTCTTTATCGGCGCCCAAGTCCTGCTGCCGCTTGGCACCGCGCTCCTCTTCCCGGCCAACTCTGCGTTGGTGAGTCATAAGGCGCATCACGACGAGATCGGCGTCACGTTGGGCGTACAGCAGACCTATCGGGGCGTTGCCGCGATCCTGGGACCTGTGTATGCGGGTGCGTCCTACCAGTTACTGGGTCAGCATGTCCCGTTCTATATCTCAGCGGCGATCATCGTGTCCGTCATGTATCTCACGTTGCTAATCCGCGAGGACACCCCGACACCTGTGGCGGTGAGCACCTGAAAGCCGCTACTTTGGGGCGATGAACATCGTCGCTGTCGTCACGTTGCTCGCGCATTGTCTCGCACCCGCGGATCCGCCACCTCCCCGGCCGAAGCTCGTCCTCGTCATCACGGTCGATCAGCTGCGGCCCGACTACTTCAGCCGCTGGAAGAGCCAGTTATCGGGCGGATTGGCGCAGCTAGCGAACGAAGGGGCGTTCTTCACCGAGGCCTACCAGGACCACGCGGTCACCGAGACGGCGCCCGGGCATTCGACGATTCTCTCGGGGATGTGGCCTGCGCACACGGGAATCATTCGCAACTTGCTGGGTGTCCAGGATACCCTCGCTCCGCTGCTCGGAATCGCGGGACCGGGCGCGTCGCCGCGGCGCTTTCGCGGCACGACGCTCTTCGACTGGCTGAAAGCCGTCGACCCCACGGCACGCGCGCTCTCGGTGAGCCGCAAAGATCGCGGCGCGATTCTCCCGCTCGGACGGGCGAAGGAGCAGGTGTACTGGTATCAGGCGCCCCTGTTCACGACGAGCAAGTACTACGCCGACACGCTGCCAACCTGGGTGCAGGCATTCAACGCGCGCCGGCTGCCCTTCAAGGCCGCCAGCACGACCTGGACGCTGCTGCTCCCCGATAGCGCCTACAAAGAGCCGGACAGCGAGGTATGGGAGAACGGCGGCAGCGACCTCGTCTTCCCGCATCGGCTGCCGGCGGACAGCGTGAGCGCGGCCGCCGTGATCGCCGGTGAGCCCGCGATGGATTCGCTTAC
This sequence comes from Gemmatimonadota bacterium, assembly GCA_003221895.1. Taxonomy (GTDB): domain Bacteria; phylum Gemmatimonadota; class Gemmatimonadetes; order Gemmatimonadales; family GWC2-71-9; genus 20CM-2-65-7. Next base: position 39,367 of record QHUJ01000112.1, on the reverse strand, counting down.
GCTGTTGTTCGCAGTGGAAGGCTTTGAAGCGCTGAAGCTCGGTCGCAAGGGGACGGACATCCTCGCCGTCAGTCTATCGACGACCGACGCGGTCGGTCACGCGTTTGGACCTGACTCGCGCGAAATCCACGATCAGATCCTGCGGCTCGACCACTACCTCGGCTGGTTCCTCAAACGCGTGACGGACCGCGTCGGCAAGGACAATGTCGTCGTCGTCCTGACGGCCGATCACGGTGTCACGTCGTACCCCGAGCGAACGCGCGCGAGGACTGGTGCTCCCGCCTATCGCGTGCTACTCGACACGCTGATCACGGCCGTGAATCACGATCTCGACGCGGTCGCGGGAACGTCGCGCCAGTGGCTCGACTTCGACACGGGGATGTTGTTCCTGCAGGACAACGGGCGCTTCGCCGCGATGGGCATGAGGACCGACAGCATCCTGGACGCGGTCAGCGCGCGGATCCAGCGTGTGCCGGGCGTGGCGCGCGTGATCAAGACGGCGGACCTGGTGCGCGCCGACACGGCGTCCGACCCGACCGCGCGCCGCTGGCTGCATCAGTTGACGCCCGACGCGGGGGTCGCCGTGCTCGTGAGTCTACAACCGGGCTCTGTCTGGGACATTCCCAACGTCCCGATCGCGATGCACGGCCAGCCATCCGACGATGATGCGCACGTGCCGATCATCTTCTGGGGCCGTGGCGTGAAGCGCGGAATGTACGCCGGCCGCATCAACACCGTAGATATCGGGCCGACGCTGGCCGTGCTGCTCGGCGTGTCGCCGCTGTCGCTGGTGGACGGGCACGCCCGGACCGACGCGCTGCTGCCCAGGAATTGACCGGTGGCTCAAAAGCAGTCCGCGACCCAGATCCGGCGCATCGAGGAGCTGCAGCATTACGTGCGCACTGTGGATAAGGTGAGGAAGCTGATCGCCGAGTTGGAATCCAACCGGGCCGCGAAACTCAGCATCATCAACGGGATCTGCAGCAACATCGCGCGTGAGCTCTCGCACATGCGCCAGCGCGGGTTGACGGCAAATCTCGGCACGCTGCCCGATGTCGCCGGCTCACTCGCCATGATTGCCGGTCGCGCAGGCACCGGCCTCATGATGAAGGTGCGCGCGCTGCATGAAGGCATGAACAGCATGGCCATGCAGCTCGAACAGGCGCTGAAGATGGCGCACGAAGCTCCTCCAGAAAAAGACAAAGAGACCCACAAATCGTAGCCATCAGCTGCCGCGCCCTCACTAAGCGCTTCGGAGACGTGGTCGCGGTCAAGGGATTGGATCTCACCGTCGGTGCCGGCGAGTGCTTCGGTCTGCTCGGTCCCAACGGCGCCGGCAAGACCACAACCATCGAAATCCTCGAGGGCCTCACCCTTCCCGACAGCGGGGACGTCGAGATCCTCGGGACGCCATGGCGGGAAGGTGCAGCCGGGCGCGCACTGCGCGAGCGCCTCGGCATTCAGCTGCAGGAGACGCAGCTCGCCGACAAGCTCACTGTCACCGAGACGCTGGCGTTGTTTCGCTCCTTCTATAAACAGTCGCACACGGTGGACGAGGTCCTCGCGCTCGTCGAGCTGGAGGAAAAAAGGAAGGCGCGGGTTGTGACGCTGTCGGGCGGGCAGAAGCAGCGGCTCGCCGTCGCCTGCGCCCTCGTCAGCAAGCCCGAGCTGCTGTTTCTGGACGAGCCGACGACGGGGCTCGATCCGCAATCGCGGCGCCAGCTGTGGGAGATCATCCGGCGCTTCCGTGCGGCCGGCGGGACGGTGCTGCTGACGACGCATTACATGGAAGAAGCCGAGCGTTTGTGCGACCGCGTGGCGATCATGGATCACGGCACCGTGATCGCGCTCGGCACGCCGCGGGAGTTGATCGCCACGCTCGGCGCCGAGCACGTGGTGGAGTTCTCGCTCAGCGACGCGGTGCCGGACGGTCTGATGGACATGTTGCGCGGTATGACTGGTGTCACCGCAGTCCGGGCGGGGGTGGGCCTGTCGTTGACCGTGACCGAGCTGCACCGCACGCTGCCAGCCCTGCTGGCGGAGCTGCAGCGACGCACTCTCGAGCTGGCTTCGCTCACCACCCATCATGCGACCCTGGACGATGTCTTCGTCGCGCTCACCGGACGGCAGCTCCGTGATACGTGAGCATCCGATGTTCCAGCTGGCGCTCGCGCGCATGCGCGAGTTCTACCGCGAGCCCGAAGCGGTGTTCTGGGTCTTCGGTTTCCCCATCGTGCTCGCGTTCGCGCTCGGCCTCGCGTTCCGCAACACCGGTCCCGGACAACTGCAGGTGGGTGTCATGCCGGGGCCGGGCGACAGCGTCCTCGCAGCGACACTCGATTCGTCGCCGAGGGTCGTGGCGAGCGTGCTCGACACGGCAACCGGCCGGTTGAGGCTGCGCACCGGGCGGGTCGCGCTCCTCGTACTCCCGGGTGATCCGATCGTCTACCGCTACGACTCGACCCGCACCGAGAGCGGCCTCGCGCGGCTCGAGGTGGACGAGGTACTCCAGCGCGCGCGCGGCCGGAAGGATCCAGTCGCGATTCGCGACGATCGCACCACGGCGCCGGGCTCCCGCTATATCGATTTCCTCATCCCGGGATTGCTCGGCATGAACCTGCTGGGCAGCGGGATCTGGGGAGTGGGGTTTTCGGTCGTGCAGGCGCGCCAGAAAAAGCTGCTCAAGCGCTACATGGCGACGCCGATGCGGCGCAGTCATTATCTCTTGAGCTTCATTCTGTCGCGGCTCGTGTTCCTGATTCTCGAGGTGGTGGCGCTCGTCGGATTCGGCTGGCTGTTGTTCGGTGTCGCCGTCCGCGGATCGTTTTTCACGCTGGCCGGCATCACGATCCTCGGTGCCTTCGCGTTCGCGGGACTTGGATTGCTCGTCGCGAGCAGGGCCAAGACGATCGAGGGCGTGTCGGGGTTGATGAACCTCGTGATGCTGCCGATGTGGATCCTGTCGGGGACGTTCTTTGCCTATTCCCGCTTTCCCGATGCGATGATCCCGTTCGTGAAAGCATTACCGCTGACCGCGTTGAACGACGCATTGCGCGCCGTGATGATCGACGGCGCGGCACTCACCACGCTCGGCGCCCCACTCGCGATCGTCGCGGCGTGGGGCGCGGTCAGTTTCGTCGTCGCGCTGCGGATCTTCCGCTGGCGCTAACCAGCTCTAATTGACGATCACCACGCCTTGCATGGTCGTCGGGTGAATCGAGCAGTGATAGAGCAAGGTTCCTTTGGTGAAGAACGCCTTCGTGTAGTTTCCCCCACCCGTTGGATTACCGTAGGAGTCCGTGCCCGTACCGGCGATGGCGCCGCTGTTGAGTGTGCTACCCGTATCCGACGTCACCGAGTGTGAGACGCCATCATTGTTGGTCCACCGCACCGACTGGCCGACGGAAATGCTCGTGGTATCAGGTGAAAAGCTGTAATTCGTGATCTTGACCGCCACCGAGCCAGAGGGCGGGGGCGGTGGAGGCGTCGGCCCCGGTGGGGGCGGCGGTGAAGGGTTGTTGGAGGAGGAAGTGGCGGATCCGCACGCGACGGTGAACGCGAGGCACAAACCGTAACGCAGGCGCATCGATCGCTCCGGACTGGTGAGCTTCCAACATCACCCCACGATCCGCAGATCGCCAGATCGTGAGAAGGTGGACTAACTCTCGGGGCGAAACAGCGCTGCCAAACGTCGCAAAAAGCCACCGAGCGCACCACGCACCGCGGCGCTGAACGCGCCCGCCGAATGGAACCGCTCGGCGGGATCGCTGCGCAACGCGCGCCGCAACACGTCCTCGAGCTCGCGTGGGACGTCCCGGCGTTCGCTGCTCAGGGGTGGGAGATCATCCGTCGTCTGCTTGGCCAGAATCTGCTCTGGTGTCTTCCCGGTGAAGGGCGGGTGGCCTGCGAGTGAGAAGTACGCCACTGCCGCCATCGAGTAGAGATCGGTGCGCTGATCCACGCGCTCACCGAGCAGCTGCTCGGGCGCCGCGAACTGCGGTGTGCCGCTCCGCGACGTCGCGCCGCCGAACCGCGCCCCGGCGCGCAGCGCCAGCGCCAGTCCGAAGTCAGTGATGCGCAGCCGCCCATCGGGCTCGATCAGCATGTTCTCCGGCTTCAGGTCGCGGTGAATGAGTCCGACGCTGTGCGCGTGCTCCAGCGCGGAGAGGCCTTCGGTCAGCAGGCGCTCGGTTTGCTCCAGCGAGAAATTGCCGTGGCGCTGCACGACCTGCGCCAGATTCGATCCCGGCACGAACTCCATCGAGTACCATGTCAGGCCGGCGCGTCCCATGATGTCGTAGATGCTGACGATGTTCGGATGGCGGAGCCGCGCCGCGAGCTGGGCCTCGCGCCGGAAACGCTCCATGACACCGGGATCGGAGATGAGCGCGGGATGCAGGACCTTGATCGCCACGTCCCGTTCGAGCGCGAGGTCGCGCGCGCGATACACGCGCCCGAAGCCACCGCTGCCGATCTCCTCGAGCAGCTCGTAGTCGTCGCCCAGGGCGCGCCGCAGTCGCCGCTCGAAGCCCTTTTCCGTCACGGTGGGCGCTGCGGCAGGCACCTGGAATGTGCCCGCGTCGCTGACGAAGTCTTCCATCATCTCGGTGGCGGTGTAGTAGCGCTCCTTCGGAGCTGCGGAAAGCCCGCGGGCGATCACGCGCTCGACTGCGGCGGGAATCGCGGCGCGGACCTGGCGCGGCGGCACGATGCCCGCAGGATCAAGATCGGGCAGGGTGCCGGTGAGCGCGGCGTAGATGTTCGCGGTCACCGTGTAGACGTCACTCGCCGGCTCGCCCGGATCGCCGGCGCGGACTTCAGGGGCCATGTAGGCGAGCGTCGCATCAGCCGCCGCGAGGGGCTCGAGATACGGGAGGCACCAGTTGGAATAACGCAGATCGGTGATGACGCCCTGACCGCCGGTATTGATCATCAGGGTCGTTGGGACGATGCGCCGCATGATGATGCCGCGCGCGTGCGCGTGCTCCAGCGCCGACAGCAAATCGCGGATCAGCGACATGCACTGCGGAATGGGCCGCGGTCCGCGGCGCAGCGCATCGGCGAGACTCTCTCCTTCGATCCAGTTGGCCGTCCGGTAGGCGAACGTGCCGATCTCGCCGGCGGCGTAGGCGTGGCGGATCGTAGGATGGTCGAGTGCGGCGAGCGTCTCGGTTTCGCGCATGAACCACGCCCGGCTGGGCGTGCCGGGCGTGAGATGGAGCCGAATGGCGACGGGGCGCTTCAGGACGCGATCCCAGGCGTGATACAGGGCCCGGTCCGGCGACAGCGCGACGAGGTTGTCGAGCCGGAATGCCGGTTCGAGGGCACGTAACGCGTCGTCCAGCAGCGCCGCGGAGGGCGTCTGGGAGGTCGCGACGCTCACATTGGTGACGGGCGTCACACGCGGTAGCGGTGAGCGAGGGTCAGAAGTCTGCACGAACGCGAAATGTAGTCGGTCGATTCTGCTGGCACGAATCGGCGCCAAGCCGCAGATTGAGCCGCAATGAACAATCAGTATCGGGAGGTGCGGCATCGTCTGGAGCGCCGCGTGCGTCCCGATCGGCGGTCCGGCCTCGACCGGCGGATCACGGACCGGCGGCTGCGGTTCGTGTCGGTGCTCGTGGACCGGCGCGGGCACATGGACCGCCGCAGCCTGATCGAGCGCCGCTCGCTCGACCCGCGACGCCACCTGAGAGATCGCCGCGGGTCGGGCTGGTCATTCAGCGAGTTTAATCCATCCTGACGCGTACCAGCGCCCAACCATCACGTCCGACGCGCGCGTAGCGCGCATCCCGCAGATACACCGTCTTCGTCGTCGAGTCGACTTCGGCCGCCAGAAAGCGGGCGAAGTGCGCGATCGCGCGACCGTCGGTCGTGGTTTCGATTGCTCGCTTGACAGCCGGTAGACCCAGATTGCGCGGCAGCTGCCAATCGACTCCCGCGACGGTGTCGGCGCTCGCGTACATCGCTTCCCACGTGAACGGCGCACCGACGGTGGTGAGCGCTGCCCACGTGGCGCCGGTGCCGAATCGCTGGACCGCCTGCCGCCGGATTTCGGTGTTGCGATGCAGCAGCACGGCGCCCTGAGCGCCCGCATAGAGCGCGAGGACCAGCAGCGAGTACAACGCGGCGCGTTGCCGAGCCACGGGTCCAAACCAGTATCGCCCCCATCCCAACAATCCGGTCACGCACAGCGCGGCATACACGACCAGGACCCACGTCGCGACGACTGATGCGTTGAGCACAATGAGCAACGTGATGGCGGCGCCAACCGCCAGGGCTGCGGCGAGCGGAATCCAGTGCCGTTCGGCGCCCCAGGCGAGGCCGATCAGGGGAACCACCCAGAAGAACACGTCGGCGATCGCGACCCAATCGAGGTAGTACCAGCGCGCGCTCCAGGGAAGAAACGGGCGCCACCCGTACGATCCCTGCCAGTCCATGAAGAGATGACTGAGCACCGTCACACCGATACACAGCGCGAGCCAGCGCCACGCGGGAGGAGGCGTCGCTTCGCGGCCGCGGCGCTGCATCCACCGGTACACGAGCCACCATCCGCCGCGGATCAACAGCGTGAGGGCAACGACCTCGACGAAGGCGCCGGCGAGCGAGTGGGTGATGCCGCGATGGAGCTCCAAGAACTGGGCACGCGTGCCCGGCAGGCCGACGAACAGCTCGGTCCAATCCGGCGCGTTCGCCGCGACGATGCCGATCGTCGCGGCGCGCGGTACGTGACGGTCGGCGACCGCGCGTCCGAGCGCGGCGCCGACTAGGGCATGGGCGAGGTTATCCATCTCTCACAACGCGCCAAGGCAGGTCCGCGCTCCACCGCATTTGTAGGTCATCACCGTATAGCATACCACTACAATCCCCTACACCATATCCCACGGTCTCACAATCACTTAGTGAACACGTGTGCTTCTCGTCATTGCATCGGATGAGCCAGGGTCCAATGTTGGGGCCGCTTTTTGGGCGGTTAGCATCTCGGCAGTCCGACGTACCAGCTCCACACAAAGGAAACCAATGCGTAGGATCTCCAGGTTGTCCGGCCTGACACTCGCGCTGCTCTTGGGCGGCGTGACGACAGGACGGGCACAGGGGTGCTTAGGCAATCCCTGCAGTGTCACGAACACGGCGTCCGTGACCGTGGGCACAGTGCTCAGTCTCACGCTGAGCTCCACAGCCACGGCGCTCACGGCGCCAAGTCAGACCTCGTACGACAACGGCTTCCAGGATGACCCGGCCGCGCTGACAGCGACCGTCAAGGCAAACCGGGGATGGACGCTCAGTGTCAAGAGCAGCGCCGCGAGTTGGACGCCTTCTGGTGCCGGCGCCCGCGTCGCCAAGCCCGCCGCCGATCTCCAGTGGAGCACGTCGGGTGGCGCGCCGTTCACGGCCCTGACGACGTCGAATGCCGGCCTGGGGACTTCGGCGAGTGGCACTGCCAGCGTGGTCCAGACCATTTCGTACCGCACGCTGTGGGATTACACGCTCGATACGCCGGGGACGTACTCCCTCGACGTGGTTTTCACGGTCACAGCTCCGTAACGGCGCGAGAGGAGCGTAGCGTGCGCGCATTGATCCTGGCGCACCGGACAACGCGGCGGGCAGCAGTGGGCCTCGCCGCGTTTGTTCTAATGGCAGGGGTGCAACGAGCCGAGGGTCAGCTCGCGGTCGATCAGGTCGAGTTGTTCCTGGATCCTCACGCACCGGGCCGCCGCGTTCAGTCCTTCAGCGTCTCGAATGAAAGCGACCAGGTCGTCGAGGCGACGCTGTACCTCAACGATTGGGACCGCGATGAGAACGGAGAAAACCGGTTCAGCGAGAGCGGCCGGCTGCCGCAGTCGTGCGGCCGCTACCTGCGCGTCTTCCCACTGAGCTTGCGGCTGCCGCCCCACACCCAGCAGGCGGTCCGGGTGTCGCTGGAGGGGGACGGGGCGGACTCGTTCGACAAGACGTGCTGGAGTGTCGTGTTCGTCGAGAGCACCGCACAGCGGCAGGCGCGCGGCCGGGCCATCGCCTATGTCACGCGCCTGGGGGTGAAGCTGTACGTCGTGCCCCCGAATCTCCCCAAGGAAGGGGAGGTCGAGAGCGTCGCGATCCGAGATTCCATCGGGCGCCGGCTCATCTTGAACTTTCGCAACACCGGCGACGTGCCACTCTGGCCCCACGGGAGCGTCGAATTCCGCCGGCTGGATGCATCGGTCGCCGAGACCGTCCCGATCGAGGAATTCCCCGTTCTACCAGGGAGCCTGCGGCGACTGACCCTTCCGCTGCCGGCGTTGCCGCGCGGTCGGTACATCGCGCTGGCCCTGATCGACTACGGCGGGTCGGACGTTGCGGGCGGGCAGGTGCAGCTCGAGGTGCCTTGACGTGTCGTGGGGAAAGGGTCTCTCCGGGCAAGTGCTTTTCGTGCTCGCGCTGCTCGTGCCGGTGCAGGTGCGTGCGCAGCAGGCGACCCTCACGCTCATCAATGCTCCCGCCACGCTCTCCACACCGACAGCTGCGGACTACAACGCCGGCTTCGTAGCGGAACCGACCGGCATCACCTTTCTCGTGGGCCTTTCCGGCGGGGGCAACACCGCTCGCACCACCATCGTCTCGATTCGTTCGACAGCTAGCACCATGGGAGGGACCAAGCCCATCGGGGACTTGCAGTGGCGGCGCGCAGACCTCGGGACCTGGAACAGCGTCACCACGAGTAACGTCGTCATCCAAATCGTCACGCCGTTCCGAAGAAACGACCCTCCCTGGTCGAACACAATTTTCTTTCGTGCCTTGTTGAGCTGGACGGCAGATCCTCCCGGCTCGTATTTGGCCCCGCTCGTTGTGACATTGACGGTGACGACACCGTGAGGCTCGCGCGGCAATGGACCTCGGGCTTGGTCCTTGCCGGCTGTCTCGTGTGGCCGCGGCTGTCCCTCGCCGCGCAAGGCGGGCGGACCGCGCCCGTCAGCAGCGGCAACGCGGGTGCTTTCAGCGACCTTGTACTGGTGAGCGCGGACACGCCTCAAGCCCGCGCCGGGCCCCGTTCTGTCACCCTGGTGATTGTGCCGGTACCCAGAGAGCTACCGCGCGACGCAGCCGTCACATATGAGGCGATACCGGCCGGCGACATACAATTCCTCGGACAGCGTACGGGACAGGTATCCGGCGTCGGCGTCGAGCGGATCGTGGTGTTGACCGTGCGCGTGCCGGCGCATACGCCAGCGGGACGTGTGGTGGCGGGGCGGGTGCGGTTCTTCGTCCACGGCGCACCGCGCGTTGATGTCGTCTGTACCGTGGATGTCCCATGGGTGTCGGGTGCGTCGATGGTGCTGGAGCGACGCTTGCTGGCGGCCCGACCGGGAGAGCGGGTCGTCCTGCACTACCGGCTGACCAATACCGGAAACGCGCCCGATATGATCGAGGTGGGTGTCACGACTCCGGAACGCTGGGGGAAGGGCGTGCTGGCGGTGACTTCGGCGTTTCACCTGCTCGGGGGCGAAACCACAGCGGAAGGCGACATCGTCCTGGCGATTCCCCGCGACGCCGCCACGGGGTCAACCTGGCTGCCTCTCGTCGCGCGCAATGCTGCTCGGGATCTGGCTCAAACAACTGCGCTCCTCGAGATCGTCGATCGGGAGACCCAGCCGGCGGCAGGGGTTCGACTCACCACGAGTCTTGCGACTGTGCTGCGCCAGAAGATGCCCGCCACACCGTTTTTTGGACTCGATTTCCAGGGCGCGCTCACACCCAACGTGCGGGCGTTCGGGCGGCTGGTGCAGGCTGTCAACGCGCGACCCGCAGACGCGCGCGGGCTTTCGCAGGTGGGGATGTTCCCCGGCGCCTCAATCGTGACGTTCGAGGGACCGCGCTGGCGTTTCAGGGGGGGGAACACCGGCGAGGCGTTTTCGGAAATCACCGGCGTCAATCTCTGGGGAAGCGGCGCGACGTTCGCCCACGACGGCACACGCTGGACGACGGCCGCGATCCTTGCCAAGCCCAGGCGGTTTTCCGCTCCCACGCTGGGCAATGGCTACATGGCCGGCGCCCAGGTCGGCCGATTCGTTGGCGGCGGGATGGTGCACGGGACCGCGGTCGCCGCCGACGACCCGCAAAGCGGGAGACGGCTGGAAGCACTGGGGATTGGAGGCGTTGCGCCACCGCTGGGGAGCGGCTGGGATCTCAGTGGCGAGATCGCCGCACGGCGGTTTCGCGGCGGCAGTGGGTTCGGGTGGCTCGCAGAGGCGAAGCAGCAGAATCCTGACCGGCTGCTTCTGGTTCGATACTCGCATGCTCCGGGCGGGAGCAGTGCGTTCGCCCCAGCACGCGACCTGCTTGTCGCCACGGTGTCGGACGGGGTCACTCCAACGCTTCGGTTCGGCGCGTCCGTGTGGGGTTCGGGGGACGTGACACCCACCGTCGAACAGTTGCACTCCGCGGGGTGGTCAGCGGGACCGCAGTGGTGGGTCAAGCCGCGAACGCTGCTCGAGCTCGAGCTTCATGGCAATGGATTCGATGCCACAAGTGCGTCGGGGGTGATCGGTAGCTCGGAAGTCCTGGCGCGCCTGGGCGCCATGCGTCAGTCGGGAAGCTTTTTGGCGAGTGCTTCCGTGGCCGGGGGGCAGGTCAGCCGCAGCCTCACACCACCGAACGGCGCGAGGAATGAGGTCGTGGCAGGTCGATGGCTCGTGCGGGGCAGCGTGGGGCACAGCACGGCGGCCGGTGCGTTCGAAGCGTCCGCCAGTTACGAGCAGAATGGCGCCGGCAGTGGTCTCCTCCCACGGCAGTCCGTGCTCGCTATTCGGGCGGCGGCCGTGCCGCTGCCCGTGGGCCTCTGGGGTGCGACCGGGGCAGCGAGCGTGCAACGCTACGATTGGTTCGGGTCGCGGCCGGGAGTGACCGTCGTGCGGGCGGGGTTTCGCGTGCCGCTTCCTGCCTCCCTCGCCTTCACGCTCGAGGCCGAGCACAATCCTCTCTTCGTCTCGGCCGCCGCTGGCGGCTGGAATGTCGCCATCAAGCTGGAGTACGCGACCGTGGTGGCGTGGATGGGACTACGAGCTGCGGCACGTGGGAGCGTGTACGAGGATCGCAACGGCAATGGACGCCGCGATTCGGGAGAGCCCGGTCTCGCGGGTGTGTTGGTGCGCCGCGGCGGCGAGTCCGTGGTCACCGACGCCGCAGGTCGCTATCGATTCCTGACGCGAGCTGATGAGCCGGCCCGGCTCGACGAGACCTCGCTGGCCTTCGGGCTCATCGCCGCATTCGACTCGTCTCGATCGCCGGACCTCGCCGTCCTCCCGACTGCGCCGGTGACCATCCGACTCGTCCCGACCAGCGACAGCGGTCAAGCGGCCCCCCCCCCCGCGCGTGCGGGGGGCTCGCTGGTGACCGTCCGCGTTCAGGCGCGCGATCAGGCCGGCAACATTTGGAGCACTCGCCCCGACAGCCAGGGTGTGGCGACTCTCCATGCACTGCCCCCCGGCAGCTACCAGATCGAGCTCGACTTGAGCGGGCTGCAGACGCCGCTGATCCTTCGCGGTCCTCTGCCGTCGTTTACGGTCGAGGCGGGCGGGACGGTGCCGACGATGGTCATCCCACTATTTCTCAGACCCGTGCGCATGTTCGATCCCAACAACCCGTCGAGAAATCGCAATCAGAGCGGCCGTCAGTGACGTATCTGCGCATCGTGCTGGTTTGTTCTGTCCTCGCCGCGTGCCACACACCCGTCGATTGCGCGCCCCCGCCACCGCCCCCGGCCTCCGCGAACTTGCTCGGCAGGTGGAGCTACACGGCGACGCAGAATGCTCCGACGCCGGCGAATCTCTTCGGGACGCTCGACATCACGACCCAGTGTGGCACCACCTTGACGGGAAGCCTTGATGTGACGGAGGTCGATGCGCAGGGGTCTCGGCGGCGCACCGGCACGCTCAGCGGCCGTATCGTGGATTCGGTGACCGTCGATTTCGACGTGTTTCTCACGACGGTCGGTCGGCGTCATGTGGGGGCGCTCGCACGCGATTCGATCCAGGGCACCTGGGTCGAGCCGCTCGATCTGGGGAGCGCGTCCGGTTCGTTCGCGGCCGCCAGGATGCCGTGATGATCCGTCCCACCCTCACCGTGGCCGTGCTTGTATGCGCGGCCGCGCGTCTCGAGGCGCAGACGTGCATCGCGCAAGCGCCGCCGGCGAACCTGTGGACCTGCACGGCCAATACGAGTGCGTTGCTGGTGATCGGGGACGTGTTATCACTGACGCTCAGCGCCACGACAACGCCGCTCACGCCGCCCGCCGCGGTTGACTATGACGCGGGGTTCGTGGCCAATACGGGCCCTACGGCGACCGTGCGTGGGAATCGGGCGTGGCGGTTGCAGATCAGCGCGGCGACGGCGACGTGGACCGCGGTGAATACGGAGCCCGGCGTGAGCGCGCGCGCAAACAAGCCCGCGGGCGATTTGCTGCACGCCACTGCTTCGGGCGGGCCATTTACCGCGCTCAGCACGACGCCGGCAACCGTTGTCTCCGGCGGCGCCAGCGTGGGGACAGCGACGAACTTCTTCTTTCGAACGACGTACGCCTGGGCTGTGGATACGCCGGGTACCTACTCGCTCGTGGTGACGTTTACGTTGCTCGCTCCATAGGGCCTCGCGGCTTCTCCCCCTCCGCCAGTTCGCGCAGCAGCCCAACAGAATCATCTGGACGAGACTCCGCGCAACCTAAACCGCATTATGTTACGCCGCCAATGAATCTCCTCGGATGGATCGACGCCCCGCAGCACTCACTGGCACAGTGGGATGAGCTCGTCGCGTTGGCGGCTGCGGCACGCGCCGACGGACTGGATCACACGCTGGTGTGCGGCATGGGTGGCTCGAGCCTCGTGGCCGAGGTGCTGGCGGAGACGTTCCGGAAGAACGAGCTCCACGTCCTGGACAGCACCAATCCCGACGCGGTGCGCGCGGCAGAGCGGGTGCACGATGTTTCACGCACGTTGTTTCTCGTCGCGAGCAAGTCCGGCAACACGGTCGAGACGCTCGCCTTCTGCAACTATTTCCTGCGCCGCGCCCGTCCCGGGCAATTCATCGCCATCACGGAAACCGAGAGCCCGCTCGACTCGCTTGGTCGGGAGCGCGGCTTCCGCGCGGTCTTGCCGCATCCGCCCGATGTGGGTGGTCGCTACTCCGGCTTAACCGCGATCGGCATGCTGCCGGCCGCGCTGCTCGGCATCGATGGCCGGACGCTGCTCGAGCGGACCAGGGGCGTTGACGTCAAGGCGGCGAAGGCGTTGGGCGTCGCGATCGCCGATCGCGCGATGGCCGGGCGGGATAAGCTGCTGGTGGCACCGCCACCCCAGGTCGATTGGCTCGCGCACTGGGTGGAGCAGCTGGTGGCGGAGAGCTCAGGGAAAGATGGCCGCGGCGTCATTCCCATCGTGCACGATCCTGTCCGCGCCGCATTGCCGGACATGCAGTCGGTCGGCCCGCAGGAAATCTCGAGCGATCCGCTCGACCTCGGCATCGAGTTCCTGCGCTGGGAATACGCCACGCAGGCGCTGTGTGAGCGGCTCGGCGTGAATGCGTTCGATCAGCCTGACGTGGACGAGGCGAAGCGACTGGCACGCGCGGAGTTGACGGGCGCGCAGCAGTCTGATCCGTTGCCGACCCTCTCGCTGGAAACGCTGCGGCGCAGTGCGCGACCGGGAGACTACTTCGCGATCCTCGCGTATCTCCCGCAGGGGCCGCAAGTGCTGGCGGAATTCCAGGCGGTGCGCGCCGTGTGGGGGAAGGCGCTGAACTGCGCCACGACCCTCGGTTTTGGCCCGCGCTACCTCCATTCGACCGGCCAGCTGCATAAGGGCGGTCCCAATACCGGACTCTTCCTGGTGATTACCGCCGACACCCGCGAGGACATGCCGATCCCGGGGATGGCGTGGACCTTCGGCGAGCTGTACCGCGCCCAGGCGCGCGGCGATGTCCGCGCCCTCCTGGCGCGCGGCCGCCGGGTCGCGCACGTCCATCTCTCGAGCCTCGCGGAGATCGCGCAGCTGCATCCGTGACCGGCGGGGGGGGCGGGGGCGGAGGGGGCGGCGGGGGCGGCGGGGGCGGCGGGGGCGGGGGGGGCGCGAGCGCCGCTGGGGGAGCGTACATCTTTCACCTGATCCCGCACACACATTGGGATCGTGAATGGTTCCTGCCACGCGCGACGTTCCACGCCCGGCTCATCCCCCTCATCGATGATCTCATCGACCGTCTCCACGCCGATTCATCGTTTCGCAGCTTCCTGCTCGATGGTCAGACTGTCCTCGTCGAGGACTATCTGCGCTCGCGGGCGGAGCGCGAGGGCGACATCAAAACGCTCGTCAAGAGCGGCCGGCTGCAGGCCGGCCCGTGGTATGTGCTCGCCGACGAACAGATTCCCTCCGGGGAATCGCTGCTGCGTAACCTCCTGCTCGGCTCGGCCGACGCCGAACGTTGGGGCGGCAGGCTCGACGTCCTGTACTCGCCGGACGCGTTCGGCCATCCTGCCGTCTTGCCGGCGCTGGCGCGCGAATTCGGTATCAAGTTCGGCGTGCTGTGGCGAGGCTTGGGCGGCGGGGGGAGCGGGGGGGGCGAGTCCGGCCAGGAACGTGACCTATTTCGTTGGAAGGGGCCGGACGGCCGTGACATCCTGCTGTGGCACATGCCGCCCAACGGCTATGAGATCGGCGCCGCGCTTCCGGGTTCGGGGTCGCGGCTGCCCGACATCTGGAAGGAAGTTCGCGCGACGCTGGTGCAGCGCGCGGCGGGGAAACATGTGCCCGTTTTCATTGGCGCCGACCATCAGGCACCGCACCCCGCGCTGTCGCGGCTGCGCGATGTGCTTGCCGAGCTCGAGCCCGCGAGTGCGTTTCGCATCTCGCGCCTCGATGAATTCTTCCAGGCTGCCGAGAGCACAACCGCTCGCACAATTGCGGGCGAGCTGCGCTGGTCGTACGGTTACACCTGGACCCTGCAGGGCGTCCACAGCACGCGCGCACCGTTCAAGCGCCACCACGGCGCAGTCGAGCTGTTCCTCGAGCGCATCGCCGAGCCGTTGAGCGCGCTCGCCCGATACACGGGTGGTCGCGATCGCAGACCGCTGCTCGACACCGCGTGGCGCAAGCTCGTGCGCACCCAGTTTCACGACACCCTCTGTGGATGCTCGGCGGACGAAGTGACCGCTGCCGCTGAGCAGCGGCTGAACGATGTCGCGGCCTACGCCGCCGAGCTGCGGCGTGACGCCTTGCATGCGCTCATCGGGTACGATCCCGACACCGCTCGCGAGCAGACGCCGGCGGCCGGTGCGGCGCTCGTGCTGTGGAATCCCGCGCCCCGGCCGCGCGGCGGCGTCATGGTTGTCGACGTTTCGTTTTTTCGGCGCGATGTGGTCGTCGGACCGTCGTCGGAGGATCGCCGGCACCGCGAAGGAGCGGGGTTCCGGCCCTTCGCGTTGCATGGCGCGCTTCCCGATGGCCGCGCCGTTCCCGTGCAGGTCCTGGCGCGCCGCGTGACGCAGGAGCGGATCGACGCGGCCCGCCATTCGCCCGACCAGGACGAAGTGGACCAGGTGCGCATCGCGTTTCGCGCTCCGACCGTCGCGGGGTTGGGCCTCGTGGCTCTGCGCGCGGGCGCGGCAGTGCCTCTGGGAAGGGCCGAAGACGTGCACGTCCGCGGTCGTTCGCTCGAGAATCGGTTCGTGGAGGTCGCGCTCGAGCCGAATGGCGCGATCACGATCGTCGATCGCCGCCGAAACGAGCGTTACAGCGATCTGTTGCGTCTCGAAGATTCGGGCGACGCCGGCGACGCCTACAGCTACTGTCCGCCCGTTCGTGACCGCGTCAAACAGAGTCGCGGACCGATCACGGTCCGCCGGCTCGCGGCGGGTCCGCTGGTTGCCGGGCTCGAGGCTCGGTGGGAAGTGACGCGCGGGATCGACGCGCGCCTCGTGATCCAGCTGTACGCCGACAGCCCGATCGTCCGCGCGACGCTCGAAATCGACAATCGCAACACCTACCATCGGTTGCGCGCGCGCGTGCCGACGGGTCTCGCGGATGCGCCGGCGATGGCGGGAACGGCGTTTGGCGTCGTCGAGCGGCACGCCGTGGCCGTCGAGCCGGGCGCGTATCCCCGTGAGACGCCTGTGCGCACCGCGCCGGCGCACCGCTTCGTCGCGGCGGCACGCGGCGGTCGCGGGCTCGTCACCCTGGCGCCCGCGTTCTTCGAGTATGAATGGACCACCAAGGGCGATCTTCTCGTGACGCTGCTCCGTGCCATCGGAGACTTGTCGCGTGGCGATTTGCCAACGCGACCCGGCCACGCGGGCTGGCCCACCGCGATTCCAGGCGCGCAATGCATCGGTACGACGCGAATCGATCTGGCGCTGGCGCCGGTCAGCAGTGCCGACGTCGATCGAGGCGATTTTCTCGCTCACGTTTGGGAAGACGCGTTCCTGCCGATCACTGGTCTGTGGTTGCGCCACGGCGCATCGCTCAAGCTCGCGCCGTTGGACATCGCACTCGAGGGAAGCGGGCTTGTGTTCTCGGGGGTGAAGCCCGCCCAGGTCGGCTCCCCGGTAGTGCTGCGCTGCTACAACGCCACCAATCGCAAGGCGGCGGGGGCGTGGCGGTTCGGCGCCGGTGTGAAGACGGCGCATCGCGTCCGCGCCGATGAGCGGGAGGCGGTGGCGCTTGTCCTGGAGCAGCGCGGCAACGTCGTGCGGTTCGTCGCCGAGCCGCACGAAATCGTTTCGATCATGGTGACGTGATGCAGGAACACATTCTCACCACATCGCGGACCGCGCGGTACTTCACGGTCGGCTCGCTCGAGGAGGCGGCTGAGCTGTGGATCGTGTGTCACGGCTATGGCCAGCTGGCCTCCCGTTTCCTCGAGCGGTTTGGTCCCATTGCCGATGACCAGCGTTGCGTCGTGGCTCCGGAAGGTCTCTCGCGTTTCTACCTCACCGAGAACCCGGCTGAGCGGCGCGTCGGCGCGAGCTGGATGACCAAGGAAGATCGCTTGCACGAGATCGACGACTACGTGCGTTATCTCGACGCGCTGTACGACCACGTCGCTACCGGAAAGGACAAGGTCATCGCGTTGGGATTCTCGCAGGGCTCGGCAACGGTTTGTCGTTGGACGATGCTCGGGGCGGCGCGGATCGATCGCCTGATCGTCTGGGGTGGGGAAGTGCCGCCCGATCCCGACCTCGGAGAGCGTCGCGCCGCAGAGCGGCTGCGCCATGCCCGGCTCACCCTGGTCTTTGGCCATCGCGACGAGTTCTTCACGCCGAAGATCGTCGCCGCGACCGAGGCGCGGCTACGCGATCACGAGATTCCCTACGAGTTGGTGTCCTTCGAGGGCGGCCACGAGATTCACCCGGCGACGCTATGGAAGCTGCTGTGAGGGATCGAGGACGTCCCGCAGCGCATCCCCCAGCAACGTGCAGGCGACCACCACCAACACGAGCGCCACACCCGGCGCGGCGGCGACCCACGGCGCGTTGACCAGCACGTCGCGCCCCGAGGCAATCATGTTGCCCCACGACGGCGTCGGCGGCTGCACCCCGAGCCCGAAATACGAAAGGCCCGCTTCCAGCGTGATCGCGTTGCCGATGCCCAGCGCCCCCGCCACGATCACCGGCGTCAGAGCATTCGGCAGAATGTGACGGGCAAGCACGCGCACGCGCGGCGCACCCACCGCTCGTGCGCCCTCGACGAAGGGCCGCACAGCCAGCGCGCGTACCTCCCCATGCACCAGCCGGGCAATGCTCGTCCATCCCGTGAGTCCGAGCACGATAATCACCAGGGCGGTACTCGGCTGCCATAATGCCGCAATCAACAGGAGCAGCACGACGCGCGGGATCGCCAGCACGAAGTCGGTGAGCCCGATCAGTGTCATGGCGATGGGTCCGCGCCAAAATCCGGCGACCGCGCCGACCATGACACCGAGGACGATCGAAACCATCACGGCGATCACGCCGACACCCATCGACACGCGGGCGCCGTAGACCAACCGCGTCCACACATCGCGTCCGAACCGGTCCGTGCCGAGCGCATGAAACTCTCCGCGCGTGTCGCTGGAGAGGGGGGGAACGAAACGCGTCGCCACGATGTCGCGCTGTGCGGCCGGCTGGCCGTTGGTCACCAGCGGCGCGAACAGGGCGCAGAGGAGCACGACGAGCAGGACCATCGCACCGAAAGCGGCGCGCCCGTCTCTGAGCAAGCGCGTCATGCTGAAGCACTCCGCACGCGCGGATCGAGCCACGCCGCCAGGATATCGGCCAGAAGATTGCCGGCGACGACCAGCACCGCACTCACCGTGGTCGCCGCCATGACCACGGGGTAGTCACGCGCCTGCACCGCTTCGACGAGAATGCGTCCCACGCCGGGCCAGGCAAACACGGCTTCGATGAAGACAGCGCCGGAAAACAGCGCCGGCAGCGATAGGCCGAGCAGGGTGACGATGGGTGTGAGCGCGTTGCGCAGCGCGTGACGGGCGATCACCTGCCGGGGCACGAGCCCCTTGGCGCGCGCGGTCGTGATGAATGGCTGGCTCAATGTGTCGAGCATCGCGCCGCGCGCAAAGCGCGCGGCGCCTCCGATACCGATCAGCGTGAGCGTGGTGAGCGGCAGGGCAAGGTGGCGCAGGCGATCCACCATCCACGCGCCGGCGCTCAGGTAATCGGCGTCGAGTCCCGCGGCGCCAAAGGCGGGCAGCCATCGGGCCCAGTAGGTGAAGACGAGCACCAGCATCAGGGCCAACCAGAAACCCGGCAAGGCGAACAGCGTCACCGTGGTGACCGAGAGAATCGTGTCGGTACGGGATCTCGAGCGCGCCGCCTGAATCGCGCCGATGAACAGCCCGATCAGGTAGCTCAGCAGCAACGACAGCGCGACGAGCCGCACAGTGGCGGGCCAGGCGTCGCCCAAAACCGCCCGCACGGGCCGCCCCCGGGCGATGCTGGTCCCCCAATCACCGCGCCCCAAACGTCCTAACCAGCTTGCGAACTGCGCTGGGAGCGGCCTGTCGAGCCCGAGCGCGCGCCGCTGCGCCGCGACCTGCTCCGCGGTCGCGGTCTGCCCCAGCATCAGCTCGATAGGATCTCCCGGTGCGGCGTGCAACAGCAGGAAGGTGAGTGTGACGACGCCGAGCACGACGGCGAAACCGGCGAACAGGCGGTGTGCCAGCCTGGCAAGCATCGGCGGGAATCTCGCGCCACCCCCCGTGCCCCGCTAGAATGCGTGCGTGTCGCGCATGCCGGTTCCCACTCTCCTCGCGGCAGCTCTGCTGGTGACGTGTGCGTGCGGCGATGAGGCCGCACACCGCGGCGCAACCGTCCTGTTCGCATCCGGCGCCGACCTGCAGAGCATCAACCCGCTGCTCACGATGCATTCGCTCGCGCGTCAGGTGCAGCGCTATGTGTTGCTCACGACGCTGGCGCGCTACGACTCGCTGCTCGTGCCGCAGCCGTACCTCGCGCGCAGCTGGCGCTGGTCGGTCGATCGCCGCGTGCTCACGTTCCGGCTGCGGACCGATGTGCGCTGGCACGACGGCACGCCGACGACGGCCCGCGACGTCGTATGGACGCTGCAAGCGGCGCGCGACCCGGCGACCGGCTATCCGCGTTTCGCTGAGCTGCAAACGCTTGCGTCCGTCGCCGCATTGGACGACTCCACCGTCGAGCTGCGCTTCACGCGGCCGGCCGGCGACTTCCCCTTCGTTCTCACCGACCTCGCGATCCTGCCGGCATACCTGCTCGACAGTGTCCCGCATGCCCGTCTCCGCGAGGCCGCGTGGAACGTGAACCCAGTCGGCAACGGCCCCTTCCGGTTCGTCACGCACGAGCCAAACCGGCGCTGGGTGTTCGCGAGGAATCCCGATTTTCCCGCCGACATGGGAGGACCGCCTCAGGTCGAGCGGTTCATCGTCGTCGTCGTGGACGAGCCGATGGTCAAGCTATCGGCGCTCGCGTCGGGAGAGCTCGACTTTGCCGGGATCAGCCCACAGCACGTCGCGTTTGTGCGCCGCCACAGCGGGCTCGCGGTGCGCGAATATCCCATGGTTCTCCCGTATGGGCTCGTCTTCAACACGCGGCGCCCGCCGTTCAACGACCGTCGCGCGCGAGTGGCCGTCGCACTCGCGATCGATCGGCAGGAAATCGTGGATGGCTACCTGTTTGGCCTCGCGACTGTTGCGGATGGCCCCGTCCCGCCCGGCCTGCCGTGGTACGTTGCGCCTCCACACCTGCCGGTCGCTCCCGATTCGGCGCGCCGGCTCGTGGCCGCACTGGGGAGCGGCTCGCCGCTGAGCTTCGAGCTCCTGACCGTCGGCAGTGGAGAAGGAGCGCTGGAGCAGATGCTGCAGGCGCGGCTCAACGCCGTCGGCTTCAAGGTCACGATTCGCCAGCTCGAAAACTCCACCTTCTTGAGTCGCGTGTTCGGACCGAGACACGATTTCACGGCCGCTGTCGCCGGGATTTCCGGCGATCCAGGACTCGGTTTCCTGCGGTCGCTCGACAGCGTCACCGGGATTGCGATTCCAGCCGACCCCGTGCTGGCGCAGCGCGTGTTCGCCGATCAGCTGCCGGTCGTCTGGCTCTATCACGCGCGCGGCGTTCAGGCGATGAACAGCCGCGTTCGCGGCGTCTACATGGATATCCGGGGCGAGCTGCCGACCGTCGCCGCATGGCGGGTCACGCCATGAGGCGGCGCGATCTGCCGGCCGAATTCCACGCCACCGCGCCGATGCGGCTCGACTTCGCCGGCGGCTGGACCGACGTGCCCCCGTTCTCTGCGCGCGAAGGCGGCGTCGTCGTCAACGCCGCGATCGAGCTGCGCTCGCACGTCGAGCTGCGGGTGGGCGGCAAGCTGCTGCGATTCGTGTCGGAGGAGCTCGGCGAAACGCTGGAGTGCGCCAACGCCGGCGGTCTCACACCGGGCGGCAAGCTGCCGCTGCTCAAGGCGGCGGTGCGCATGTTCCCCGTGTTGGGGGGTTTCACGCTGATCACGCGCAGCGACGCACCGCCGGGATCGGGACTGGGCAGCTCCGGCGCCCTCGGTGTGGCGCTCGTCGGCGTGTTAAGCCGAGCTCGGCAGGAAGCGCGTGCGGAGCGCGAGTGCGCGGAGCAGGCATGGCAGGTCGAGACGATCGAAGCGCAATTGCCGGGAGGAAAGCAGGATCAGTATGCGGCCGCGCTGGGCGGGTTCCATCGCCTGAGTTTTCGCGATCCCGACGTGGGCATCGAACCCGTGACCGTCGACCCTGATTTCGCTGCCACGCTCGAACGACAAGTGTTGCTCTGCTACACCAACCAGAGTCGCATCTCGGGCGATACGATCTCACGGGTGATGCAGGGATTCGAGCGCGGCGACCGCACGATCACTGGCGCCCTCCACGGTATCAAAGCTGCGGGGGAAGCGATGGTCGAAGCGCTGCGCCGCGCCGACCTGGCGCGGGTCGCCGCGGTGCTCAGCGAGAATTGGAAACACCAGCAGGCGCTCGATCCCGGCATGCGTACGGAAGAGATGGCGCGGTTGGAGCAGGCGGCCGGGGCGGCCGGCGCGCTGGGCGGGAAGGCGGCCGGTGCTGGTGCCGGCGGCTCGATGTTCTTCATTATGAAAAGCGATGCGCGGACGGCAGCCGATGCAGTTACAGCGACGGGTGCCCGGGTGTTGCCCGTCGTGTGGGCGACGGAAGGGGTGCGATCGTGGTGACGGCTGAAGAGCTCGCGGCACGCAGGGACGTCGTCACAGGCTCGTCCGACCTGCAGGCGCTGCTCAGCCATCTGCGCGAGCGCGCGCAGCCGGTGCTCGAGCGGATGCCACATATCCCGGAGCAGAAGGCGCTCCTGTCGACCGATGGCGGCGTGTGCCCCGATGATGGGACGGCGCTGATCTTCGATCCCTGGAGCCCGACCGAGCACCGCTGTCCTCGTTGCGACAAGCGGTGGCGCGGCGAACGCCACGATCGTCACTGGGCTCGATTTCAACACCTGTGGTTGGCCGAGCGGGCCGTGCACCTCGCGACGGTCGCGGCTCTCGGCGACAAGAACGATTGCGCCGCGGCGAAGCGCGCGGGCGAGATCCTCACCGGCTACGCCGAGCGCTACTGGCGGTACCCGAATCGCGACAATTTGCTCGGACCAAGCCGGCTCTTTTTTTCCACGTACATCGAATCGATCTGGACCAGCAACTACCTCGCGGCAGCCATGATGCTGCGCGCTGCCGACCTGCTGGACGAGAGCACGACCAAAGCCGTCAATCAGTTGATCGAAGAGGCGGCAACGCTGATCGGCGACTACGACGAGGGATTCTCGAACCGGCAGACCTGGAACAACGCCGCACTCACGGCAGTCGCCGTCTGGTTCGAGGACGAAGAGCTTGCGCGGCGCGCCATCGAAGGTGACACGGGACTCATCGCGCATCTCGTGCGCGGCTACGGCCGCGACGGCATGTGGTACGAAGGCGAGAATTACCATTTGTTCGCGCTGCGTGGCCTGTTGACGGGAACGGCGTGGGCGCGCTTTGCCGGTATCGACTTCTGGTCCGAGCAGCGACTGGCCCCGCGCATGGACGCGGCGCTGCGCGCTCCGACCCTGACCGCGTTGCCGGATTTCACGTTTCCCGCCCGCAAGGACGCGCGCTTTGGCGTCTCGCTGGCGCAGCCGGCCTTTCTCGAGCTCTGGGAAGTCGGGCTCGGCAACATGGTGAGCCGTGAACCGGACGCCGTGGGGGGGAACGAGCTCGCGTCATGGCTCGGAGCGTTGCATCGCGTCCCGCCGCCTGCTCCTGAGCTGCTCGAGTCGTACTTGCATGACTTCGGCGCGCCACGCCCGGCGCACGGCGGACGCCGTACGCTTTCCTGGTGGTCGCTGCTCGAAATGGTTCCCGAGCTTCCTCCGGTCGAGCAGCCGTGGCAGCCAGAGAGTGTGCTGCTCGAGAGCCAGGGATTGGCGGTCCTGCGCCGCGGGGACCGCTACGTGAGCCTCGAGACTGGCTCGAGCACCGCGGGACACGGCCACCCCGATCAGTTACACCTCACCGTCCATGCCAATGGCGTGCACTGGTTGCCGGATCCGGGAACGGGGCGCTATGTCACGCGGGACCTTTTTTGGTATCGCTCCGTCCTCGCGCACAACGCGCCCCGCCTGGATGGTGCGGGGCTGGCCGATGAGACACGTTGCGAATGTTTTGCGGAAGAGGGCGATTGGGCCTGGGTGCGGGGGCGTGCGGGGAACGTCAGCCGCACTGTGGTGGCTGGCCCCTCCTACATCGTGGACGTTGTCGAGCTGTCCGCTCGCGAAGATCATCTCCTCGAGCTGGCGTGGCATTTCGATGGCGCCGTTGATATCGAGACCACGGGGCGGTGGGTGGACGATGCGATCGACTCGGAGTTCGTGACGCGCGCCCAGCGGTTCGTACCAGATGAGCCGGGGTCTCTCGTGCTGAGTATTACGGCGCACGAGGAGGGAGGCGCACGGCTCAGCGCGCATGCCGTCTTCGAAGGCGAGCTCGTTCGGGCCGACGGGCCGCCGCTGCCCGGCCGCATCGAGCGCGCACCGTTCTATCTCGCGCGCGCGCGCGGCCGCAATGTGCGGATCGTCACGGTGCTCGAGTCCCACACTGCGGAGCGAGCCGTGCGCACCGTTCGGACGCGCGGTGAGGCGGTGGAGGTCGAGACGAGCGCTGGTGTCGAGCGCCACCGTCCCGGAAACGCGGAGTGGACGATCGAATCGGTGGACGGCAAGGCGCCACCCCGGGTGATGCGTGGCGCGCGCGAAACCCCGCCGCCCTTCAAGCAAATAGTCGAGATCGACCCGCCGACGCCGGTGGCGGCACCCGCATTCCACGTCAGCGCGCCACCGCTCGACGGGACACTCGATGGCTTCGAGCTGTCGGAGCCGCTGCAGCTCGCGCTCGAGGATCAGTACCGCCGGAGCGAAGACGCGTATCCCGGTCCGGACGACTTCTCCGCCGTTGCCTACGCGGGATGGGACGAGCGCTGCCTGTATCTCGCGGTCGAGGTGACAAAACCCGATCTGTGCTTGCGACCGCCGGACGCTGCGCCGCTCCGCGTGGACAACGATCCCGATGACATTCATTCCGATGGCCTGCAGGTGTACATCGCGCCGGGGCACTCGGCACGGGAGGGCGGCCCTGCAGTCGGCTACTTGATCGTTCCTCAAGCCAATGCCCGCGGCGTACGCGTCAGTACCTCGAGCGACACGAGTGCCAAAACTGATCCCTCGGCCGTGCGTGGCGCGTGGCGTCGGACCGCGCAGGGCTACTGTGTCACTTTGGCGATTCCGTGGCCCGACGGAGTGTATCCGCATGCCGGCGCGCGCGTGGGCTTCGATCTGATCGTCAACGAATTGCTCCCCGGCCGCCTGCGCCGCACCGGCCAGCTCGTCTGGAGCGGCGGCAACGGGTGGGTGTGGCTGCGCGGTGACCGGCAGGATCCGTCGCGATTCGGCGTATTGGAGCTGGTAGGATGATCGTTGTCGTGCTCCACGAGCCGCAGGACCTCGTCAACATCGCGCACGTCGTGCGCGGCATGAAGAACTTCGGATTCCGCGATCTGCGACTCGTCAATCCCGGCGAATTCGAATCGTACCGGGTGGAAGGGATCGCGCACCAGACGCAGGATATCCTCTCGCGTGTCCAGACCTACACGACCCTGGAGGACGCGATCGCCGATTGCGTGCACGTGGTGGGATTCACGGCACGCGGTCGCACGGCGAAGCGCAATCTGCAGCGGCCGCGCGAGGCCGCGGCCGAAGTGGTGGCGATCGATGATGGAACGGTGGCGTTGTTGTTTGGACGCGAAGACCGGGGTCTTTCCAACGAGGCGCTCGACCGCTGTCACCGCATCGTGACGATCCCCAGCGATTCGCGCTACGCCTCGCTCAACCTCGCTCACGCGGTCGTCATTATGCTGTACGAGCTGGCGCTGACGCGCGGTGCGGAAGAGATCCCGTTCAAGGCGCCGCGCCGCCCGTCCGAACCGACGCCCACTGGCGAGCTGGAGCGACTGTTCGTGGACGTCTCGCGGGCATTGCAGGCGATCGAATTCTTCAAGTCGCGCAACGCGGACGGCGTCATGCGCACCATGCGCGAGATCGCGCACCGCACGCCACTCGACCTCCGCGAAGTGAAGCTGTTGCGCGCCATGGCCATCGAGGTGACCAAGTACGGCGAACGACTGGCGGGTTCCCGGCTTCACGTCGACCGGTAGCAAGCGGCCCGACGCGCTGTTCGGCTCGCCCGCGCGGATGACGCGGGCGTCCGGCTGTCGCGTGTGGGATGAGGACGGCCGCGAATACGTCGACTACGTCATGGCGCTCGGCGCGGTGGCGCTCGGTTACGGCCACCCTGCCGTCAATCGGGCAGCCGAGGCCGCGATCGCCGCGGGCGTCGTGGGACCGCTTCCGCCGGTGAGTGAAGAGCAGCTTGCCGAGGCACTGGCCGAGCGGATTCCCTGGATGGAACGGATCCGCTTTCTCAAGACCGGCGCTGAGGCGGTGGCGGCCGCGGTCCGGCTGGCGCGAGTGGCGACGGGACGGGATCTCGTCTTGGGGTGCGGCTATCACGGGTGGCTCGACTGGTGCCAGGGAGCCATGGAGGGTGTGCCCGCGGGCGTCCGGGCCCTGTTCGCCGAACTGCCGTTCAACGACGTCGCGGCGGCGCGCGCCATGATTCGCGAGCGTGCGGGCCGGCTCGCCGCGGTGGTCGTCGAGCCGGTCGTTGTGACCGAACCGACTCGCGAGTGGCTGCAGCTGTTGCGAACCGAGACCGAGCGCGCTGGAGCGATCCTGATTTTTGACGAGATCAAGACCGCGTTCCGGCTCGCGATCGGAGGCGCCGTAGAGCGGTACAACGTGCGCCCCGTTCCCGATCTTGTCGTCGTCGGGAAGGCACTCGGGAATGGATTCCCGCTGGCGGCGGTGGGGGGTCGTGCAGAGCTGATGGAGGCCGCGAGCCGCACCTGGATCTCCTCTACGCTCGCGACGGAGGGGGTGTCGCTGGCGGCCGCGCGGGCGACGCTCGAGGTATTCGAGCGCGAAGCCGTCTGCGCGCACCTGCATCGCGCCGGAACGACGTTGCTGCACGGCCTGCACGAGCTGCAGCGGAGTTACGGGGGAGTGATCAGCGGCGTCGCCGGCATTGCGGAGATGTGCTTTCTGCACTACTCAACGGAGGAGCAGGCGCACGCAGTCGCGCTCGCCGCCGCGAAGCGGGGTGTGTTGTTCAAGCGCACCGCCTACAACTTCGTCTCGCTGGCACACGACGAACGGACGATCAGCGAGACACTGGACGTCCTCGATCAGGTGCTCCGCAACGTTGGCGGATAGACTCGCTTCTAGAACGCCGCGATGACCGCTCCCGAAATCAGGAAGACGACGACCGCGATGATGATCACCACAGCGGTGTAGCCCATCGCCCGATCCTTCGGCACCTTCATGACGATCGGCAGTCCGACGTACAGCAGTACCAGACTGTAGAGCGAAAACAGGAGGCTCACGAGGTTGAGCGCGGGAAGGACTTGAAAGACACCGCCGATCCAGTGCGCCGTGCTGGAATAGGCTGCGGCTTTCAGGCCCTGAACGTCATTGCGTTGCCCGCTGAATCCCGGAGCGAGCAGGCTGATGATGCGCGAGAGCACGAATACGCCCAGCACCGCCACGACGAAACCGGCGATCCCGGTGGAGATGACGCTGGAGAGTGGGGCGGGGTTTGTCAGCGACGTAAACGGAACCCGCTTGCCGAAGATGAACGTCCCGATCATGCTGGCCACGGGTCCGATCAGACTCAACGGCATGATGTATTTGCTCCAGACCTCGCCGGGTTTGGTGAACTCGGTATCCACCTCTTTCCAGGTCGTGCGCGGTTCGAGCAGGATGCCCCTCGCGCGGCCGATCGTTGTCTCCATCCTCGTCTCCTCGGCTAAGGTCGCCCCCAAGATAGGAACGGGGCGGCGTCGCGCCAGCTTATCTGTAGATTGTTGCCATGCTTGTCGATGTACACGCCCACTTCTATCACGCTCGGACGCCGCGCGCCGATTGGCGGGAGCGGAACGTGAGCCGGCTCACGGCGGGCGCCAGGATCGGCATCTCGGTACACGTGGCATCGATCCTCGGCAGCTGGGGACTCACGTCGCCGATCTACTTCCCGTCGCCGCGGGACGTTACGGCGGGGAACGATGCGCTGCTCGCGTTACAGCGCGAGCACGTGGATAGGATCCGTGGCTACGTCTGCGTCAATCCGAATTACACGGCGCACGCGCGCGCCGAAATCGTGCGCGGTCTCGACGCGGGGATGATCGGCATCAAGCTGGCGGCGAGCCGCCGGGCCGACGATCGGTTGCTCGACCCTATTGCCGAGCTCGCCCGCGAGCGGCGCGTGCCCGTGTTGCAGCATATCTGGCAGCATCGCCGCCGCGACTGGCCGGGTCAGGAGGCCTCCGATGCCGTCGAGCTGTGCACCCTCGCCCGCCGCCATCCGGACGTCAGGTTCATCCTGGCGCACATCGGCGGCGGCGGCGACTGGCTGCACTCACTGCGTGCCGTCCATGACGTGCCGAACGTCTACGTCGATCTGTCCGGAAGCGGCGTGGATGGGGGGATGCTCGAAGACTGCGTGGCGAGCGTCGGGGTGAATCGCCTGCTGTGGGGCACCGATCTCACCATGGATACCGGCTGGGCCAAGCTCCGCTACCTGGAGTTGCTGCTCACCAAGGAAGAGCTGGCGCTGGTTCGCTGGAAAAACGCGGCGCGCATCTTCCCCCCGGGCGCATTCCCCACCGACTGATGACACCGCGCATCGACGTGAACGCGTTCCTCGGCGCCTACCCCTGGCGCAAGGTGCCGGGCACTTCGCCGGAGATGCTGACCAACGCTCTCGATCGTGTCGCCATCGACACGGCCTGGGTCACGCATCTGCCGGGCCTCTTCTGGCGCGATCCCACCGAGGGCAACGCCTGGTTGTACGAGACCGCGCGCGGACGCTTCCAGCCGGTGCCCACGGTGCACCCGGGCCTCGCGCGTTGGGAGCAGGTCCTATCCGATGCGTCACAGGCCGGCGCGCCGGCGGTGCGCTGCGATCCGCTGTACTTGGGGCTCGAGCCGGCGGGAGAGGAAATGCGCGCGCTGGCGGCGGCGTGTGGCGCCGCGCGCCTGCCGCTGATGCTTGCGGTGCGGCTCGAGGATGGCCGCCAACGCCATCCGAACGATGGCGCCGGCGACCTCCCGGCTGCGGCCGTGCGCGCGCTGATCCGCAGCGACGACCAGCTGCGCGTGCTGGTCACGCACGCCGATCGGAGTTTCGTCGAAGAGGTGCATTTCGGCTCGACGCCCGACGAGGCGCGCCGCATCTGGTGGGACATCTGCTGGATCTGGGGACCGCCGGAAGACCATCTCGCGACGCTCCTGGGAACGATCGGCGTCGAGCGGTTCGTCTTCGGTACCGGTCAGCCGCTGCGCCTGCCGGAGAACAGTGTGGCCAAGCTCGATTTGCTCGATCTCTCAAAGGAGCAGCGGGCCGCGATCGAGTCGGGCAACGTCAAGACCCTCACCGGCTCGTAGCCGTCTGTCCCCTACCGACAGCGCGTCCGTTCGCCGCAATCTCGAGTGGGGTCTGATCCCCGCCGTCCCGGTGCCGTTCCGCGGCTCGAGCATCGATATCCCGGCGCAGCGTGCCTACGCGAGTTGGATGGCGCAACAGCGGGTCGCAGGCGTGGCGCTGTGGGCGCACACCGGCCGCGGGCCCCATCTCTCGGAGGACGAGCGGCGCGTGGTGCTGGAGGAGTGGCGCGCCGCGCTGCCCGACAAAACCATTATCGCCGGTGCGAACGGTCCCACGATGGCGCGCGAGGCGAGGCGTGGTCGAGCTGATGCGCTGCTCGCATTTCCACCGCACGACAATCCCGTCGTGTTTCACGACGAGCTGTCGGAAGAGCTGCCGGTCATCGCGTTCTATCTCTACGCCGCGGCCGGCGGTACGGACTACAGCGACCGCACGCTCCACGATATCCTGGCGCTGCCCGGCGTCATCGGCATCAAGGTCGCGACGCTCGACTCGGTCATGACGTTTCAGCGAATCGCGGCCGTAATGCGCGAGCACCCCGACAAACTGATGATCACCGGCGAGGACCGGTTCCTTGGCTACTCGTTGATGATGGGCGCGCGGGCCGCGCTGATCGGCATGGGTGCGGCGTTGACGGATATGCAGGCGCAGCTGCTCGAAGCCAGTCAGAACGCCGACGAGCGCACGTTTCTCCGCCTGTCCGCGCAGTTGGATGCCTTCGGAGCCGTCACCTTCACCGCGCCCATCGAAGGCTACATCCGCCGCATGCTCTGGGCGCTCGCCGCCGACGGCGTGATCCCGGACGAGGCGTGCGACGATCCCTGGGGTCCGGCGCTACCGGCCGCTGAACGGGATGCGGTGCGGCGTTTCGTGCGTGAGGCTCGCGGCAAACCTTGAAACGGCGTTCCTTCCTCGCATCGTGCGCAGCGGCTGGCACCGCCGCGTTCGGAGGTCGTATTCGGATGACCAAGAAACCGCACGTCGTCGTAGTAGGCGCGGGAGCGTTCGGCGGTTGGACCGCGCTGTTCCTGCAGCGGCAGGGCGCGCGCGTCACGCTGGTCGACGCCTGGGGTCCGGGGAATTCCCGCGCCAGCTCCGGTGGGGAAACGCGGGTGATTCGCGCGACCTACGGCCCGCGTGCGATCTACACGCGCATCTCCGCGCGCGCGCTCACACTCTGGAAGGAGCACGAGCAGCGGTGGCGCCGCCAGCTCTTCCATGGCATTGGGGTGCTGTGGCTGGTGGAAAGCGACGACCAATACGAGAAGGCCGCGCTTCCGATCTTGCGCGAGGCGCACGTGCGCTTCGAGGAGCTGCAGGGACCCGAGGTCGCGCGTCGCTACCCGCAGATCAATTGTGACCGCGTGCGTTGGGCGATCTTCGAGAACGACGGCGGCTATCTGACGGCGCGCCGCGCCTGCGCCGCCGTGCTCGAGGGATTTCTCGCCGAGGGTGGGGGGGGGGAGTACCGGCAGCTCGCGGTGCAGACGCCGGCGCCGAGTGGTGGCCAGCTCTCGAGTGTGGTGTTGTCAGACGGCAGCCGGATAACGGCTGACAGCTTCGTCTTCGCCTGCGGTCCGTGGCTCGGATCGCTGTTCCCGGATATCATCGGCGATCGCGTTCGCGCCACGCGGCAGGAAGTCTTCTTTTTCGGCACCCCCCCGGGCGATCAGCGCTTCACCGAAAATGCCATGCCCGTGTGGGCGGACCACGGCACAACGTTCATGTACGGTATCCCGGGCAACGAGTGGCGCGGCTTCAAGGTGGCCGACGATACGCGAGGTCCCGTCTTCGATCCCACGACCGGCGAGCGGACACCCACACCCGCGGCGCTGCAGACCGCGCGCGCCTATCTCGGCTACCGTTTCCCGGCCTTGAAGGATGCGCCGCTGCTGGAGGCGCGTGTATGCCAGTACGAGGAGTCTCCTGATGAGCATTTCATCGTCGATCGCCACCCGGCGGCGGCCAATACGTGGCTGATCGGCGGCGGATCGGGCCATGGCTTCAAGCACGGCCCGGCGGTCGGGGAGCTCGTCGCCCGCCTGGTCCTGAGCGGCGCCACGCCCGATGAACAATTCCGGCTTGCTCGATTCGCTCGCTAGGGACTTCGAGCGCTTCAAACGGGAGTTGCCGCGGGATTTCGCGGCGCATGTGCGCAGCACCTACCGCATCGATCTGACCGCGCGCTACCTCGGGGAAACCCTCCCGCATCCCGTCGGCAAAGGCTCTGGGCAGCTGTCGCTCAATGCGAGTCAGCTCGAAACCGACGCGGATGCGGGACTCGCGTTCGCGGTGCTGAAAACGGTCATCGCGCAGGATGCCGCAGGAGCGCAGTCGATGGCCGCGTGGGCGATTCACGAGACCAAGATGAAAGTCGAGCGCCGTGGTGGCGGCTGGACGGTGACGTGGAAGGGCAGGGGATGGGACCGCTCGTTCGAGGACTACCTGACACTGGTGCGCGTCGGCCGGGACCTGACGCGCGCCGGCCGGCTCCTCACTGTGCCTTCGGTGAAGTATCACCTGCCCAGGCTCAACGAGCCGTTTCGATTCGATGAATACGCTTTCACGACGAGTGCGCTGGCGAACGCATGGGGGGAGTCGCCCTTGCTCCTCGAGAAGGATTTTTCGCCAACCCTCGCCGGCGATCGGTTGGCGGAGGAGAAGCAGCAGATCCTGCGCTGGCTGCGCGAAGTCCCCGCCTGCATCCGTGAGCACAGCGCCGTGCGACTGGCGATGAAGCTGATGAACGCTCGGTTCGATGCGCGCTTTCAGCGAGAGATGACGGAAGCGGCGTCGGCCGCCGATACACTCGTCGTGTTCAACCGGCTGTTCGATGCCGAGCGCGGCGTCGCCTACGGCGGCCCGGAATTGAGCGACAGGAATCTGCGGGTTTTAGGTTCTCCAACCCCGGGGGGCGGCCCGGGGTTGTCGGGCACCGGGAACATCCATACCGGCCGCCTCATCGTCGAGTACGCGCTGCGCGGCTGTTCCTCGGTGCAGCTCCACACCTTCTTCCAGCTTCCCCTCGAAGAGTACCCGGCGACTCACGGCTCGCGTACACAACGCGCGTTGCACGCCCTGATCTTCGATCCGCGCGAAGGTCTCATCGCGGTCATGCTCGAGCGTGAAGCCGACGGGTCCCTCGAGCGCCGCGCCGGCGACCTGCACTTCCTCGATCTTCTTCCTGATGCGCATCGGCCGCGCTGAGCTGTTCGAGCTCACGCTCCCGCTGCTCGAGCCGTTCGTCATCTCGGGCGGCACCATGACCGAACGCCGATCCATCGTCGTCGTACTCCACGACGATGCCGGCCACGTCGGGTACGGCGAGTCTCCGCCGTTTCAGTTCCCGTTCTACTCCGAGGAAACCCTCGCCAGCGCCCGCGATATGATCGAGCGTGTGTTGCTGCCACGTGTCGTCGGGCGTGAGTTCCAGGGTCCGGAGGCGATCGACGCCGCACTCCGCGACGCCGTACGCGGCAACTGGTTCGCCCGCGCCGGTATCGAAACGGCTGCCTGGGATCTCGAGGCCCATGGGCGCGGCACGGGGCTCGCCACGCTGGTCGCTGAGCGTCTCGGCGTGACGCCGGCGGCGAGTGTCGCCTGCGGCGTGGCGTTGGGTATTCCTCCCGGACCTGATCCCGCCGAGTTGACGCGCTCGGTCTACGACGCGGTGCGGCACGGTTACGCGCGAGTCAAAATCAAGGTGGCGCCGGGGTGGGACGGGGCCGCCGTCACCGCGGCTCGCAAGGGACTCGAGGGCAGCGATCTCCCGCTCACGGTGGACGCGAACGGCGCCTACGAGTGGCCACGCGATGAGACCGCGCTTCGCGCCCTCGACGATGCGGGGCTGCTCTACATCGAGCAGCCACTCCATCCCGACGAGCTCGTCGGGCACGCGCGACTGGCTGAGAAACTGCGGACGCCGATTTGCCTGGACGAGACGCTCCGGGACGCGCGCGCCGCTCGTCAGGTGATGGAGCTCGACGGGCCCAGGGTGTGGAACATCAAAGTACATCGGGTCGGCGGCCTGACCGAGGTCTGCCGCATCTACCGTCTCGCAGTGGAGTACGGAGCGAAACTCTGGGCCGGGACGATGCCCGAGTCGGGGATCGGATCCCAGGCGGCGCTCGCGGCTGCGTCGCTGCCCCTGTTCGTCTACCCTTCCGATCTGGAGCCCTCGGCCCGCTGGTATGGGCGGAACGGCGACGTCATCAAGCTCACGATGGGGCGGGGCGGGCGTATGGCGGTGCCGCAACAGTCGTGCGGCCGGCTTCTCGATCCAGCGCGTTTCCGCCTCTTGACCGCACCTGTACTTTTGGCGCGATGAATAAACCAACCACCGACTATTGGGCGGCTCATCTATACCTGAGCCCGCGGCAGCGCCCCAAGGCGGACCAGCCGGTTCGCGATCTCCCCCCCCGCGCGGCGCAGCGCTTCAAGAAAGCGCGCGAGCAGTTGCGCAGTCTGCGCCACGTCACCGAGCAGGTAGTGTACCTCGGCACCACCTGGAAATGGGTGTGGATGTACGAAGTCGGCGGGCGCAAGCTCGGATATCTCCACCCGATGCAGTCGGGCGTGAGCGGCACGTTCG
Organism: Gemmatimonadota bacterium; assembly: GCA_003221895.1. Classification (GTDB taxonomy): domain Bacteria; phylum Gemmatimonadota; class Gemmatimonadetes; order Gemmatimonadales; family GWC2-71-9; genus 20CM-2-65-7. The sequence goes on along the minus strand of QHUJ01000112.1, from coordinate 6,205 downwards.
TGCTGTCCGGGCCCGAAGAGCAGGAAATCAGCGCCACCAACGGATTGCCGCGCGTCATCAAGCAAGCGGTCAGAGACGGGTCGTTGTTCGACGGTGTGCGCCACTGCTGGATGGAATTCGCGGACCTCGATGCGGTGCAGGCATTCGCCGAGGTCGTCCGATTGAAATACCAACTACTGGCGCGTCCGGAGTAGCCGTTGTTACATTCGGTGGCCTTCGGATTGTAGTGTGTCCCACACCGAAACCGAACCACTGATTAGCCGATAGAGGCCATCTGCGTTCAGCTGCGGTCGTGGTGTTGATGCTCGCCCTCCCGCCTGCGGTCGTGTATGGCCAGCAGGCCCCAACCGCTTCTCAGCGGTATCAAGCTCCCATCGTCAAAGACTCCGGCAACCTGAAGGGTCCGCGGCAGCCGATCTTTTTCCGCCACGACATTCATGCCGGTGAGTTTCAAATCCCGTGCATGTACTGCCACTACTCGGCGGCGGTCTCGAGCGAGCCCGGCATTCCGTCGCTCCAGACGTGCATGGGATGTCACCTGTACGTCGCCGGAGGAACGCGCGGCGGAGTGAAGGCTGACACGGCGGCTGTGCGCGCCGAAAAGGCGCAGGTGCAGCAGCTGCGCAATGGCTCGCGCGATCGCAAACCCCCGGAGTGGACCCGCATTCACGCGCTTCCCGGCTTCGTTCGCTTCCCGCACATGCGCCACATCAAAGCGCTCGGCCCCGGTGCATGCATCAATTGTCACGGCGACGTGCAGGGGATGGCGCAGGTCTACCAGGTCTCGACGTTGCGCATGGGCTGGTGCGTCCGCTGCCACGTCGAGCGCAAAGTGACGCGCGACTGCACCGTCTGCCATTACTGACATGACCGACTCCATCAATCGCCGCCGTTTTCTGAAGGTTCTCGGCGTCACCGGCGCCGGCGCCGCGGCTGTCTCCGCGTGCGGTATCGGTCCCGAGCCCACCGAGAGACTGATCCCCTATCTGGTCCAGCCCGAGGATCAGATCCCCGGAAAAGCCACGTACTACGCGACGACCTGCCGCGAGTGCGCCGCGGGATGCGGCGTCGTGGCGCGCGTGCGCGAGGGCCGCGCCGTCAAGCTGGAGGGGAATCCGGAATCGCCCATCAATCGCGGCCGGCTGTGTGCGCGCGGGCAGGCCGCGATTCAAGGTCTCTACAATCCCGATCGCGTCCCCCATCCCATGGTCCGCAACGCCAGTGGGACGTTCGAAGCGATCGACTGGGACGGCGCGATCCAGCGGCTCAGTGCCAAGGTCGCCGAAGCCCGCGGCAAGGGGATCGTCTTCGTCACCGGCACCGACGTCTCGACATTCGGCGATCTGGTAGACGAGTGGCTGAAACAGGTGGGCGGGCGCCGCTACAGCTACGAGCCCTTCGGCTTCGACGCGTTACGCGCCGGCAACCGCACGACGTTCGGCACTGGGTCGGTGCCGTCCTACGACTTCGCCAACGCGAAGTACGTGCTCTCGTTCGGCGCCGATTTCCTCGACACCTGGCTCTCGCCGGTCGAGTTCCAGAACGGCTTTACCGACGCGCACGCGTTCGACGGCGGCCGTCCCGCGGCGATGGCCAAGTTCGTCTACGTCGGCCCGCGCCTGTCGCTCACCGGGATGAACGCCGACGAGTGGATCGCGGCGCGGCCCGGGACCGAAGGCATTCTCGCGCTCGCGATGGCGCAGGTGATCCTGAGCCAGCATCTGGCGCGTGTTCCCGCGGACGCCAGTCGGCTGGTCGCTCTGCTGTCCGGGTACGCGCCCCGCGCGGTCGCCACCGCGATCGGGATCGAGCAGGAAACCATCGTGCGGCTGGCGCGGGAGTTCGCGCGTTCCGGCGGCGGCCTGGCGGTGGCGGGCGGTATGGCCACGCAGTACGCGAACGGCGCAGAAGTCGTCGCGGCCGTGAACATCCTGAATTACGTGACGGGAGCGGTCGGCTCGCTGGTGAAGTTCGGCGCCGACATGGCATTCGGCACGGCCAGTACGTTCGGGGACTTCGTCACTCTGCAAGACGACATGAAAGCGGGACGCGTCGCGCTGCTCCTGATGCACGGCGCCAACCCTGCGCACTCGCTGCCCGGCGCGTTCGAGGAAGCGCTCGGCAAGGTCGCCTACAAGGTGAGTTTCTCGTCGTACATGGACGAGACGGCCGCCGCGTGCGACCTGATCCTGCCCGACCATCACCCGCTCGAGCAATGGGGCGACAGCCGCCCGCGTGCCGGTGTGACGGCGTTCCAGCAGCCGGTCGTGCAGCCGGTGTTCGACACGCGTCAGACTGGCGATGTGATTCTGCGGCTCGCCGGTCGCACCGGGACGTTCAAGGACTACGTGCAGGGCAAATGGGGTGGGCTGCAGACTCGCGGTCGTGGTGCCGCCGCGAACACCGCTGACCAGTTCGTCTTCGACTCGCTGGCGAAGGGTGGCGTGTACGGCGAAGCGCCGTCACGCCCGGTCCGTCTTGCCGATGTCTCGAAACTCACCTTTGCCGCGCCTGCCGCCTCTGCCGCCGCTTCGCAGCAGCAAGTCATCGTCTTCCCGCATCCCGTCTTGCACGACGGCCGAGGCGCCAATAAGCCGTGGCTGCAGGAGCTGCCCGATCCCGTCTCGAAGATCGCCTGGCATAGCTGGGTCGAGGTGCACCCCGACACGGCGGCGAAGTGGGGCGTCGCGACCGGCGATTTCCTGGTGCTCGGTTCGCCGTTCGGCGCTGAAAAATTCCCGGCCTGGATCACGCGCTCGGTGCGGCCGGACGTGCTCGCCGTACCCACCGGGCAGGGGCATACCGCCTACGGCCGTTACGCCAAAGACCGGTCGGCGAACGCCTTTGCGCTGCTCGGCAAGCAACAAGCCAACGCGTATGGTGGTCGCGATTTCCTCGTCACTGCCACGGCGAGAAAGACGGGCGAGCATCGCAAGATCGTGACGACCGAAGGCAGCCCACGCGAGCGCGGCCTCGGCACGGTCGAAGTGCTCGGCGTCGCGCGCGCCAAGTCGCTGCGCCCCAATGACCACCCATTCCACTTCGAGGAGACGCCGGAATACGCGTCGCCCGCTGTCGAATGGTGGAGCGAGCAGCAGCGCGAGAAGACCGAGCTCGGCAACTACAAGGGCGAGCATCCGCGTTGGGGCCTCGCGATCGATCTGTCGAAGTGTACCGGCTGCGCCGCGTGCGTCACGGCATGCTACGCCGAAAACAACATCGCGACCGTGGGCGAGGACCTCATGCAACGCGGCCGCGAGATGTCGTGGATGCGGCTGGAGCGCTACTGGCTCACCGACGACAAGGGTGAGCCCCAGGGCGCCGTCAACTCACCGATGCTGTGCCAGCAGTGCGGCAACGCGCCGTGCGAGCCGGTCTGTCCCGTGTTCGCCGCGTATCACACGCCCGACGGCTTGAACGGCCAGGTCTACAACCGCTGCGTCGGGACGCGCTACTGCTCCAACAACTGCCCCTACAAGGTCCGCTACTTCAACTGGTACAACTACGCCGAGCGCGACGGCAAGTACGAAGCGTGGCCCGAGCCGCTGTCGATGTTGCTCAACCCCGACGTGACGGTTCGTGAGAAGGGCGTGATGGAGAAGTGCACGTTCTGCGTGCAGCGCATCCGCGGGGCACAGAATCAGGCACGGCTCGAAGATCGCAGCGTGCGCGACGGCGACATCGTCACCGCGTGCCAGCAGACGTGCCCGTCCGAGGCGATCGTGTTCGGCGATCTCAACGACCGCCGCTCGCGTGTCTCCCAGCTCGCCACCAACCCGCGCGGCTACCACGTGCTCGCCGGCCTGAATACGAAACCGGCGATCACCTACCTCGCGCGCGTGGTCGCGCAGGAAACGCCCGGTCATGGCTGAGCAGCGCACGACCACGCCACCGACTCGCGTCACGTACGACTACGTCACGCGCACGATCGCACGGACGCTGGGCAGTCCGTCGAAGGGCTACTTCCTGCTGCTCGGCGCCGCGGTGGCGCTGCTCGCGGTCGGGATCATCACGCTGCTGTATCTGCTGCGCTACGGCCTCGGTCTCGCGGGCTACTCGCATCCCGTGTACTGGGCCGTATTCATCACGTGCTTCGTGTTCTGGGTAGGTATCGCGCACTCCGGCACGCTGATCTCCGCGATCCTCTTCCTGTTCCGCTCGGGCTGGCGCACGGCCGTGTACCGCACCGCCGAGGCGATGACGGTGTTCGCCGTCATGACCGCCGGTCTGTTCCCGCTCATCCACATCGGGCGGCAGTGGTATTTCTACTGGCTGATTCCGTACCCCAACGAGCGCGGTCTCTGGCCGAACTTCAAGTCGCCCCTCATCTGGGACGAGTTCGCGATCGGGACGTACTTCACGGTGTCGACCGTGTTCCTGATCATGGGACTGATTCCCGACATCGCGGCGGTGCGCGATCTCGCGACCGGCTGGCGCAAGAAGCTGTACGCCATCACGTCGATCGGCTGGACCGGCACGAACGAGCAATGGCGTCACTACACGCGCGGCTACCTCTACCTCGCGGCGCTGGCCACACCGCTCGTGCTCTCGGTGCACAGCGTCGTGTCGTGGGACTTCGCCATGGCCATCGTGCCCGGATGGCACGCGACGATCTTCGCGCCGTATTTCGTCGCGGGCGCCATCTATTCGGGCTGCGCGATGGTCATCACGCTCCTCACGCCGATTCGCAAGCTGTTCGGCCTGGAAGAGCTGATCACCGTTCACCATTACGAGAATCTGGCGAAGCTCTGTCTGCTGACCGGATCGATCGTCGGCTACGCCTACGTGTGCGAGTACTTCATGGCCTGGTACAGCGGCAATCCCCACGAGCGCGCGGCATTCTGGTATCGCGCCTTCGGGCCGTACTGGTGGGCGTCGTGGACGATGATCATCTGCAACGCCTTCCTGCCGCTCTTGCTGTGGGTCAAGAAGATCCGCACCAATATCACGGCGCTGTTCGTCATCTCGATTTTCGTCAACATCGGGATGTGGTTCGAGCGCTATGTGATCATCGTCGTCTCGCTCGCGGGTGAGCCGTACGAGCCGTGGGCCAACGCCGTCTACAATCCCACCTGGGCCGACTGGGGCATCATGGCGGGCAGCTTCGGGTGGTTCTTCATGTGGTTTCTCTTGTTCGTGAAGAACTTCCCGGCCGTCTCGATCAGTGAGGTGAAAGAGGTGCTGCCGCCTCCCACCCGTCAGCCGGCCCCCCCCCGCGCAGGGGCGAAGCACGCATGACGACGCACACGCGCCTGCCGCTGCCCGGACCACTGCGCGAGCTGTTTCATCCACCGGAGACCCCGGGCGTCCTGGGTGTGTTCTCCCATCTCGACGCAACGCTCGATGCGATCAAGAAGCTGCGTGCCGCGGGACACACCGATTTCACCGTGTATTCGCCGATCCCGCGGCATGAGATCGAGGACGCGCTCGGCCAGGCCGTCAGCCCGGTCCGGATGTTCACGCTGATTGGCGGCATTGCGGGCTGCAGCGTCGGCGCGTGGCTGACGCTGTGGATGTCGGGTGACTGGCCCATCGTGGTCGGCGGGAAGCCGGTGCTCTCGGTCCCGCCCTACGTCGTCATCATGTTCGAAATGACGATTCTGTTCGGTGCCCTGAGCACCATCCTCGGCATCCTGCTGAACTCGATGTTCGCGGCACGCCGCCTCGGCACGATCCAGTACGATCCCCGCTTCACGAACGACAAGTTCGGCATCTTCGTCCCCGCGGGATCTGACAAAGCGGCAAATGTCGAGACGTTGTTGAAGGGATCGGGGGCGGAGGAGGTGCGCCGTGGCTAAGCGAGCCATTCTCATCGGCGTCCTCGCGCTCCTGTGTGCCTGCGAGCCCGACGCCGTCGTTCACAAAGTCGGGTGGTTCGCCACGATGCGGCATCAGCGCAATATCAAACCCTACGCCATGCCGATTCCGCCGGTCGACGGCTCGGTCCCCGTGTCGGGCGGCGAGCCACCGCTCACGCGCGAAACCGCCGATCGTCTCGCGAATCCGCGGACGCGCACCGCCGAGTCGCTGAATCGGGGGAAGTGGGTCTTTCAGACCTACTGCCAGGTGTGTCATGGCGAAGGGGGGCAGGGCAATGGCCCCGTGTCGCTTACGGGCGGTGGCCCGTTTCCCGGTATCCCGTCGCTGGTCGATCCCACGCGGCCCCGCATGAGCGACGGCATGATCTACGGCATGATCGTCGAAG
>QHUJ01000134.1 GCA_003221895.1 Gemmatimonadota bacterium | reverse complement strand
GCTCGCGTTGATCCGCGTGGTGGTCCGGTGGGTGACGGTGCGATTCGGTCTCGATCAGGTCGACCCGGTGTGGCGCTCACTCCCCTTCGCGCCGCCCCGCGAATTCGCGCAGTCGCCGGTGCGACAGGGCGCGAGCGCCGTGGCGTTGGCCGCCGGCTTCGATTTGATCCGTGGCGCTCCGTGGGCGGTATTGGTGACCATCTTGCTGAGTGTGATGGCCGCCGAAGCGGTGGCCGCACGGACCCCGTTGACAGCCTCGGCGCGACAAGCCGAGGTTTCGTGATGCTCCCGGCCTGGGTCGGCGTCGTCTCCGCGATCAGCCTGATGATCATCGCCCTCGCCGCCCTGCTTGGAGGGACTGCGATCATCGTCACGGCACTGAATGTCCGCTGGGCGCTGAAAGCGCTGAAGGGGGCCGCGGGACCGGCGATCGCCGATGTGCGTCAATTGATCAGCTCCATCAGGACAGAAGCCGATGCCCTCGTGGGGGCGTCACGGGATGTCCGACAGCGCATTGTGCGCGCGGCTGATGCCGCAGAGGAGCGTCTCACCGCGTTGGACTCATTGGCTGAGGTCATGCAGGAAGAGCTCGAAGAGACGGCGATCGATGCGGCCGCCACGATGCGCGACGTGCGGCGTGGCCTGTCGGTGTGGCGCTTCGGCCGCAAGCTATTGAAGCGCAAGAAGCGACAGTGAAGACCCTAGGCGTGGCGTTGGGACTCGCCCTGCTCGCGCTCGTGCTCTTCCCCGGCGTGGCGCACGCGTGGACCCCGGGGACGCACATCTTTCTCGGCGAATCGGTGCTCGCGAACCTGCACCAGCTGCCGACCATGATTACGGATCTGCTGCGCGCCTTCCCCTACGATTTCCTGTACGGCAACATCGCCGCCGACACCTCGATGGCGAAGAAGTACGCGCCGGTGGGCCGGCACTGCCATGCCTGGCACGTCGGGCAGGAGATCCTCGATCTCGCGCCGAGTGATCCGCTGCGCGCCTTCGGGCTGGGGTATCTGTCGCATCTCGCCGCCGACACGATCGCGCACAACTTCTTCGTGCCGCGGCAGCTCGTGCTCACCTCGAGCACCGTGTCGCTCGGCCACTCGTACTGGGAAAGCCGCTTCGAGACGCACCTCGGCGATGCCTACGCGCGCGAGGCACGCGACGTCATCTTGAAGGATCACGCCGCCAGCGACGAGCATCTCGACGCCATTCTCTCACCCACATTGTTCAGCGTGCGCACCAACCGCCGTCTGTTCCGCGGGATGGTCCACCTCACCGAGAGTCAGAGCTGGCAGTGGGTGTTTCAGGTGATCGCGGGGACGAGCCGCTGGGACCTGGCCGACTCCGATATCGAGCGCCACATGGCGGTGGCGTTCGAGTACGTCATGGAGACGCTGGGCGCCGATGCTACGGATGCCCCGGCCCGGCGGCTCGACCCGGCGGGCGAGAAGGCGCTCGGCCTGGCGAAGCGGATGCGGCGGCAGGCATTGCGCGAGGGTGGCCGGCAGGAGCCGGAGCGGCTGGAGGATACCGCGCAACAGCACTTCGGACTTCCGACGCCGTCGCTCGACTACTGGACGCAGTCGCGCGCGCAGCGTCCCTGGCGCGACGGCTAAGGGGCCGACGCCAGCTTCTCTTCGAGCACCCGCTGGGCGAGTTTGGGATCGGCCTTCCCTCTCGACGCCCGCATCACCTGGCCCAGCAGAAACCCCATCAGCTTCGTTTCGCCGCTCCTGTAGCGCGCGACTTCGGTCGCGTGCGCGCCGAGCACGTCGCTGACCCACCCCGCCAGCACATTGGTGTCGGCGACCTGTACCAGGCCCAGTGCTTCAGCCACCGTGCGGGGATCGCCGCCCTTCGCCGCGACTTCAGCGAACACCCGCTTGGCGGCTTGATGGCTCAGCGTGCCGCCTTTCACGAGCGCGACGATTTGCGCCAGCGCCGCCGGCGGCACGCGCAGCTGTTCCTGGTGATCCCCGGCGTCGGCGAGCGCCTCCGTCATCACCCAGTTCGCCGCAGCCTGCGCCTCCGCGCCGGCATGCACGACGCTTTCGTAGTATTCGGCCACCGCGCGACTCGCCGTCAGTACCGCGGCATGCTCGCGACTCAGGGCGTACTGCGCCGCGAACCGGTCGCGTTTGGCCGAGGGGAGCTCCGGCAAGTCGCTCTGCTGCTCGGCGACAAACTCGGGCGTGAGGACGAGCGGGGGCAGGTCGGGCTCCGGGAAATACCGATAGTCGTGGCTTTCCTCTTTCGTCCGCTGCGGCCGAACGGCGTTCTCCTTGGAGTCGTAGAGCATCGTCTGCTGCATCACCGCCCCGCCCGACTCGACGACCGCGATCTGGCGATCCCGCTCGACGGTCAACGCCTTTTCGACGAACGCAAACGAATTGATGTTTTTGACCTCGGTGCGCGTGTTCAGCTCTGTCGCACCGGCGCGCCGCACCGAGACGTTCGCATCCACCCGCAAACTGCCCTTCTCCATGTCGCAGTCGGAAATCCCGAGGTACTCGAGCTGCTGCTTCAGGGTCAGCAGATACGCCCTGGCCTCCGCGGGTGAGCGGAGATCGGGGGCGCTCACGATCTCGATCAGCGGCACACCCGAGCGATTGAGATCGACCGCCGTCGCCTTGGGGAAGCGGTCGTGAATCGATTTGCCGGCGTCTTCCTCGACATGCAGCCGGATGATGCCAGCGCTCACTCCCCCGCGCTCGGGAGAGATAAAGGAAAGGGTGCCGCTGGTCGCGAGCGGCTGGTCGTGCTGCGATATCTGATAGCCCTTCGGCAGATCGGGATAGAAGTAGTTCTTGCGCGCGAGCACGCTCTTGGGGTGCACCGTGCACCCGAGCGCCAGCGCGGCGCGCACGGCCAGCCGGATGGCTTCGCCATTGGGCACCGGCAACGCACCGGGCAATCCGAGACACACCGGGCACACCTGCGTGTTGGGCGGAGCGCCGAACGCTGTCGAGCAGCCGCAGAACATTTTCGACTTCGTGCGGAGCTGTACGTGCGTCTCGAGACCGATCACCGTTTCCCAACCGGACGCCATTACGCCTCGTCCGTCGCGGGCACCACGCGCTCCAGCGCGTACGCCGCCTCGATCATTTCGTCTTCGAGAAACGCCTGGCCAATCAGCTGCCCACCGATCGGCAGCCCTTTGACCCGGCCAATGGGAAGCGTCATCGCCGGCAGTCCCGCGAGATTGGCCGTCACCGTGAAGATGTCCGACAAATACATCGCAATGGGGTCGCCGAGCTTCTCGCCCGCTTTGAACGCCGGCGTGGGCGTCGTCGGAGTGAAGAGGAGATCCACGCCGCGGTCGAACACGTTGCGGAAATCCTGAGCAATCAGCGCGCGCATCTGCTGCGCCCGGCGATAGTACGCGTCATAATACCCGGCCGACAACACGTACGTCCCGACCAGAATGCGACGCCGCACTTCCGGCCCGAATCCCTGACCGCGGGTCGAGCGGTACAACGAGCGCAAATCCGCCGCGCCGTTGAACCGCGGGCCGTACCGGACGCCGTCGTAGCGCGCCAGGTTCGACGACGCCTCGGCAGGAGCGAGGACATAGTAGGTCGGCACGGCATAGGCCGTATGCGGCAGCGAGACCTCACGGATCGCCGCGCCCTGCTCTTTCAGGAATCGGACGGCGCGCTCGCAGGCGCGCCGCACGCCTGGGTCGAGCTCGGGCGGGAAGTATTCACGCGGCAGCCCGATGACGAAGCCCTGGAGCGATTCCGGCACGGTGGGCAACCGCAGTGGATCGCGATCTTCACACGTCGAGTCACGCGGATCGCGACCGCTGATGACCGACAGGACGCGCGCGGCGTCGTGCACGCTGCGCCCGAATACGCCGATTTGATCGAGCGACGATCCGAACGCCACCAGACCGTAGCGGGACACGCGGCCATAGGTGGGCTTGATGCCGACGACGCCACAGAACGACGCCGGCTGCCGCACCGACCCGCCTGTTTCGGAGCCGAGCGCCGCGGGAATCGCGCCGGAGCCGACGAGCGCCGCCGAGCCGCCGGACGATCCACCGGGCACGCGCGCCTTGTCGAGCGGATGGATCACGCGCCCGTAGGCCGAATGCTCCGTGGACGAGCCCATGGCGAACTCGTCGCAGTTCGTCTTCCCCGCGATCAATGCGCCCGCGGCTTTGAGCTTCGCGACGGCGGTCGCTTCGTACGGCGAGCGATAGCCTTCGAGAATGCGGGAGCCGCAGCTGGTCGTGAATTCCAGCGTGCAGATGTTGTCCTTCACGGCGACCGGCATGCCGTACAAGACGCCGGTTGGGCGGGCCGCGGCGGCCTGCGCGGTGAGCGACTTGCGAAGATCTTTGGAAGGAGTGAGCAGCGCGTTGAGGCGCCTGACCTTCGTCAGGCGGTCCGCGATCGCTTTGGCGTCGCTCACTCGAATTGATCCAGCCGTGGGACGACGAAGAACCCTTCTTTGAACGCGGGCGCGAATTCCGCGGGGCCGAACGCCAGCGGCCACGGACTCACTTCATCCGTGCGGAAGCGAATCGCGTCCGGACCGGGGACGAATATCTTGACCGTCCCGTTAGCGGGCACCGCGCTGAGCTGCGCGACGTAATCGAGAATACGCGACATCTGCTCCGATAATTCCGGCAACGTCTCCTCATCCACTTCCAGCTCCGCGAGCCGCGCGATACGGAGCACTTCGTCCCGCGTCACACTCATGCACTGTCTCCTTCCCAATCACGCTCGAGGCCGGCGTACGCCACAAGCAGCTGCTTGGTGCCGATATCCGGATCGTCGAAGTCCACACTGACGCGCAGGTCGCGTCCTTCACCTGACACGGCGCGCACGATGCCCCCGCCGAACTTGCGGTGGCGCACCCGTTCGCCTTTCACGTAGCGCGGCGCGTCCTGCGAGACGTCTTCGGGAAATCCGAGGTCCGCCGGCAATCGTCGCGCCGACGCGCCGCGCAGCCGCGGCGGCTGTGGAGCCCGCATCGCGGGTTGCCACGACGGCGTCGTACTCCGTTCCTCGACCACCTGCGGTGGCAGCGCGTCGAGGAAGCGCGAGGGCTGGGCGAGCTCCAGCCGGCCGTTGCGATAACGCGTGCGCGCCCATGAGAGATACAACTTTTCTCGCGCGCGCGTGAGACCCACGTAACAGAGTCGTCGCTCCTCTTCGACACCACCCGGATTCTCCGCCGCGCGCGCGAGCGGGAACAACCCGTCCTCCAACCCGGCGAGCGTGACGGTGGGCCACTCGAGTCCCTTCGCCATGTGCGTCGTGGTCAGCGTGACGCCCGGTACGTCGCGATCTTCGTCCGCCGGCGTGATCAGCGCCGCCTGGGTGAGATAGCGCTCGACCGGGCTGCCGATCAGCGTCTCCATCGACTCGGGATCCTGGACCTCCGCCCACGCAGCGGCTCCCGCCACCAGCTCCCGCACGTTCTCGATGCGCTCCAGCCCCTCGGCGCCCTCTTCGGCGAGATGCTGCTCGTAGCCGGTAGTCGCGAGCACAGTCTCCAGCGCAGTGGCGGGATCCGCCTGCCCCACTGCCTCCCGCAGCCGGCCGAGCAGCTCGGCCACGCCGATGAGCGCCTGGCGCACGTTCGGCCGGAGGTCACTCACCCGATCGGCGGCGCGCGCCGTTTCGAGCAGGGGCTTCTGCCATATCGTCGCCGCTCGCCCCAGGACGGCCAGCGATGCGTCACCGATACCTCGGCGCGGTGTATTCACGACGCGGAGAAAGGCCTCGTCATCGGCCGGATTCGCCACCAGCCGCAGGTACGCCAGCAGATCCTTCACTTCCCGGCGCTCGTAGAAGCTGATGGCCCCGATCAGCCGGTAGGGGATGCCACGGAAGCGCAACGCTTCTTCCAGCGGGCGCGACTGGGCGTTGGTCCGGTAGAGGATGGCCATTTCGTCGTAGGCCACGTCCCCCTCGGCGACGCGGCGAGCGTACTCGTTCGCCAGCCATTCAGCCTCGTCACGCTCATCGGCGGCTGAGAGCAGGACGACGGGGGCGCCCCCTTTCTTTTCAGTGAAGAGCGTCTTGCCAAGGCGGGTCTTATTCTCCGCGATGATGCCGTTCGCCGCGTCCAGGATGACCTGCGTCGAACGGTAGTTCTGCTCCAGCCGCACGAGCTTGGTGCCCGGAAAATCGCTTTGAAACGTCAGCATGTGCCGCACGTCGGCACCCCGCCAACCATAGATCGCCTGATCGTCGTCGCCCACCACACAGAGATTGCGGTGCCGCTGGGCGAGCTGCTTCACCAGGAGGTACTGGGCCGCATTCGTGTCCTGGAATTCGTCGACCAGCACGTGCTGAAATCGATCCTGCCAGTACGCCAGGCGCTCGGGATGCTCGCGGAACAGCGTAAGGGGGTGCACCAGCAGATCATCGAAGTCCATCGCATTGGCCTGCTTCAAGGCCGGGACGAGCGACGCGTAGATGTCCGCCGCGACTCTCACGAGCGGCGTGTCGGCCTGGGCCCCCAACTCCTCAGGCAGGACCATGCGATTCTTGGCGCCCGAGATGACCGAGTGCACCGAGCGGGGCGGATAGGCCTTGGGCGACAGCTGCTTCGCCTCGAGCAGGCGTTTGACGAGCGCCTCGGAGTCGTCAGCGTCGTAGATCGTGAAGTTGGGCCCGAAGCCTAGCAGCGGTGCCTCGCGGCGCAGCAGCCGGGCGGACAACGAATGGAACGTGCCGATCCACAGGCCGCGCGGATCGCTCCCCAGGAGCTGGGCGACGCGCGTGCGCATCTCGCCGGCAGCCTTGTTCGTGAAGGTGACCGCGAAGATGCGCTGCGCCGGGACGCTGTGCTGCGTGATGAGGTGGGCGATCCGCGCCGTCAGGACTCGGGTCTTGCCCGACCCCGCCCCGGCGAGCACGAGGAGCGGTCCCTCCGGATACTCGACGGCCTCGCGTTGCGCGGGATTTAACGGCAGCGTCATGACGCGAGCGGCAATTCCAGCACAAACACCGACCCTCGACCTTGCTCTCCCGGGTGATAGGACACGCGGCCCCCGTGTTGCTGTTCCACGATGCGGCGTGCCAGCGCCAGCCCGATGCCCCAGCCGCCCGTCTTGCTGGAGACACCCGGCTCGAACAGCTGTGTTTGCAGGTGGGCTGCGACACCGGGACCGTCGTCGCGCACGCTCACCCGCCCCACCGAGCCGGTGGCTTCGACCTCGACGTCGATCCGTCCGCCGCGCCCGCTCAAGGCGTCCACCGCATTCTTCACGACGACCTCGAGCGCCCATTCGATGAGCACGGGATCTCCCGTCGCGGTCGGTCCCGTCCCCGGTGACGTGAGCGTCATGGTGACCGAGTGGGCCAGGGTCGGAAGGCGTGGCCGGAAATACGCCACGACCCGCTCGGCGATGGTGCCCAGGCCGACCGACTCGCGTCGTGCCGGCCTGCCGATGCGCTCGAACCGTTTGGCGACACGCTCGAGTCGTTCCGCGTCCGCTTCAAGATGGGGGACGAGCTCGCTGCCGGGCGTACCGGGATTCTCCCGCAGGTAATCAATCCACCCCGTGAGACTCATGAGCGGCGTGCCGAGCTGGTGCGCCGACTCACGCGCCATGGCCACCCACAACCGGTCGCGCGCCGCGCTCACGCGCTCGCGCATCGCCCACACCGCCAGGAGGATGAGACACAGGAACATCATGCCCTGGAGGATGGCGAGCCCGGTGAACGCGCGCGCCGCCGGCAGCGCGCCGTAGTGGATCGTTCCCACGCCGGGCTGGATCAGCGGCTCGTTGATCCGGTCGAGCTCGGCGATCCACTCCCGCTGCTGCGCTTCGCTCGCGTCAGGACCGAAGGGCGCATTGTCGAGGGCGGTGATCCGGCCACTGGCGTCCGTCACGGCGATCGGGATGCCGAGGTGCCGCACTTGATCGGCGAGCGCGAGGAGAGCGTCGGCCGCCGCGCCCTCGCGCGGATCATTCAGTCCCGCGAAGACATGGCCGAGCATGCGGCTCGTGTCGCGCGCGTCACTGCGGAGGTGGCGGGCGACGATCCACGCGTAGCCGACGGAGAGCACCCCGAACAGCAGCGCGGTCGCGATGAGCGCGGGCGGGCCCGCGCGGCGCAACGCTCCTCTAGGCAAGCCGGTCAGTGCCGGCATACGGCACCAACGCCGGCGGCAGAATCACCGAGCCGTCGGGTTGCTGATGCGTCTCGAGCAAGGCCGCGATGGTGCGAGGCAGCGCCACGCCGGACGCGTTGAGCGTGTGCACGAACTCCGGCTTTTCTCCCGGCCGCGGCCGGCAGCGAATGTTCGCGCGGCGCGCCTGAAAATCGGTGAATGTGCTGGAGCTCGAGACTTCGAGCCACTGGCCCACGCCGGGGGCCCAGGCCTCGAGATCATAGGTCTTGCCGGCGGCGAACCCGAAATCGTTGGCGGGCAGCACCGCCACGCGGTACGGCAGCTCCAGGCGCCGCAGCACCTCTTCGGCGTGGCCCGTGAGCTTCTCGTGCTCAGCCGGCGAATCGGGTGCGCGGCAAAACCGTACCAGCTCGACTTTGTCGAACTGATGGACGCGCAGCAATCCGCGCGTGTCCTTCCCCGCGGCGCCGGCCTCGCGCCGGAAGCACGGCGTGTAGGCCACGTATCCGAGCGGCAACGGGCGATCGATGATCTCATCGCGGTGCAGATTCGTGACCGGCACTTCCGCCGTCGGGATCAAAAAGAGATCGTCGGTGGTGCGGTAGACGTCGTCTTCGAACTTGGGCAGCTGGCCGGTTCCGGTCATCACCTCGCGCCGCACCAGCAGCGGCGGTGCGACCTCGATGTACCCGTGCTCTTTCGTGTGCAAATCGATCATGAAGTTGATCAAGGCGCGCGCCAGCCGAGCTCCCATGCCCCGCAGGACCGTGAATCCCGAACCCGCGAGCTTGGCGCCCGCAGGCAGGTCGAGGATGCCGAGTTTTTCCGCGATCTCCCAGTGCGGTTGGCCGCCCTTCGGCGCGGGC
Organism: Gemmatimonadota bacterium; assembly: GCA_003221895.1. Classification (GTDB taxonomy): domain Bacteria; phylum Gemmatimonadota; class Gemmatimonadetes; order Gemmatimonadales; family GWC2-71-9; genus 20CM-2-65-7. Next base: position 40,717 of record QHUJ01000134.1, on the reverse strand, counting down.
GTGCCCCAGCTCCGCAGCGTCGTTTGCTCATCGGGCACGTCCGGCAGCGGCAGGTTCGGGACGAACAACGCTTTCGCTTCGAGCGTGGCCTCGATCTGCTTCAGCTCCGATTCCAGCGCGGCGATCCGCTCACCCAACTTCCGGCGCTGGACAGTGGTCGCTTCCGGCAGCCCGCCCTGCGACTTCGCAACGAGCGCATCGGCTTTCGCCGCGTCGTTGCGCTCCGCCTTCAGGGTGTCGAGCTGCGCCGTCAGCGTGCGCCGCTTCATGTCGAGGGCCTCGATCTCGTCGAGCAGGCGCACGAGCGACGCATCCCCGCGACGGGCGAGCGCCGCTCGCACCTGACCGGGCGAGGCGCGCAACAACTTCAGGTCGATCACGTATTAGTGCTTCGGCAGGCCTGGTTCGAGCCCGCGATACCCGCAGTTGATGTCGGTGAGGACTTCCAACTGGATCCGGCGCCCGTTAGGACCGGATGTCGTGTCGATATCCAGCACGTGCAGCTTCGCGAAGTAGTTGTGAACCGGCGACAGGTCGGACGAGCACTGCACTGCACGGGAGTGCAGAATCGCGACCGAATTCACGCTCAGCACCACGGCGCTGTCGATCTGATAGCCACTCGAGGGCGCCGTTTTCACAGAGTCGAAGAGGGTGGTGGTCACCTGCACGCCCGACTGCCGCCCCAGTTTCATCGCCCCCGTGGGCATGATCACGGCGTGACCACTCGAGTCGATGTCGAACGCGACATCGAACGACGAGTTCTGATCGGTCCGCACGACCTGGCGACCGACGATCAAGTACGCAGAGGGAGTCGAGACCGGTGTCCCCGTCAACGCGTAGACCGAAACGGTATCCGTCCGATTGGGATAGATCGCCGGCAGCAGGCCGGTGACATCGGGCCCGCACGCAACGACGACGAGCGCGGCTGCCACAGCGGCCCGGAGAATGAGCAGAGATCGCATGGAAGTGCTGGACAAGTTACAGGGCCGCGTTCGAGTGGGTCAACCCATAGTGGCTGCTTGACTTCGATTATCCCAAAACCTACGTTGGCGCCCTTATGGCGACCATCCGCGATGTGGTCGAAGCGCTGAGCCGCTCGAGTGGCGTGGACGCCGTCGTGGTGGTGGGCCGCGATGGACTGCCCATCGATTCGCGCGTTGCAAACGGCGTTGACGCAGAAAGCGTGGCGGCCATGCTCCCCACAGCCCTCAAACACATGGCGCAGTTCGGCGATGCGGGAGGGCGGGGCGACTTTACCACGGCCGTGCTCGAGTTCAGCCGCGGCCTCGCGGTCGTCGCCGTCCTCCACGCCGACGCCCTGTTGGTCGTGCTGGTGCAGCCCGCGACGAACGTTGGCGCCCTACTGTTCGATCTCCGCCGCCACCGCACGGCCATCGCCGGCCTGCTCTAGGCGGACAGCCGTTGGCCACGTCGGCGCGACATCTCCTCGTTGTGGATGACGAGCCGCACATCGGGCTGGTACTGCGTCCCTTGCTCGAGCAGCTCGGCTATAGCGTCAGCTTCGCGCGAACACTCGACGAAGCACGCAGCGCGTTGCGCGCCAGGCCGTCGACCGACGGATTGCTGCTCGATCTCCATCTTCCCGACGGCTCGGGGCTCGATCTGCTCCGCGACCTCCGCCAGCAGGGCGGCACGGCACAGCTCCCGGTGCTCGTCATCACCGCAGAAGGAGAGGAAAGGATCCTGCGCGAAGCGCGGCGCCTCGGCGCCGCCCTGGTCACCAAGCCGTTCAGCCCCACCAAGCTCACCCACCGCATCGCCGTGATGTTCGGCGATGCCGAAGAGCAACGAGGCGAGCCGCAGTGAGCACGTGGGCGGCGATTCTTGCCGGCGGCTCGGGCACGCGGTTCTGGCCGTTGTCGACGCCGGAGCGGCCCAAGCAGCTGCTGGCACTGACCGGCGATCGCCCGCTCCTCGCCCAGGCCGTCGGGCGGCTGCGCGGGCTGGTGCCGCCCGAGCGCATCCTGGTGCTCACGGGTCCGGCGCTGGTCGATGCCGTCGCGGCCACAGTGGCGGCGGTGCCGAAGCGAAACATCTTCGCCGAGCCGCGGGCAGCCTCCACCGCCCCCGCCCTCGCGTGGGCCGCGAATTGGGTATCGAAGCAGGATCCCGGGGGCCAGATGCTCTCACTCCATGCGGACTGGGCGGTCGGAGACGACGTGGCCTTCCGCGCCGCTGCGTCCAGCGCGCTCGCGGTCGCCGCCGAGCAGGATGTCCTGGTCACCGTGGGAGTAAAGCCCACGCGGAACGAGACCGGCTACGGGTACATCGTGCCGGGGAAACCGAGCGGCGAAGCCTACAAAGTGAAGCGGTTCGTCGAAAAACCGAGCCACGCGCGGGCCGCGTTGCTGCGCCAACGCGGCGCGCTGTGGAACAGCGGGCTCTTTGCCTGGGGCGTCGCGCGGTTTCTCGGCGAGACGGCCGCCTATGCAACCGAGCTCGCCGCGGGCTGGCCCGCGCTCTCGAGCGGTGATGCCGAGCGGTTTTTCTCGGCCGTCAAACCCGTCGCCGTCGATGTCGCAGTGCTCGAGCGCACGACCCGGCTTGCCGTCGTGCGCGGCACGTTTCCCTGGGACGACATCGGCTCGTGGGATGCCCTGCTCCGCATTCGCAACCGCGACGCGCATGGCAATGTGATCGTCGGCAACGTCACGGTGGGCGAGGACGTGCGCAATTCCGTCGTGTGGGCCGAGGACGATCATATCGCGGTCGCCGGCATCAGGAATACCGTTGTCGTCCGCGCCAATGGCCGTACGCTGGTGATGCCGACGGGTCAGTCCGAGCAGCTCAAAGCGCTGGTGCAACGCCTGTGAGCCCTCCGGCACCGAGCACTCACTCCCTGTATCTGCTCGATCCGGATCCCGGACCGGCGTGGGCGCCGTTCGCCGGCATCCGGCCGTTGTCCGAACTGCGCGCGGGCGCTCATCTCGTGCGCGAGCGGTGGGAGACGTTCGTCGGCGTGGAGGCGACCGCAATCTTCGCGCTCCCCCATCTCACCGGATTCCCTGAGCCCGGTGTGCCGCGCGTCGAAGCGCGGCGGCCCGTCAGCGGGCCCGCGGTGATCGGATCATCGACGTTCGCGCCGCGCGGCCTGGCCGGCCCCCTGCCCGACGCGCCGGCGCGGCTGACGCATGACGGCATCACCGTCGGCTGGTCGGTGCCGGCGGGCACCACCTGGAACGGCCCGCTCTCCAACGCCCGGGCAGTAAGTGTCGAGGGTGTGCTGCTGCACGGCGTGTACGACCTCATCGGTTGTCTCGAGCAGCTGCTTCGCGAAGATGTCCTCAAACTGCTCGGCGATTCCGATCCGGTCCCGAAAGGAAGCACGGTAATCGGCGACCCCGCGTGGATCTCGCTGCGCGAGGCAGCGATCGAACCGGGAGTCATCTTCGACACCCGCAATGGACCGGTCGTTCTCGAGAGCGGCGTCGAAGTGCGCAGCGGTACGCGCCTCGAGGGCCCCGTGTGGGTGGGTGCAAACACTCGCGTGGTGGGAGGTCCCATCCGGATTTCTGCCATCGGCCCGTGGTGCGTCATCCGGGGCGAGATGTCGACGACCGTCATCCTGGGGTACAGCAACAAGTCCCATGAAGGGTTTGTGGGCCATTCGGTGCTGGGACGGTGGGTCAATCTCGGGGCCGGGACCACTACGTCGAACCTGAAGAACACGTATGGGCCGGTGCGTTCGGAGGTGGCGGGAACGACGTTGGAAACCGGACAGCAGTTTCTGGGTAGTCTCTTCGGCGACCACGCCAAGACAGCCATCGGAACGCTGCTGCCCGCCGGTGCCGTCGTCGGTGCGGGCGCCAGCGTCTTCGATGGTGTCCGAGCACCCAAGTACGTCGCGCCCTTCGCCTGGGGAGGCTCCACATCGGAGCGGATGACGCAGCAGAAGTTTCTCTCGGTGGTCGAACGGGTATTTCCACGCCGCCACGTGGAAGTGAGCGATTCGATGAAGTCCTTCCTGATCCGCGCTTACGACTGGCTGGTCCAGTGAGCGACGCGCAGCAGCGCTACCGGCGGCTCGGCAAGTACGAGCTGCATCAGCTCCTCGGCGAAGGCGCCATGGGCATCGTGTGGAAGGCCTACGACACCGAGCTGCGGCGCTACGTGGCGTTGAAGCTGCTCAGCTCAAGTTTCCGAAAAACCCAGGACATGCAGGAGCGGTTCGTCCGCGAAGCGCGCGCCGCGGGCGCGCTCCAACACGCCAACATCGTCACCGTCTATGACCTCGGCGAATCCGAGGGCCAGCCTTTCATCGCGATGGAGCTGGTCGAAGGGCGTGATCTCTCGGACATGATCGCGCTGCGCGATCCGCTCGCGCTCGAACGCAAGCTCGACATCACCATCGAAGTGCTGGCGGGGCTGCACTTCGCCCACCAGCGCGGCGTCATCCACCGCGATGTGAAACCATCGAACATCCGCGTGATGCCGGACGGCCGCGTGAAGATCATGGACTTCGGCATCGCGCGCCTGCAGAAAGCCGATGCGACCGGCTCTGGCGCGATCGTCGGCACGCCGACCTATATGGCGCCCGAGCAGATCACCAACGGCGCCATCACGGCGGCGACCGATGTCTTCTCCGTCGGCTGTCTGCTCTACGAGCTGCTGAGCTATCAGCGGCCATTCGAAGCGGAGTCGGTGCACGGCGTGCTCTATCAAGTCCTCACGACCGAGCCCCGTCCCCTGCGAACGGTGGCGCCGTCCATTCCGGCCGCGCTCGAGCGCGTGGTCGCCAAGGCGATGAACAAGGTCCCGCACGAGCGCTACGAGTCCGCCGGTCAAATGCTGGCGTCGCTGCAGGGAATTCGCTCGGCGCTTTCCGGCGCGGACGACGAAGCGACCCAGCCCCTGGGACGGTGGACCCCGCTGCCGAAGCCCGTGCTGAAGCTCATCACCTACGCGCCGATGAAGTGGCGGGTGGGAGTCCTCGGCGCACTCGCCGCCGTGGTCATCCTGTTGATCTACGCGCCGAGCCAGCCGGCGCCGGACACCAGTGGCGGCGTGGTGGCGCCGCCCGCGGCAGCAGCGCCGGCGCCCGCGACCGGTCTCGTGACTCCTCCACCCGCGCCTCCCGATGCCGCACCGGTTTCGCTGGCGGTCACGGTGCGACGCGACTCGGCAATCGCGGCACACGACCGGGCCGTCAATGCCGGAGCACGGAAAAACAACGTTCCCGGCTGGATTCTCGGCGAGACGATGTTCGAGGCTTCCGATCAGGCGCTGCGGGCCGGTGATCAATCCCGCGCATTGGGCGGCTATGTCGAGGCGGCGCGCCAGTACGCGCGCGCGCGTGACGAAGCGCGGACGATGGATCGCGAAGCGCAGCGGATGGTGCAGCGGGTCGGGCCCGTGGTGCAGGCGATTCCGACGGGTCGCGCGGCGGCGGACGCTGGAATCATCCTGGCGCGGGCCGAATCGCTGTACCGTGAGCAGGACTTCACCCTCGCCAAGATCGCCGCGCAGAGCGCGGAGCAGATCGGCATCGATGTCGGCATCGCCCCGCCGAGCGCTCAGCCGCCCGACACGCCCGGAGCGATCGACGTCCTCCTATCCGATCTGGCCCGGGCGCTGGCGAGCCGGCGCATCGCCAACATCAAAGTGCTCTACCCGAGTCTCACGGAGGAGGAGCGGACGCGGTGGGAGCAGTTTTTCCGCGAGTGGACGCAGATCACTGCAAAGCTCACCATCGAAGATCTAAAACCGCAGGGCAACACCGCGAACGGAAACGTGCGTGCGACGTTCCAATACGTGCCGGCGCGCGGAGGAGCGCTGCGCGTGGACCGGCGGCGGTTTGCGATGCGATTTGAGAAAAAAGAGGTCGGGTGGCGGTTGGCGGCGGCTACTGAATTGAAGTGACCTCACCCCCTGACCCCCTCTCCACAACGTGGAGAGGGGGAACGGGGGTGAGGTCTACCAGGCCCGTTGATTCGCGGGTGGTGCGTCGGGGATCGTGAGACTGTCCGGACGCGCGGTTGGCGGTCCGACGCGTTTCAACGTCACCGGCTTCTCCAGATCGCCACCGCTGATCGTGAGCTTCTCGCCGGACAGCTTCATCCCGTAGACCTGCCACACTCCGTCGCCCAGCGTGATCCAGAGGCTGTCACCCACGATGCGCCAGCGCGCCAGGTCGGAGCCGAACTGCGCCGAGCTGTCGCTGCGCACCATGATATGCCGGATTTCGTCGCCCGCGCGCGCCTGCCAGTCACCGGTGAGCTTCACCGGCGCCTGTGCCGCCACCAGGGTCATTGCCGCCATGGTCCACAGCCGCGCCATGGACCCAATTTTAGTCAGGCCCGGGGCGAATTGGCACCCGGTCCAACCGCCGAGCCATCATCTGTAAGCACCGTCACCTGCCGCTCCCATTGCCGCATCATCCGCGTAAACGCAGTACTGAGCTCCGGATCGAACTCCAATCCGCTCCGCTCGCCCAGATAGCCGAGTGTCTTTTCGAAGGACCACGCTTCGCGGTACGGGCGCCTCGTCCGCAACGCGTCGTAGACGTCGCACACATGCACGAGCTTGCTCGCCGGGTGACAGTCGCGCGCGTAGTGCAGCACCGGATAACCGCCGCCGTTGATCATGATGTGGTGCTCGTAGGCGACGATGACGGCGAGGTCGAGATCCTTATCCATCTCGAGCAGCATCCGCGCACCCGCTACCGGGTGCTCGTTCATGAGCGCGCGCTCCTCATCCGTGAGCTTTCCGGGCTTGGTCAGGATATCCAGAGGAATCTTGACCTTCCCAAGGTCGTGCAGCAGCCCGGAAATCCCGAACGCGCGCACGTCGCTCGCCGACAGGCCGAGGTACTCCGCGAACGCCATCGAGAGGACCGCGACATTCATCGAGTGCGTCGTGGTGTACTGATCGAATTCCTTGAGCTGCAAGAGCGGCAGCATGATCTGCCGGTCGCCGTGCATGGCGACCGCGAGTGAGCGCACGACCGCTTCGGCTTCGGCCAGGTGCACCTCGCCGCCGTTCTGCACCTCGCGCTGCAGCCAGCGGACCGTATCGACCTCCTCATCGAGTGCGAAACTAATGGTGGCGGTCGGCAGCGCCTCGAGCGGAAACTCGGTCTCGCCCTTCAGTCCGACGGCGCCAAAGCGAATGTTGCTGCGGCGCATCTGCCGCGCCTCGGTGCTGATCGCCGACAGCGTCAGGCGGGCGAGCACTTCCTCGAGGAAGCCCTCAAAGTCTTCGCGGTCCACCTGGTCCTCGAACTCGAGGCGCTGAATACCGGCCTGGGCCAGCCGCTTGCCCCAGTCCCACGCCTTCAGCTCTCGCAACGGCAGGTGCCCGAACACGACCTCGTCGCCGAGGAATGTGAACAATGGGCGCGGTGTGTCGGCCTGGAGGTCCTGCACATGCTGGTACGCGATGTCGACCGCGCGCTCCCGCGCGGGATGCCCATCGCGGTACAACGCCATCGCGGCGAGCGCCTGCGCGAACGCGCTGAGGAACTTGGCTGGATCGCCGCTCATCGCTTCACCGCACTGGTGGCGCGCGAGCCTTTGCCTGCCAGGGCCGCGTTGCGCACGTCCGGATCGTTGGACGTGGCCGCCAGCGCGAGCAGTGCGCCGACACGGACGTCGTTGCGCCAGCCGGCCGCGAGCGCCATCAGCGCGGCAAGAAACTCGAGGGATCGATTGGCGAGCTTCGGACGGCCGAGCCAACTCGTCCCGCCATCGACGAGCTGCAGGAGCGCGTTCAGGGCCGCGGTGTTCCCCACGCGCCCGAGGACCTTTATCGCGAGCACGCGGAGCTCCGGAATGACGGACTCGTCGCGGACCAGTTGCGTGATCAGTGGCAGTGCCGACGGCGGGCAGTCGTCGAGTGCCGTGGTGAGGGCCAGTCTCACCGTGCGTGGATCGGCATCACGCAGGGCGACGAGCAGCGCGCGCTCGCGCTCGGCGGGCACCTTGAGAGACACCTTCAACGCCTCCCGCCGCACACGCGCGTCCTCGTGCGCGGTGAATGCCGTGGAGGAGAACCCCTGGGGCAATTCCGGCAGGCCGTCGAGGATGAGCAGCAGGTTCCGGATCACATACCACGGGATTTGGCCAGCGAGCCGCGCCGCGACGATCGGCCCCAGCTCGCGTGGCGCGCGCGTCAGGCGATCGAGCAATCCCCGGCGGGTGGTGCGGGATTCCGAGGCACCCAGCACATCGAGCAATGGCTCGAACGAGTCGACCGGCAGCCGCGGCAGCATGCGGTCGAGCGTCACGAAATCGGGCGGCTCGGTGTTCGCGAGCTGTCGCACGATGTCAGGGGACGTCACGCGCGTCCACAGCGGCGCGATGTCAGCGCGCAGCGGCGGGCGGGACCCATCGGCCGACTCGTCGAGCATGTCGATCAGCTCGCCCACGTGCCGTTCGGCCACCAGTCGTTCGACCGCGCGCCACGCGCTGAATCCCATGCCACCCGTCTCGACCGCCGTTTGCACAATTCGCAGCGGCTCGGCGACCTGTCTGGCATCGCCGGGCGAGGCGTTGGCCGGCGACGCAGCGGCCATCTTCTGGAGCGCCTGCCCGTACGCCTCGGGATTGGGATCCTCGAGCGACCAATCCCGCAGCAGATCGCGCACCTGGTCGCGCAGCGCCTCGTCGGCCTGAAGACGGGCTTCCGCCGGTCCCTGCTCCGCGTGCTGCGCGAGCTTCGACAGCAGTCGCACGAGCGGATCCGAAACGGTCTTGTGGGCAGCATCGGCCATCGCGCGTACGATGTCGAGCACCGCGTCCACCGCGAGGCCGTGCGTCGCATCAATGGCGAACTTGAAGCGCTGGGCGTTGTCGCCGCCCATGTCGATGAGCCGCCGCAGCGTGCCCGGCTGGAGCGCACCCACGAGCTTCGATGTGCGCCGCCGCAGGGCGACCGCTTCCGCGCCGCCCGCGGTCTTCAGCTCATCCGCGATTTGCAGCAGGTACCCGACGATCACCTGATCGTACCCCGCGCTCTTCGGATGCTCGTCGATCGCCTTGGCGATGAGGCTCGGCTCGGTGGCCGGCGGCGGACCGTCATCCCCCGTCCCCCCCGCCCCTCCCTCGATCGCCTCGGCCGTCAGCGCCGCGCGCGCCAGTCCGACCCACAGCTGCGTGCCGCGGAGCGCCCGGTCCTTGTCGCCCTTGTCGTCGGCTGGAGGAGGTTGATCATCCTCCTGCAACAACTCGAGACGCTCGTAGGTGATTGGGTACAGGCGGATGTGCTCCCACGCGCGTAAATGCTCGGGCGGACCCAGCCCGAGTGGCTCGCCGCTCCGCTCGGCCTCGACCGACAGCGACTTCAGCACCTCAGCGACCTCGCTCACCCGCAGACCGCGGTGAAACGTCACCGCGCCGAGATGGTGGCGATGCAACCGACCGGCGAGTTCGGCAAGGAGGGGGTTCTTGGTGTCGGTGGCAACACCTTCGATGACGAGTTGCTGTCGGGCGACGCCGAGGGCGACGGTGGTGCGGCCTTCGAAGAGATGCTCGGCGCGACGCACGACGCCGCCGGCGGCGGGGGCCAGCGACGGATGCCCCTCCGGGTACATCGTGTGCTTATGGAGGGCGATCGAGAGTTCGATCAAGAAGTCCGCCAGCTCTCGCGAGAGGGCGGCCTTTTCCGACGGGGCAGTCATGGCCCCCCAAAATAGTGCTCCCCCCGTGCGGAACCTCACACGAGGGGGAGCCTAGGGTTTCTCCTAGCCGTCTAAACGTCTAGACGCCTAGCCTTTAGTACATTCCACCCATGCCGCCGCCCGGCATCGGCGGAGCCTTTTCCTTCTCCTTTTTCTCCACCACGACGCACTCGGTCGTCAGGAGCAGGCTCGCGATGGATGCGGCATTCTGTAAAGCGGTCCGGGTGACCTTGGTCGGGTCGATAACGCCGGCCGCGACCAGATCCTCGAACTTATCGGTCTGGGCGTTGTAGCCGAAGTTCTTGTCCTTCGACTCCTTCACCTTGCCGACCACGATCGCGCCTTCCGCGCCCGCGTTCTGGGCGATGATGCGGATCGGCTCCTCGAGGGCCCGGCGCACGATCTCGATGCCGGTCTTCTCATCGTCATCGTGACCCTTGGTCTTGTCCAGCGACTTCTGACACCAGAGCAGCGCCACACCGCCGCCCGGCACGATGCCCTCCTCGACCGCCGCGCGGGTCGCGTGCAGCGCGTCCTCGACACGGGCCTTCTTCTCCTTCATTTCGGTCTCGGTGGCGGCACCCACGTTCAGCACAGCGACGCCGCCGGCGAGCTTCGCCAGCCGCTCCTGGAGCTTTTCCTTGTCATAATCGGACGTGGACTTCTCGATCTGGGCCTTGATCTCCGCCTTGCGGCCCTCGATCTGGTCGTCCTTGCCCTTGCCGTCTACGAGCGTGGTGTTGTCCTTATCCACGATGACGCGCTTGGCGCGGCCGAGATCGTTGAGCGTGGTGTTCTCGAGCTTGAGACCCAGCTCCTCCGAAATCACCTGGCCACCGGTGAGAATGGCGATGTCGCGCAGCATCTCCTTGCGGCGGTCACCGAAGCCCGGCGCCTTGACGGCGCAGACCTTCAGCGTGCCGCGGAGCTTGTTGACGACGAGCGTCGCCAGCGCCTCCCCTTCGACGTCCTCGGCAACGATCAGCAACGGCCGGCCTGACTGTGCCACCTTCTCGAGCACGGGCAGGAGGTCCTTCATCGTCGAGACCTTCTTGTCGTAGATGAGGATGTAGGCATCCTCGATCGTGCACTCCATCTTCTCGGGATCGGTGATGAAGTAGGGCGAGAGGTAGCCGCGATCGAACTGCATCCCGTCTACGGTCTCCAGCGTGGTCTCGAGGCTCTTGGCTTCCTCGACCGTGATCACGCCGTCCTTACCGACCTTATCCATCGCGTCGGCGATCTTGTCGCCGATCTCAGCGTCGCCGTTGGCGGAAATCGTGGCGACCTGCTTGATGTCTTTCCGCCCCGAGGTCGGCACCGAAATCTTCTTCAGCTCGGTGACGACGGTCTCGACGGCGTTCTCGATGCCGCGCTTCAGCGCCATCGGATTCGCGCCGGCCGTAACGGACTTGAGGCCCTCACGGTAGATCGCCTGCGCGAGTACCGTGGCCGTCGTGGTGCCGTCGCCGGCGAGGTCGGAGGTCTTGGTCGCCACTTCCTTCACCATCTGAGCGCCCATGTTCTCGATCTCGTCGTCGAGCTCGACTTCCTTCGCGACAGTGACGCCGTCCTTGGTGACGGTCGGGCTGCCGAACTTCTTGTCGATGACGACATTCCGGCCCTTGGGGCCGAGCGTCACTTTCACCGCGTCGGCCAGCTGATCCACGCCACGCTTCAGGCGGGCCCGGGCCTCGGTGCTGAACTCCAAATACTTGGCTGCCATGTCTGTGCTTCCTCCCGAAGAATGCTTACGCGAGCTTCGCGATGACGTCGGCTTCCTTGATCAGGATGATCTCTTCGTTGTCCAACTCGACCTGCGTGCCACTGTACTTCCCGTAGATGACCCGGTCCCCAACTTTCAGCTCCATGGGGATCGTCTCACCCTTCTCGCGGCGGCCGGGTCCGACGGCGATGATTTCGCCCTGGATCGGCTTCTCTTTGGCGGTGTCGGGGATGTACAGCCCACCTTTCATCGTCTCGGTCTCCTCCATGGGCCGGATCGCGACGCGATCAGCCAACGGATAGACCTTGTACTTCTGGGTCGTCTTGGTTGCTGCTGGCATGGTGCTCGAACCTCCATAACTCTTTGAATTGATTAGCCGTTAGCACTCACGGGCGGTGAGTGCTAATTGACGACAGGCGAGAATTTCACCGGTGGGACACCGACCTGTCAAGGGGCCGAAATGGCTTGCACCGCGGCAACTGCCCGGGCGTGGGGCGTCCGCAGTGCGGAATCGAGCTGTATCGCCGCAACCCCGACGATCAACCCCGAGCGCGTGTCCGCAAGACGGAGATGGAGCCAGGTCGGCTGCACCGGCCCGGGCTCGGCATAGAGGAAATGGATGAGGGCGGCAGTCGGACGACTCCCCCCCTTTACGTTCTGCCGCACATGGTAGCCGAGTCCCTTCATCGCGTGGGCGAGCTCGACGCTTTGGGAGTCCTGCCCGGCGACGAGGATATCGTAGCCGCGGAGGGTCGGGGGCACCCGGGACGCGCCGCAGGCCAGCACCCAGGCGATACACGTCGGCAGGACGGCGCGTCGACACCCCATCGTCAGGTCGATGTGCCGACGTGAGACCGTCATTCGATAACTCGCCGCGCTCCCACCCATCGCGTCACCCACCACTGCCCGTCGGCATCCTGAGCGACGAGCCGGGACAGCTTCACGCCGTTATTCGAGCTGTGAATGAACGTCTGGTCCCCGACGTACATGCCGACATGGCTCACGCCGCCACCGGGTTGGGCCGCGAAGAGCAAGATATCCCCGGGATGCAGAGCTTCGAGCGCTGGCGTCACCAGGGCGCCTGAGCTCGCCTGATCTCGGCTCATCCTCGGCAAGCGAATGCCGTGTTGGCCGTACGCCCACTGCACGAGGCCCGAGCAATCGAATCCGTTCGCGGCCGTTCCGCCCCAGACGTACGGTGTACCCAGCACCGCTAGAGCGCTGCGGACGACGTCCGCCGCATTTCCGGCGATGTCGCGGGGTGGCTCAGGCGGTGGCTCCCGCATGCTCCCGCTGCGACCGGAGCGGCTCGGGCCGATCGCCAGCGAGAGGCCGATGGCTGCCGCCACGCCATCGCGCCTATCGGGGGAGGTCCGCCAGAAGCCTCGCGGTCCCACGTCTTGCAGGCGGTACACGCTCTCCAATCCGAACGCTACCCCTGACGCGGGACGCCATTCGAGGCCCCCGCCGATCGTCCAGAGAGCGGCCAGATCCTGAGCTGTCGTATCCGTCGAGAGACCGAGCGAAACGCCGGCGACGGCGTATGGTCCGAAGGTGGAGCGATGTCGCAGCGCGTGCAGCTGCCAGCCTGCTCCATAGAAGGCGCGGTTACGACCGAGACTGTCGTGAATCAGGACTTGCGCGGCGAGGCCATGCGAAAAAATCCCCGAGAGCGGCGCGTCGGTTCTCAACTCGTAGCTTCTCGATTGATTGCCCTGGTACCAGCGACCGAACAGGAAATCGATATCCCGACCGCTGTGTTGGCCGTACAGCGGAGATGCTGTCGCCAGGGCTACGACAACGACGAGGGCGCGGTCAGTCCGCGGCCGCAATCGCAGTGTGCTCCTTGGAGGTCCTCGAGACCATCGGTGCGACCGATGCCACCGCGGTGGTCGCCGAAGCCTCCGGCACGCTCTCACGGGGCGCCATGTGATGCGAGAGCAGATGCGGCAGGTGGCGCATGAACCGGATCCAGGTCCACAGCACCGCGAAGCCCAGCAGGAACGCGCCCGAACCGGCAATGGCGAGCATCGCAATCGGGTTATCGAGACGCAGCGCCACCAACGCGCCGATCCAGAGCCCTACGTGCGATGCCGCCCACGCCCAGATCGGGGTGAGCAGCCACCCGACAATCAACAGAAAATGCGCGAACCACCGCGGCACGTTGCGCGACTCCTACCCTTTCCGAGCGATGACGACGAGGGCGAATACGATCAGCGTGAGGGCGAACCCCGCCCCCCCCGCGACCGGCATATATACGAGCCCGCTGAGCCCCAAGCCCAGTGCAACTCCCACGCCGCCGGAGAGTAATGGAATCGAGAGCGCGCGAATCGACGGATCTCCGCCGCGAGCCACGCGACCTGCGGTCACCAGCGCCCCCAGCCAGGCGAGCAGAGTCCCCAGCATCCACCAGATCGGCAGGTACCACCAGGTGCTGCCACCCCCTACCGCGTCCCACGTCCACGGGTAAGCGTGGAACGGCCGCAGCAGGATGATGTCCACCGCCATGAACACAACTGTCCCCCACAGACCGATCGCTGCCGCGCTGGCGATGCCCTGCGTGGTGCGAGCAGCCGCAAAGGAACCCGGCAGGAACGTCACAGCGACACCCGCCGCCAGCACGATGACCGTTTCAATGAGCGCTGCGACAATGGCAGGGAGGGGCAACCGCGCGACAAGGAGGAAGACGATGACTGACAGTGCTGTGATCAGACCGACCCACGTTCCGCTCAGCAGGATATGCCGGAATTCCGAACGATCGACAGCGGTGGAGGGAGCCGTGGTGCCTGCTGTCATGTGAAGAGAGCTCCTCGTGTATTGGTATTCACCCTTGAAGGGTGTGGCTTAGGCCCGTGAATGCTAATCTAAATGCCGCACTCTAGGTGGCAAACACAAACAGGACCGTGAGATCGGTCACTGCCCACGCCGCCAGCGCCCGATACATCCCGCGCTGGTGCTGCGCCGGACTCCAGTGATCGTGCCGCAACAGCCACGGCACCAGCACCATCAGCCACAGCACGAGCGGCACGACGATCGCATACCCCTTGGTGCCGACATCGAGCAGGACTGCCGCGGAGGTGAGCAGCGCAAATGCAAGCACGGTGCAGACGGTCGCCACCCGGAGGCTCAGCCGCATACCGAGAATCAGTGCCAGCGTGCGATCGCCGCGGCGCCGGTCCTCCTCGAATTGATACAGTTGGGTAAGCGGATAGAGGCCCGCGAACAGCGGACAGAAGGCCAACAGGATTAGGCCATACCCTACGTCCAGCGGCCGGCCGGTCGCTGCCCAGGCTGCGTACGGTGTGAGCGTGCCGAACCCCCACATGTTGATCAGCCAGTCCACCCCGGCGACCGCTTTGAAGCGAAATGGCGGTACGGAGTACAGCAGCGACAGCACGAAGCAGATCGCGTACGCGATCTGAAAGCCCGCCGGCAACGTGAGCGCGAGCAATTGCCCGCCGAGGAGCAGTGCAAGGCTGACGTGCAACAGGTAGCGAGGCAACGGAGGCGGCGCATTGAGATAGCCGATGTCCCCTTCGTCGCGGTCGAACACACTGTTGATGGCGAGCGTACCGCCGTTCAGGAACACCACCCAGATCACGAGAGCGCGGAGCGCCTCGGCCAGCTGCTGGCCGTGCAGCACGCCGCCAACGCCCACCGCCAGCACATACCCGAGCAGCGTATGGCCCGCCATGATGGGCCATTCGGCGGGACGCATGTGCAGGACATATGAAAAGAGATCCCCCGGCAAGAGCCGATACCCCCACCGGCGCCATGCATTGAGCGTGCGGGCGTCCGGAGGGGCGATCGCGGGACTCACCACCGGAGTCCGAGCGCCGCCGCCGCGATCCGCAATCCGACCAGCGTGAGGTCGGGTTGCACGGATTCGATGGAATTGCAGAGCGGCGCGACGAGACCCGCAAGCCCACCGGTGGCAATCGTCATGGGCTTCGTCTTGGTCGGCCACTCGGCGGTGATGCGGCGGACCAGGCCGTCGACGGCGTCCGCCGTCCCCCACAGCACGCCGACGCGGATGCAGTCCTCGGTGCGGCGTCCGATGGCGTGCGTCGGCAGCGTCAGCTCTGTCGCGGGAAGCTTCGAAGTTCTGCGGACCAGCTCGTCGGACGCCGTGCGCACGCCGGGCATGATGACGCCGCCGATGAAGCGTCCATCGCCGGTGATACAATCGAACGTCGTCGCGGTACCGAAGTCCACGACAATCGTGTCCTTCTTGAAGAGGTGCGACGCGGCCAGCGTGTTGACGATGCGATCGGCACCGACCGTCAGCGGCTCATCGACGTCCAGCACGATGGGGAGTTTGGACCGCGCGTCCACGAGTACCGGCTGGCGCGTCGTGGCCGACTCTACACCCTCGCAGAGGCTCTGCGTGATGGGAGGGGCGACCGACGCGACGATCGCCGCGCGGATCTCCTGCGTGGAATGACCCGCCTGGGTCAGATGCGCGGTGAAAACGGACGCCCATTCGTCCGGGGTGCGGTGTGGGGTCGAGTGTAACCGCCAGTGGCCTGCGAGGCGGTCTCCCGCGAACAGCCCGACGGTCGTCTCGGTGTTGCCGATGTCGATCGCGAGGAGCATGGGGCGGCTAAGATAGCTCTACGTGGCCCTCGCGCACCATCGTGGTCCCGGCGCCGGTGTCGACCAGCAGTGCCCCGTCGGGCCGGATCCCCGCTGCCCTCCCTGCAAGCGGTGTGCGAATCTGGCGGCCACGCAGCCAATCCCGCCGGGCGAAGGCGGCGCATTCAAAGTCCGTGAGCTGTGCGCCGTGCGCCGTGAGCCGGACTAACGCCGGGACCAGCCGGTCGAGAACATCAACCCGACGGACGTCCGGTCGAAACTCGCGCAGTGCAGCGGCCCGGTCGGCGAGCTCGGCGGGAATCTCATTCGCCACGTTGATGCCGATGCCGACTGCCAGCCATTGCAGCACATCACCCTGCCACCGGCCTTCGCACAGAATGCCCGCGGCTTTTCGCTCGTCCACCAGCACGTCGTTCGGCCATTTGAGACCGGCGCGCGGACCCGAGATCGCTGTCGGACGAATGCCCAGCACCTCTTCCACCACATCGGCCAGTACGAGCCCGATTCGCAATGCCAGGACACCCGCGGCTGGGACCGGTGGCCGCAGCAACATGCCGAGCCACACGCCGCCGAGCGGCGACCGCCAGGCACGGCCGTCGCGTCCCCGCCCCGCCGTCTGCTCTTCCGCAAGCACAACGGTCCCGGACGGCGACTGCTGCCCGCCGAGATCGTGAATGGCGTCGAGACTCGATGGAAGCGTGCGAAAGACGCCGCACTGCGGGACGCCCCAGCGTCGTGCCAGCACCGCTGCGGGAATGTCGTCTAGCCGTGCCACAGCACGTAGCCGAGGGTGAAGAGACCGACGGCGAAACAGTACGGCGCGAATGCATGGAAGCGGCCACGACGCAGCATGGCCACAAGAAATCGAATCGCCCAGATACCGCTCGCGAACGCAAGCACGAAGCTCGCGATCAGCGGCACTACGCCGCCGACCGCAGCGATGTTCGTCATCGCATGTCGCGCCTCGAAGACGCCGCTCCCCGCGATAATGATCACCGCGAGCAGAAAGCTGAATTCCGCCGCTTCCACCGGGGCCAGCCCCCGCCACAGCGCGGCGCTGACGGTCGATCCGGACCGCGAGATTCCCGGAAAAATGGCGACGGCCTGCGCCAGCCCGATCTGCAGCGCACCACCCACCGTCAGCGGCTCTGGCTTCACCTTGGCCCAGCGCGTAGACCACAGTATCAGCCCCGTCACGATGAACGCGCCGCCGATGAACAGCAGCGACCCAAACGCTTGCTCGAACCGTTCGTGAAATAGCGCGCCCAGGAGCGCGCCGGGAACCGTGCCCACGACGAGGAGCACAGCGTACCGGCGCTCGCCGGGATTGCCGCGCAGCGTGCCGACCACGATTTGCAGGAGTCGCCGCCCGTACACGACCAGCACGGAGCACAGGGTGGCGACGTGGAGCGTCACCGCAACGAACACGAACGTCTCGTCCGTCAGATGCAGGCCCGTCAGAGCGCGCAGCAATGACAGATGCCCCGAGCTCGACACCGGAAGAAACTCCGTCAGCCCTTGCACCAGGCCGAGCAAGATGCCTTGCCAGAGATTCATGCGACCTTTCCCGCGACGAGCGCGGCGAGCCCAATGACCATGGCGGCTTTGAGGAACGCGCTCACGCGCTCCACTCGGCCGAGGAGCATCCACGTCGCTGCGATGAGCACAGCCATTTGCGCGAGCAGCGCGATCAGAAAATACGCGCCCCCGTACCCGGCATTCCGCGGCAGCAGCAGGCTCGCGGGGATAAAGAGGAGACCGACGCCCGCCGCGACGACGAGCGCGGGCCGCCGGCCCACGACGATGGGCAGCGTGCGGCGGCCGATCGCGCGGTCGCCGGGTTCGTCTTCGACATCCTTGACGACTTCACGGACCAGGTGCAGCCACGCGGCCAGCACCCATGGTACCACCCCGGCCGCTGGAACCCAAACCGCGAGCGCGCCATACAGGGGCGGCGACCCGGCGACGACGGCGACAGCCAGGTTTCCCACCAGCAGTGTTGGCTTGAGCAGCGGTGAGTACAGGAACATGACGGCAAGGGCGGCAAGGGCGGCGAGGACCTGCCAGCCACTGACGAGCCCAGCGAACGCGATCGCCACCAAGGTTCCCGAGAAGACGATCAAATCCGCAGTGCCGCGCGCAACCTGCCCGGCCACGAGGGGTCGCGTTCCAGGCCGATTCACCCGGTCGGCCGCGACGTCACGCAGGTCGTTCCAGGTGTTCCCCACCGCCCCGATCGCCACACCTGAGATTGCGGCAAACAGGAGCTCTTTAGGAAAGCCGATCGCGCGCAGCGCGATCCAGCCGCCCGCGAACACCCCCGCCGCGGCTATCAGCAGGTTGGGCCCGCGCACGAGCCGCAGCAGCGATCGGGTCATTACGCCAGGACTTCCTCATACAGCTTTTCGTAACGGGGGACGACGCGATCAGCAGAGAACTCGAGCGCCCGCGCGGCGGCGTTGCGTTTCAGGCGCTCGTGCTCGGCAGGGTCCTGCAACACCTGCAGCGCGCGCTGCGACATCGTCGCCACATCGCCGGGTGGGGCCAGGTATCCGGTTTCGCCGCTCCGCACCACTTCGGGGATTCCGCCGGCGTCGCTGGCGATCACCGGCACGGAGCACGCCATCGCTTCGAGCGCCGCCAGCCCGAACGATTCGGTCGCCGAAGGGAGGAGGAAAAGGTCGGCGCCGCGCAGCACGTCGCCCACGTTTTCGACCTTTCCCAGAAAGCGCACGTCTTTGCGCAGGCCGAGCCCATCGACCTCATGCTCGGCGAGATCACGGTCGGGACCGTCACCCACGAGCACGAGGGTCGCGGGAAGCTGTTTCCGCACGCCGGCGAAGATCTGCACCACGTCGCCGACGCGCTTCACCGGCCGGAAGTTCGACACGTGCACCAGGACGCGATGCCCCTTTGGCGCGAGGCGTTTGCGATAGGAGTCGTCCACCGCCGGGGGGGGGAAATAGTCGGCGCTCGACACGAAGTTCGGAATCACCCGCACATCGCAGTCGCCGCAGCCGAATGCCCGATACGTCTCGTCACGTAAGTAGGCGGAAACGGCGGTTACGGCATCGGACTGTTCGATGGAGAACTTCGTGAGCGTGTAGTACGACGGGTCCTGACCAACCAGCGTGATGTCGGTGCCGTGCAAGGTCGTGACGATCTTGAGGTGCAGCCCTTCATGCTCGAGCATCTGCTTGGCGAGCCACGCCGTCGCGGCATGGGGAATCGCGTAGTGCGCGTGCATCAAATCGAGCTGCTCGCGTTTGGCGACTTCGTGCTGTTTCACCGCGAGCGCCAGCGCGTAGGGCGACGATTGCTCGAACAGCGGGTACTCGAGCTGCGTGACTTCGTGGAACGTGACCCGCTCGGCGAACCCGCGGAGCCGGAATGGACTGGCGTACGAGATGAAGTGGATGTCATGGCCGCGCCGCGCGAGCTCCAGACCGAGCTCGGTGGCCACGGCGCCGGAGCCGCCGTAGGTCGGGTAACACGTGATGCCGATTCTCACGTGCTGTGCGTGGTACGTGGTGCGTGGTGCGTGGTCATCGATCCCCATCGCTCGAAAATCGTTCCAGCGAGAATCGCTGGCTTCTCAGTCGCGTCGATCGTCCAGACCTGAGCTTGGCGCAACTGATGCCGGAACCACGTGTCCTGGCGCTTCGCATAGCGCCGCGTGGACACCAAGATCGCGTCTCGGAGCGCTGCCTCCGGCAGTTGGCCTTGGAGCATGCTCACGACGTCCCGATATCCGATCCCATCGAGTCCCGGCGCATCCGGCGCCACACCCGTCGCCAGCGCGCGCTGCACCTCGGACACAAGACCCGCTCGCAACATGTCGTCCACCCGCGCCGCGAGCCGGCGTTGCAACACCGCGCGCGGTACGGTGAGCTGAATGTACCAGGGATGTAGTGTTCCGCTCTCGCGCGCCTCGCGTTGCCACCACGAGAGCGCCTGTCCCGTCAGCAGCGCCACCTCCACTGCCCGCGCCGCGCGTTGGCGCCCTCCGCCCAGAAACTGGGGATCGAGCCGCCCAGCCCAACGGGCCAGGTCGGCGCCCGGGAGCCCCTCGGACCAAAGGCGCAGCTGCTCGCGTCGCGCCGGATCGAACGGCGGTTCGCGGAACAGGCCCTCCGCCAACGCGCGGATGTACAGGCCAGTTCCGCCCACGACGACGGGCGCGCGTCCGGTGGCCCGGGCTTCCGCGACCCATCCCGCGGCGTCGCGCGCGAATCGTCCCGCGCTGTAACGCTCGCCCGGATCGATGAGATCCAGGCCGCGATGCGGCACGCGTGTCACCGTGTCGTGGTCGGGTTTGGCAGTGCCGATGTCGAGGCCCCGGTACACCTGGCGCGCATCGGCCGAGATGACGGTGATCGGGGTGAGGGATGCCAGGGCGACCGCGACGGCGGTTTTCCCGACGCCGGTGGGGCCTACAACTACAGGTGTTAGATGTTCGGTGTTAGGTGCGGCCGAACCGGCGTTCAAGTTCTTCCTTGGGAAGCTGGACCATCGAGGGCCGGCCGTGCACGTCATGCGCCGGCAATGTGGCCGTGAGCAGCCGGACGATGAGCTGACGCATCTCATCGCCATCGAGCCCCTGACCGGCCTTGATCGCCGCGCGACACGCGAAGGTGGCCGCGAATCGTTCGAGCCGATTCTGCCATCCGCCGAACCGGCCCCCGGCGAGATCGGCGACCAGCTCCTGCAGGCAGCGTGCGGCTTCGAACCTGGGATGCGGATTCGGCGCCGTGTGCACCACGATGCTCCGCCCCGAGAAGGGCTCCATTTCGTAGCCGATACGCTCCAGCAATTCGCGATGCGCCTCGATGGCATCGAGCTCTGCGGGCTCGAAATCGAGCGTCAGCGGCAGGAGCAGCCGTTGCGCGGTTGCGCCATCGCCGCCGAGCTGGCGCATCACGTCTTCGTAGAGCACGCGCTCATGCGCCGAGTGCTGATCGACAATCGCGATGCCCTGGTCGGTCTGGAAGAGGATGAAGGTTTGGAAGACCTGCAGCAGCGGTGGCGCCAGGTGTTTGGGGTCAGCTGTCAGGGCGTCGGTGCGGAAGAGTTCGAGAGGCATTCCGGGATGTGCGGAGCCCGAATCCGACTGCCCCTGAAACCAAACACCTGACCCCTGCCCTGGCGCACTGAACGGAGCCGCGGCCTCCAGCGGCGCCAGCGCTTCACGCACCGCCTCCGCCACCACCTTCTCCACGAAAAACTTGTCCCGGAACCGCGCTTCGAGCTTGGCGGGGTGGACGTTGACGTCCACGGCATCGCCGGGGAGGTCGAGAAACAGCAAGAGCGACGGCCGGTCGCCCGGCGCGATCGTCGAGCGGTACCCCGCCTCGGCGGCGCGCAGAATGAACGGATCACGGATCGGCCGGCCGCGGACGAAGACGTAGCCTTTGCGGCCGGCAGGACGCGCCTGCGCGGGGCGCTGCACGAGCCCGCTCACCTCGAGCGGGCCGGCGCGATGCGACACCTCGAGCAGGGTCTCGGCCAGCTCGGCGCCCCACAGCGCCCGCACGCGGTCGATCAGCCGGTTGGCGGGCTGGCAATCGACCAACACGCGCCCGTCGTTCGTGACGGAGAAGGCGACGTCGGGCCGCGTGAGCGCCAACACCGTGACGGCCTCGACCGCGGCACGCGTCTCGGTGGTGGAGGCACGCAGGAATTTCCGCCGCGCCGGCGTGTTGTAAAAGAGCCCGCGCACCGTCACCGTGGTGCCGCGCTGCCGCGCCGTCTCTTCGGTCGCCTCGAGCTTGCCACCCGTGACGCGCAGCCGAGTGGCGGCATCGCCGTGGTCTTCTGCGGTCTCGAGCTCGAAGCGCGAGACGGATGCGATCGCGGGGAGTGCTTCGCCGCGAAAACCGAACGTTCCAACGCCGATGAGATCGACGGCCGTGCGAATCTTGCTCGTCGCGTGGCGCTGCAACGCGAGCCGGGCGTCTTCGCGATCCATCCCCGAGCCGTCGTCGCTCACGCGGATCAATACCTTCCCGCCATCCTCGAGCTCGACGCGCACGGCGCGCGCGCCCGCATCGAGGGCGTTCTCGACGAGCTCCTTGACCACTGATCCGGGCCGCTCGACGACCTCGCCGGCCGCGATCTGGTCGGCGACTTGATCGGTGAGGACCTGCACGCGGGCGCGCGCCAGCAAGCTCACAACGCCGCAATCTCCGTGTTGAGGACCCAGCCGTGAATCCCATCCTTGCGCCGCACTTCGCGCCAGGGACCGTAGCTCCCGATCACGAGGAGCGCACCGCCTGCTTGTACCGTCGCGGCCGCGCTCGCGCCTCCATAAGGCGCTGTGCGAACCGGCGCGGCTTCCGTCACCACGACTGCCGCGGGCTGATCACGGCGCTGCTGCTCGATCGCGCCGAGGCTGATTGCTGCAACCGTCACGGCGGCAAAGGCGGCCAGGACGATTCGCCGCCGCGAGCCGACCGCAACCGTGAACCAAAGCATTACCCAGGCCCCGGCTGCCACCACGATCCACTCCCCCGGCGTTGCCCACCCGACGCGCAACAGCTGCTCGGTCATCAGATCGGGCGGGGGTAGGAGCGCGCGGGCGCGACGAATCGAGGCGTCGCGCGGTGCGAGCCGTGCGGCGACGGTCCAGGCAGCCGTCGCCTTGCCGTCGGCGCCGGCGCGATACAGCGTCGCACCCAAATTGAACCAGTGGGCGGGATCGCGGGGCTCGCGCGCCGCGCGCGCGGAAAACGAGTCGGCCGCTACACGCAACGCTCCCGCCTCGTACAACGCTTCGGCGCTCGGCGACTGATCTGGCCCGTCGACAGCAACAACGTGCCCGGCTCCGGCGAATCCCACCCCGATCACCAGAATCGAAGCCAGAATCGCGTGCGGTCGCCTGGACCCCTTCGGACCATCCGCGCCCAGGACGCGGAGCACCTGCGCGATCTCCGCCGACAGCTCCGCTGAATCCCCCAGTCCACGCGGGCCATAGCGCGCGGCCCGCAACCGGTCGCGCAGCCGCTTCACATGATCGGCCACGGCGCTGTCCACTCCCGCCGCACGGAGAGCCTGCGCCAGCCCATCGCCGTCACGCGCGAACGGATCCGACACGTGACTGGCGAGCACGGCAAGAAACTCGCGTTCCAGCCGGCCGAGATGCGTGAGCTCGTGCGCGCCCGGTGGCTCCGCACTTAGCGCGGGTGTGCGGCGTCTTCGGCGCCGGGCGAGGCCGGCAAAGACCGGCGGCAGCAACAGCACCCCGAGCCACCCCTCCCACGCCAGCTCGCGGGTGAGACGGTCCGCCGGGAGCTCGCCACGACGCGCCATGAGCGCCGGCAGCAGCCGCGCCGCGCGCGGCTCGACACCTGGCGCCACGGCGAGGGCCTGTGGCGTCGACCTGGCCATTTCAAACCGGCCCGTCGCGGGGTCGAAATAGGGATACCGCACCTCCGGCAACGTGAAATTGCCGGCGGAGTCGGGGACCGCGAGGAACCGGAAGATCTTGTTCCCGCCAATCCTGCCGCCCTGCGGCGCGACCCGCACCTCGGTCTGAGCGGGGTAGGCGCGGAATCCCGCCGGCCACCGCACCTTGGGCTCCGGCCACAACGCGACGTTCCCCACGCCATCGACGGTCACGGCGGCCTCGACCGGCTCGCCCGAACGGGTGCTCGCGGGATCGAGGTGCACGGCGAGCTTCAATCCCTGTCCAACCACGCTCGTGCCGGGATTGTCGGCGGATTGCGGCAGCGGCAGCACGGTAACCGCGATCGAATCGCTGCGCAGCGCGTAGCGCTCTTCTCGACTGAAGAATGAAAAGGTGACCGGCAGCGCGTACTCGACCGAGGCCGGTGGAATGATGAGCCGACCGGCGGCGAGCGGGAACACGACCTGATGTGTGATGAAGAGATCGAGCCAGCGACCGCCGACCTGACGCGTTAACGCGACCCCCGACGACGGCGCCGGCGGGTAGGCCCACACGCCCTCCGGCGTGACGAGGGTAAGGAGCGGCGCACGGCGCATGCGCTCGCGCAGCTCGCGCGGGATCCACGCCGCCGCAATCAGGTCCACCTGCTGCCCCGCGTACACCGTGTCGCTGGGAACGAGCATCGTGAGCGCGACGCGATCGGCGCGACGCGATAGAGGCGCCGGAGTCGTCTCGAGCAGCGCGCGCGCCAATGGACTGAGCGCGACCGCGATTTGATTGGCTGCGCTGTCCACCGTGATCAGAATCGGATCGGTAGCCACCACGCTCTGTCCCTGCCGCGCGCGCACCGGTCCGATGAGCAGGGCACCTGGCTGCTGGGCCCGGAGCTGCAGCTCGCGCACAGTCGTGCGGATCGAGCCCCCCCCCACCCCCCCCGATCCACCGGCGCCGCTGAACGCGACCTCCGTCATATCGCGCGATCCGATGACGGCGAAGCCGTTCAGCGTGGGAAGAATGATTTCCACCGCATCGGCGGAGCGTGAGCGAGCGCGGACCGTGAGCACCAGCTCTTCGCCCACCGTGAGGTGGGTCTTATCGACGCTCGCCGTCACCTCGGCGCCTTGCAACAAGACCGTCACAGTGAGCAGCGCCAGCATCACCAGTCCTTCACTCCCGCGGCGGCCGCGCGACGCGTGCGGCCCGTGCGATCGCGGCGCGTGCGCAGCTCTTCCTGCCCGATGGAGCGCAACACCTGATCCGCCTGATCCTCGCTCAACCCGCCCTGCGCTCGCGGCGGTTGGGGAGGCGGCTGCCCCGCGCCCCCTCCACCCTTCCCCGGGGAGGGGGGCGGCGGCGGGTTGGGCTTGTTCGACTGACCGCCTCCCGAGCTCCGCATACGATTCACGAGCTCGAGATTCCACTTGGCGCGGATGTGATGGGGCTTGAGCAACAACGCCTCGCGATACGCGCGCTCCGCATCGGCGAGATGGGCCTCGCGACTTGCGGTGTCGACGCGCGCTGCGAGCAACGCCAGCAACCCGAGATTGTAGAGCGCGCGGAATCGTAGCTCGGGATCGAGCGACGCCGCCGCGCGCGACAGACTGGCGCGCGCCAGTGTGGGATCGCCCGCGGCCAGGGCCGCCGTGCCGGCGTTGTACCACGCCGTATCGTCGTCCTCATGCGCCTTCAAGTCGGCGAGATACGCATCCGCCGCCCCCCGAACGTTCCCCTGGTCCCACGCTTTTTCCGCGGCGGACCGACGTTGCGCTGAGAGGGGAGGCGCGCAGCACAATGCGAGCGCGATGAGCGCGGCCGTGCGACGCGTCAGTGTCTGTGTGGACAGCACGAGCGCCGCCAGGAGCAACGGAATCCAGGCGCGCGGCCGGCCGTGTTGCGTGCGACTCTCGGTGGCGGTGGCACGCTTGTACGAGGCCACGAGGTCACGCACAGCCCCTGCCTGATCGGGCAGCTCGGCCGCGACGATCGTTCCCTGGGCCGCGTCGGCGACGACGCCGAGCACATCGTCGCGGCGAGTCGTCTCGATGGGCGCGCCGGTTTCATCCTGCTGCCAGCTCACAAACCCGCCGCGATCATCGCGCACGGGAATCTTGACCGGCTGCCGGCTGCCTTCCGCCACCAGAATCAGGTGGATGCCGAGGCCGTTCAGGCGCCGCGCTTCCTGTAACGACTTCTCCAGCGAGTCGTGTGCTTCACCGTCGGTGAACAGCACCAGCACGCGGTCAGCGATTTCGGGGCTCGCGTGCAGCAGATCGATGCCCTGCGCGAGTCCCGGGGCGAGCGACGTGCCACCTTCCGAGGCGACGTCGGGATCGAGCGCGTCGAGGTAGAGGGTGAGCGCCGAGCCATCCACCGACAGGGGCGACAGGATGTAGCTCGTCCCCGCGAAGACCGAGAGGCCGAGCCGGTCGCCGTCCAGATCCTGCACCAGACGGCGCGCCTCCCGCAGAGCGCGTCCCAGGCGGCTCGGCTTCGCGTCCTCCGCCAGCATAGACCGCGAGATGTCGATCGCCAGCACGAGATTGAGACCGCGGGTTTCGGTGACGATGCGCTCTTCGCCCCAGCGCGGTCCCGACAGCGCCACGGCCGCCAGGGCCGCGGCAAGCCCCACGGCAACCGAGGCGAAGCGTCCCGACGTGCGCGCGACGCGCGCCGTAGCCTCGGACCAGGCAGCCGCCCGGCGCACGCGCGCGCGTCGCGCCCAGGCAGCAGCGGCCCAGACCGCGCCGCCCACCAGGGGCGCGAGGGCGACGACGATCGGAGCGTCGAACGTGATCATGGAACGCGCACCGCGAACGTACCGGCGACCACCACCTCGAGCGCCAGCGCGAGCAGTCCCAGACTCAGCGGCCAGCGATACGCCTCTTCGTAGCGGCGATACACGAGATGCTGCACGGGCGTCTTCTCGAGCCGGTTGATCTCGCCAAAAATATTCGAGAGCGAGGCGGCGTCGGTAGCGCGGAAGTAGCGGCCGCCGGTGGTGTGCGCAACGTCGCCGAGCAGCTGCTCGTCGATCCTCACGGGCATCGTTTCGTAACGCAGTCCCAGGGGTCCCTGCCCCGTCGGAACCGGCGCCTCCCCCACGGTGCCAACGCCAATCGTGTAGATCTTGATCCCGAACGTCGCCGCGGCTTGCGCGGCCGTGCGCGGATCGACCGTGCCTTTGTTGTTTTCACCATCGGTCAGCAGCACGACGACCTTGCTCTTGCCGGGCGCGCGCCGCAGCCGATTCGCGCTCGTCGCGATCGCGGTCCCGATCGCGGTGCCGTCCTCCAGGATGCCGACGCGCAGCTGCCGAATGGCTTCCTCGAGCACCTGGTAGTCCGTCGTGATCGGTACCTGGGTGAGCGCCTCTCCAGAGAACGCGACGAGTCCGATGCGGTCCGACGTACGCGCGCGCACGAACTCCGTCGCGGTACGGCGCGCGACATCGAGCCGATTCGACGGTGAAAAATCTTCCGCCAGCATGCTGCTCGAGATGTCCACCGCCAGCACGATCGAGATCCCTTCGCTGCGCAACTCGGCGCGCGCCGAGCCAAGCCGCGGCCCGGCGGCGGCGATGATCCAGGCGGCCAAACAGAGCGAGCGCAGGGATACGGGCAGTCGCGCGATCCACAGGCGCTCCGTCGGTCCCAGGGCCGGCCGCACATCGCTCATCGGCGCACCGGCCATGCGCGTGAGTCGCCGCGCCCGCCACCACCACCAGAGCGGTACCGCCGCGAGCAGCAGCAGGAGCCAGGGGCGGGCGAACGTCACCGGGCACCGCCGTTCGAACCGCGGCTCGCGCCCAGCTCTCGCGCCAGGGCGCGAGCTCGCGCCGCGAGCGGCGCGACTTCGACACCGTGCGCCGTCGCGAACGCCACCTGATCCAGCGCGAGCAGCAGCTCACGCAGATCGCGCAGTGGCGCGTCAGGACGCACGCGCTCCACCGCCTGGAGGCATTCCGTCGTGCTCAAGGCCTCGTGGGCTTCCGGAATGGCGCGCGCCAGCGCGCGACGCAGCCCATGCGCCGCTCGCGCGGCAACCGCCTTCGGCTCGCCCGCCGACAGCCAGCGCGCGTCGGACACCTCTCCGTCACCGGCCAGGGCAGGTCCTTGGGCCAATGCTCGTGGTGCCCTGCGCCGCCATGCGACGAGAACCAGCAGCACGCCCACAGCAAGGACCACCGCCGCGCTGACCGGAATCGGGGTCAGTCGCTCGGGCCGCAGGAGACCGAGCGATGGCTGTGGCGCCGGCGATCTCACACTGTCGGGAATCACGCTGGAGACGCGGAACGTGGCATTGCCTCCCGCGAGAGAATCCGAGCCGCCGTCCGGTCCGAGCCGCCAGATAGGCGGCATTTCGAGCGTTATCGAGCCGGGAGTCCACGCCACGACAGCATAGCGCAGGAGCCAGTTGCCGGGCGTCGCGGTCGGGACGACCGCCGGATCGCCGAGCGGCTCCGCATCGGAAGTCGACGCCAGCTTGCCGGCGCGGACACGCCAACCTGGGGGTGCGAAGACTGCGCGCTCCAGATTGATCGTGTCCCCCACGGTGGGCTGGTGCGGCGCCGCGACCCACCCCTGAGTTTGCGCCAGGAGCAGCAGCAACGTGATCATCGGCTGAGGCGCCGGGCCCGCTCTGCGAAGGCGCGACGCAGCGGGGTCCCATAGGGTACGGTCGTTAGCAATGCCACGCGATCGACGCCCGCTTGTACCAGCTTACGACTGCGCTCCTGCTGCATGCGCTCGGCAGCAACGCGGATGCGCGTGCGGGTGGGGGTGTGACTCGTGTCCACCAGGATCCGCTGTCCCGTTTCTGCGTCCTCGAGCTCGACCCATCCCGCATCGGGCAGATCGTACTCTCGCGGATCGTCGATGGTGATCGCGACGACTTCATGCCGCGCCGCGAGCTGTCCCAGCGGCTCCTCCCATGCCTCGGCACGAAAGTCCGAGAGCACCACGACGATGGCGCGATGGCGCAGCAGCTTGGTGGCGTAGCGCAGCGCGCCGGCGAGGTTGGTGCCGCGTCCCCGCGGGGCGAACGCCACCAGGTCGCGGATGACGCGTAACGCGTGGGCGCGGCCTTTGGCCGGCGGCACCACGTATTCGGGCGTATCGGCGAACAGCAGCGCTCCCACCCGGTCGTTGTGCCGCGCAGCGGCCAAGGCCAGCACGGCCGCGACCTCGACCGCGAGTCCCGCCTTGCTGTACGGCCGGCCGAAATGGAGCGATCCCGACTGATCCACGATGAGGAGCAGCGTCAGCTCGCGCTCCTCCATGAAGGTTTTGACGAACGGATGGCCCATCCGCGCGGACACGTTCCAGTCGATGGCGCGGAAGTCGTCGCCCTGCTGGTACGCGCGGACCTCGGCGAACTCGATTCCCTGGCCGCGGAAGACCGACCGGTACTCGCCCGTGAACAGCGTGTTCACCAGGTTGCGCGCGCGCAGCTCGATCCCTTTGACCTGCTTGAGGACCTCGCGAGTGACGGTGCGACGGCGCACGTGCACTGGCGACCTTGGGGTGCTCCGGCGCTCTGGTCCCTCGTACTTCACGGCACTCGCACGGCCTCCAGGATGCGTCCGATCACCTGATCGGCATCGACATCCTCCGCCTCCGCCTCGAAAGTCAGGAGCACGCGATGGCGCAGCACGTCGTAGGCCATCGCCTTGACGTCTTCCGGTACCACGAAGGCACGACCGCGCAGATACGCATGGGCGCGCGCGGCCTGCGCCAGATAGATCGACGCGCGCGGCGAAGCACCGAACGCGATCAGTGGCTTGAGCTCGGGGAGACCGACAGACTGTGGCTCGCGCGTCGCGCGCACGGCATCGACGATGTAATCCACGACCTTCTGGTCCATGAACAGCTCGGCGATCGCGCTGCGCGCCGCGAGAATATCGTCCGCCTCCGCGACGCGCGTCACCTCGATGGGACGCCCGCCGGCCATGCGACCCACGATCTCTTTCTCGGCATCGCGTGACGGATACCCGACGCGCACCTTGAGCATGAACCGGTCGAGCTGGGCCTCCGGCAGCGGATACGTACCCTCGTGTTCGATGGGATTCTGCGTCGCGAGAACCAGGAACGGCTCGCCCAGAAAGAACGTCTCGCCGCCGATCGTCACCTGCTTTTCCTGCATCGCCTCGAGCAGGGCGGACTGGACTTTGGCCGGGGCGCGGTTGATTTCGTCCGCGAGGACGAGGTTCGCGAACAGCGGCCCCTTCTTGGGATAGAACTCCTGCGAGCGCTGATCGAACACCATCGTGCCGATCACGTCGGCGGGCAGCAAGTCGGGTGTAAACTGAATCCGCGAGAAGCTGATCCGCAGGCACTCGCCGACCGTGCGCACGGCGAGCGTCTTCGCGAGCCCCGGGACGCCCTCGAGCAGGATGTGGCCGCCGGTGAGCAGGCCAATCAGCAGCCGCTCGACCATGACCTCCTGGCCCACGACGCGCTTCGCCACTTCGCGCGTGATGCTCTGCGCCAGCACCGCGTCGCTGGTCTTCGCCGCGCGTGTCGTCATTGCAGCGAAGCCTCAGCTGCCCGCTTCACCGTCGGCTCCTTGTCCCGCGCATAGAGTTCGAGCAAAGCCTTAGCCTCCATTCTGTCCAGTCGCGCCAGGCCTTCGATGGCCGCGGCGCGCACGAACGGCGTACGACGCGGCTTAC
Source organism: Gemmatimonadota bacterium (assembly GCA_003221895.1). Classification (GTDB taxonomy): domain Bacteria; phylum Gemmatimonadota; class Gemmatimonadetes; order Gemmatimonadales; family GWC2-71-9; genus 20CM-2-65-7. The sequence goes on along the minus strand of QHUJ01000134.1, from coordinate 10,683 downwards.
CACCCGGCTCCGCGAAGCGCGCGAGCACCTCGAGCGCTTCCTTCGCACCAAGCTGTCCAATGGCTTTCAACAACGCAGCCAATACCCCTTCGTCTTTCTCCTGCTCCAGCCGCCGCACCAATACGGTCGTGGCACCCTCGTCCCCCGCAGCCGCGATGGCGCGCGCCGCCGCCGTCCGCACGAGCACCGATTCGTCCTTGAGCGCCGGCATTGCCGGGCGCGCGATGTCGCGCCCGCCGAGCTCCGCCAGACCGAGCAGCGCCGCCTCGCGGACGCGTTCGTCCTTGTGATGCGTGAGCTCGATCAGCTGCGGCGCCACGTCAGGGCTCCCGCTCAGCCCGAGAAACTCCGCTGCCGCCGCAACCACCTCGGGAACCTTACTCTGCGCCTGGGTCTGCAAGGCTTCTGTGGTGCGCTCGCCTGCTTCGCGCATCGCGGCGCGATAGGCCTCGCGCAGCTCCGGGGCCGCCTGCAGGTACGCATCCACTACCAGGCCGGCCGCCACCGCACCCAGGGCACCCACCGCATGCACCAGATGCGCGCGCTCAGCCGGTGGCACACGGGGCTCACCGAGCCGGACAACCATACGCTGCACGATAGTCTCGTCTGCAAGCGCCCCCGCCACTTCACCGATCTCTTCCTGAGTGGCGGGATCCTGAATCTTCCCCAGCGACCGATCCAGGCCGGCGACCACCTCTGCTACGGCGGCGATGTCACGCAAGCCCAATAGGTCGCGGGTCAGCCGTCGTAGCTGGTCGATGATAGCATGTTGTTCCTCCGGCGTCTGTGCTGCCTGCAACGCGACCACGGCTCGACGCGCTTCGACGTCCGGCGGTAACACGTTGGGACGGAAGACGCTGCTGGGGCGCGCGGGCGTCACGGTCTCGGACGGCAGGTGTACGGGCGCGGGCCGAAATACCGGCTCTGCGGGAGCCGGGGTCGGTGCCGGTGCCTCCGGCTGCGGCGTCGGAGTCGCTACCTCTCCAAGCACCCGCGACGCCGACAGTCGCTGGCTGGCGCGGCGGCCGAGCATCAGGCTGATCCGCCCGAGTATGGCATCGTCCGGCTGCACGTTGCCGACCGCGACCCCGAACAACGCGAGCCAATGCTCCGGCGTGGCGCCCGGATTGACGTGGATCGCGCGAATCCCGCGCGCAAACAGCAAGCCCGCGAGCTCGGCGACCTGCGTGTTGCGCGGCAGGAGATGCTGCCCGTGCCAGAGCAGGCCCGTGGCCCCGACCTTCCATTCCACCGTGCCGAGCGCGGCGAGAGCCGGAAGCGCGCTGGTGATCTGACGCATCGCTTCGACGACGGCTGGATGCGACGGCGGATACAAGCGGGTCAGCCGGAACGTCGTTCCGAGCGCCCCGAGCGCGCGATCCACTGCTCCTGTATCGATTGCCATGCTCAACGCTTGATGCGTGCTCCCTTCACCGAGCTCCATGGAGTCGCTCGATTGCTTGGATCTCCTGGCGCGTAAGGTCCCGCCACTGGCCCTCCGGCAGCTTGCCCAGCCGCACGGGGCCGTATGCAACGCGATGCAGCCACTCCACCTTGAGCCCGAGCGCCTCGGCGATGCGGCGCACGATGCGCTGCCGCCCTTCGGCGACCGTCAGTTCGATTTCGACCGACCTGCCGACGGGGCGTACGCGCGACTCCACGACCCGGACGGGGCGACCCTCGATCACGATCCGCCGCGCCAGAGCGGCCCGGATCGCCGCGACTTCGGCGCCGTGTACGCCGAGCCAATAGGTCCGCGGTACCTCGTACCGCGGGTGCGTGAGCCGGTGAGCCGCTGCGCCATCCGTCGTCAGGAGCAGCAGGCCCGAAGTCATGACATCCAGCCGTCCAACGTACGTGAGACCGGGGACCTTGGGGAGAAGGCCGAATACGGTGCGCCGCCCCTCAGGATCGGAGCGGCTGACGACGTAGCCGATGGGCTTATTGAGCGCGATCCAGGTGGTGCGGGTGGCGCCGCGGACGGCACGGCCGTCCACCGTGATGCGCTGCGCGTCGGGATCGACGCTCATGCCGATCGTCGCCTGCTCGCCATCGACACGCACGCGGCCCGCGCGGATCAAATCCTCCGCTTTACGGCGCGACGCGACGCCCGCGCGCGCCATGGCGCGCTGCAGGCGCATCAGGGTCATTCGGGTTCGTCGACGGGGGTTGGGCGCCGGAGGGCGACCGACAACTCCTCGAGCCGCGGCAGGTCCTCCAGATCCTTCAGTCCGAGAATCTCCAGGAACGAGGGCGTGGTGCCGTAGAGCAGCGGCCGGCCGAGACCCTCGCCCCGCGTCACCACCTCGATCAGGCCGCGCTCCACGAGCTTATCCATGACGGCGCCCGAATCGACGCCGCGAATCTCATCCACCTCGAGCCGGCCCACCGGCTGGCGATACGCGATGATGGCGAGTGTTTCGAGCGCCGCAGGCGACAGGCGCCGGGGCCGCAGCGCGAACTGCGCGCGGTCGATCGTTTCCGCGTACTCGCGCCGCGTCAGGAACTGCCACCCCTCCGCGATCTCGACCAGCTCGACGCCATGCTCGTCGCCGTAGGAGCTCCTGACCTCATCGAGTGCACCGCGGATGGCACTCTCCCCCGCCTCGGGCTCGAGCGAAATGAGCTCCTCGAGCGTCAGCGGGCGCGACGCCGCAAACAGCGCGGCTTCAAGCAGCTTCGCGAGGGGTTGCACGCTTGATCACCATGGGACCGAAGGGCTCGGACTGGGAGAGCGTGAGCGCGCTGCGCTTGGCCAGCTCGAGCAGCGCGATGAACGTCGAGAGCACATCGACAAGCGTCGCGTGAGGGCCCCCCCCGACGGCGTCGGACCATCCGAAGGTATCGTGCTTTTCGAGCAGCGCCTGGATGCGGGCGGTTGCGCCTTCGACATCCAGCGGTCGCGGGACCACGCGGTGCAGCATCGGCTCGGGGATCAGCGAGATCACCCGCTCCGCGGCGCTCAGCAGATCGTTCAGATCGATCTGCAGCGGCGCGGGAGGAGCATCGGCGGGAGGGGCTTCGTAGCCGCGACCAAAGCGCTCCGCTTTGCGCTCGGCCGCCCGCCCGAACCAGTCGACCAGCTCACGGATCTGCTGGTATTCGAGCAGGCGGCGCACCAGCTCCGCACGCGGATCTTCCCACTCGTCGTCCCCCAGGCGCCGCGGCAGCAGCATCTGCGCCTTGATGCGGAGCAGCCGGGCCGCCATTTCGAGGTAGTCCGCCGCCTGATTGAGCCCCAAGTCCTGGATGACCGAGAGGAACTGATCGGCGATTTTTGCGATCGGGAGGTCGGTAATGTCGACCTCGTCCTCGCGAATCAGATGCAGCAGCAAGTCGAGCGGGCCGGAGAACTTCTCCAGCTCTACGACGAAGCCGCTACCGCCCGAGTCTCGAGTGATGGGAGTCGTCACGAGCCCAAGCGGAACGGGAAGACGAGTCTGAGTGCGATGTCCAGGAGCTGCATCCCCGGCCACATGAAGACGTTGATGACCCCAGGAAGCAGCCACACGACGAGGAGAATGGGGACAATCCCGAACGCGTAGAGCTGGCGATAACGCATGCCCGCGGCCGGCGGCAGGATCTGTTTGAGCACATGACTGCCGTCGAGCGGCGGAATGGGAATCAGATTGAAGCACGCCAGCACCACATTGAGGTACATCCCCCAAAACATCATATGCTGCAGCAGCGCCAACGTCGGGACGGCTGACGCGAAAGCCTCGCCGAGCAGTCCCACAAGCACGTACACGATGGCGCTCAGAATGAACAACGCGAGGTTCGTCGCGATTCCCGCGAGCGATACGATGATGTCCCCCCGGACATAACGCCGATAGTTGCGCGGATTGACGGGCACGGGTTTCGCCGCGCCGAAGACAAACGGTGCATGGCTGAGAATCAGCACTGTCGGCAGGATGATCGTCATGAACGGATCGATGTGCTTCAGCGGATTGAGTGTCAGCCGCCCGAGCATGTAGGCGGTGGTGTCACCCTGCCGGTAGGCAGCCTCGGCGTGGGCGTATTCGTGCGCCACGACCGAAAACAAGAGTACGGGGATCTGTAGGAGGACATCCTCGAGCCGCACGGCCTAAGATAACGTAGAGCCTTGACCCGACGCAACTTACCGCCTACTTTCCGCGCGATGCCGAAAATCAAATCCGCCAAGAAAGCGATGCGCCAGGCACGCTCGCGCACCATTCGCAATCGAGCGCAACGCTCGTCACTCCGCACCGCGCTGAAGCACGTGCGCGCCGCCGCTACTGCCGATGCCGCCGCCGCCGCGTATGCGCTTGCCGCCCGCGTGCTCGATCGCGCCGCGCGCAAAGGCCTGATCCACAAAAACAATGCCGCCCGGCAGAAATCCCGCCTGGCGGCTCTGGTGAAGCGGCTCAAAGCAAAAGCGTCGTAATCACATCGCGGCCAATTCCCCGCCGCAATTCTCGCAGTACCACTCCGTCGCCAGATTCATCGTACCGCAATCGCGGCACTTGAGGGTCTTTTCGACCTCGGCGTCCGCATCGAGTGGAGCGTCCGGTGTCACTTCCCGATCGACCTGATACCGCTCGCCGCTGGCGCGCCGCGGTGAGGGCGCGTTCTTCTCGTCCTCGGTCACCGACTTCAGAAATGCCAGCTCGTCGATCGGCGTCTTGCGCTTCGGCGGCGCGGGCGGCGGGGTGCCCGGCGGTATTTTCGGTGGCGGCCCGGGCTTGGCCTTCACGAGCGAATCGAGCTCTTCGAGTCTGGTAATGTCACGCTCCACGTCGAGCAGCTCGTCGCGCACCGCGCCGAGGTCGGCCAACGCATCCTTGTGCACCTGGGACCATTGCGCTTCGTCGTACTCGCCGACTTCATGGCGCAACTCGGTTTCGGCCAAGCGCTCCGCGGCGGCCTTTTCCTTCCTTTGCAGCTCGAGCAGTTGGTCCTTGTGCTGCGCGATGAGCTGGCGCGCAGCTTCGGCGTGCGACCGCAACTCTTCAGTGACCGCCTTGAGTCGTGCTTCGTAGTCGGCCTTCACCCGCGTCCGCACGTGCTCGGGCGCCGAGTCGGGGGTCGCGGTGATGCGCGCGAGCCACGCCTCGTATTGGCGACGCTCCTCCAGCAGACGCTGGATGGTCGCTGCGCTCTTCGAGGGCCCCCCCCCGCTTCGACTAGCCATCGAAGCTCAGCGGTTTCGGCTGTCCGATTCGTCGAGCGGCGACAATGATCCGCGCCGAGTGCTCCAGTGACTCCATCCGGATCCAGGCCTCATCGAGAGTTTGTCCCATCGTCACGGCGCCGTGGTGGGCGAGCAGCAGCGCGTGACACTGCGTGTCTTCGAGGAACGGCACGACCCGGTCTCCCAGCTCCGGCGTGCCTGACTTCCCGTAGGGCACCAGCGGGACCGGTCCAACCACGAAGATAAGCTCCGGCAACAAATTGGACGGAATCTCTTGTCCCGCAACCGCAAAGCCGGTGGCGGTGGGGGGATGCGCGTGCACCACGGCCTGGATGTCGGGCCGGTGCCGCAAAATGCGCAGGTGTAAGTCCAACTCGCTGGTAGGCTTGCGGCGACCGCGGGACCGGGGCTTCCCCGCCAGGTCGACCTCCACCATGTCGCCCGCGGTCAGCAGCGACTTGATCTGGCCGCTCGGCGTGACGAGGACGCGTTGCGGCCCTAAACGAACCGAGAGATTGCCGTCCCGCCCCGCAATCAGACCGTGTGCCGCAAGCTGACGGCAGCACAGCGCCATGCGCCGGGCTACCGCGCTCGCGTTCATAGCTCGTGGACGATCGTGCCCGCGACGATGGTCAGGATCGCGCGGCCGGTCAGCGCGCGGCCGGTGAACGGCGTGTTACGGCTCTTCGAGTGGAACGCATTGGGATCGACGGTCCACTTGGCGGCCGGATCCAGAACGACCACGTCGGCGACCGCTCCCGCCGCGAGGGTACCGCCCGGTAGGTGGAAGACCCGGGCCGGCTCGGTGCTCATGCGCCGGATCAGGTCCGGTAGCATGAACACGCCGCCGCCCACGAGGTCCGTGTGCGCGACGGCGAACGCAGTCTCGAGCCCGACGATGCCGAACGGCGCGTCGTCAAAGGCGGCTTCCTTTTCATCGTAGGCGTGCGGCGCATGATCGGAGGCGATGCAATCGATCACGCCGTCCTTCAGCGCGCCGCGCAACGCCGCGACGTCGGCAGCCTCACGCAGCGGCGGATTCATCTTGGCGTGCGTGTCATACTCTTCGCAGGCGTAGTCGGTCAGCGTCAGATGATGCGGCGTCACTTCGGCGGTGACTCGGATGCCCCGGTCCTTCGCGTCACGGATGATCGCGACCGAGCCGCGCGTCGACATGTGGCAGAGGTGGACATGCCCGCCGGTCAATTCGGCGAGCAACACATCGCGCGCAACCATGATCGCTTCGGCCGCGGACGGGATGCCCTTGAGGCCGAGTCGCGTCGACACGAGACCCTCATGCATCACGCCACCCGACGCGAGCGTCGGGTCCTCGCAATGATCGGCGACCGGAATGCCGAAGGTGCGCGCGTATTCGAGCGCGGTGCGCATCAGGTGACTCGGGACCACGGGCTTCCCGTCGTCCGAGACCGCGACCGCGCCGGCGCTCACCATCTCACCGAATTCGGCAAGCCGCTCGCCTTTCTGACCGATCGAGACCGCGCCGATGGGATGTACGCGCGCGAGGCCCGCGCGCCCTGATTGCCGGACGATAAAGCCCACCGCCGCCTGGTTGTCCGTGACCGGGTCGGTGTTCGGCATGGCGCAGATGGCCGTAAAGCCACCGGCCGCCGCCGCCCGCGCGCCGCTGGCCACGGTCTCTTCGTCTTCGTTGCCCGGTTCGCGCAGATGCACGTGCAGATCCACCAATCCAGGGGCGACGACCTTGCCTGTGACGTTGCGCACCGTGGCACCGTCAGGCGTTCCCAGACCACGGCCGACCGCCGTGATCTTGCCGTCCTGAATGAGCACGTCGACCGCGTCATCCAGGTCGCGGCTCGGGTCGATCACGCGACCCCCTTGCAGTACCAGTGGCGCCGACACGCTCACTCGCCGCCCTTCGCTGCATCGGCGAGCTCCGCACGACCGCCCGCCAGCAAATACAGCACGGCCATGCGCACGGCGACGCCGTTCGTCACCTGGTCCAGGATGACGCTGTGTGGCCCATCGGCCACGCGCGAGTCGATCTCGACGCCGCGGTTCATCGGCCCCGGATGCATGATCGTGATGGCGCGAGGCGAGCGCTCCAGCCGCTCCGGCGTCACGCCGAAGACGCGGTAGTACTCGCGCAGGCTGGGAATGAAGCCCTTCTCCATGCGCTCGAGCTGCAGCCGCAGCACGTTGAGGACGTCGGCCCATTCGATCGCCTCTTCGATCCGGCCGAATACCGTGACGCCGAGCTCCTCGATCCCGCGGGGCATGAGCGTCCAGGGACCGCACACGGCAACCTCCGCGCCGAGCTTGGTGAGTCCCCACAGATTCGACCGGGCCACGCGCGAATGCAGCACGTCGCCCACGAGACAGACCTTGAGACCTTCGATCTTGCCATGCTTGTCACGAATCGTGAGGAGATCGAGCAGCGCCTGGGTGGGATGCTCGTGCTTGCCGTCTCCGGCGTTGATGACGTTCGACGCGATCCGATCCCCGAGGAACTCGGCGGCCCCGGACGAGGGATGGCGGATCACCACCATGTCGATCCGCATCGCCTCGAGGTTGCGCGCCGTGTCCACCAGCGTCTCTCCCTTCGAGACCGATGACCCGCTGGCGGTGACGTTCACCGTATCGGCGGACAGCCGTTTCTCCGCGAACTCGAACGAGATGCGTGTCCGGGTCGAGGCCTCGAAGAAGAGGTTCACGATCGTCTTGCCGCGCAGCGCCGGCACTTTTTTTATCGGCCGCTCCGAGACTTCCTTGAACGGCTCGGCGGTGTCGAGAATGAGCCGGATCTGCTCCGGCGTCATGTGCTCGAGACCGGTCAGGTCTTTGCCGAGGATCGAGGTCATCGGACGACGTCCACCTGATCGCGGCCATCCAGCTCCGTGACCTGAACCTCCACACGATCACCTGCTCCGGTCTTGATCGCCTTCCCCACGATGTCCGCCTGAATCGGCAGCTCACGGCCGCCGCGGTCCACCAACACGCAGAGCGAGATGCGCTTGGGACGGCCGAAATCGGCCAGCTCGTCGAGGGCGGCGCGCACGGTGCGGCCGGTATAGAGCACGTCGTCCACGATGACGGCGTGTTTGTCCGTGAGATCGCCCGGCAGATGCGTTTCGCCGATGACCGGCTTGGGGCCGACGGTGCCGAGATCGTCGCGGTAGAGCGTGATGTCGAGCGCGCCGCGCGGGACGTTTGTGCCTTCCTGTTCGTTGATGAGTTTGGCGATGCGATCGGCCAGCTCGACACCGCGGCGCTGAATGCCGATGAGCACGAGGTCGTCAGTGCCGTGCGCCAGCTCGAGGACTTCCACTGCCATACGCTGCAACGCCCGCGACATCGCGCGGGCGTCGAGGAGAATCGTGCGGTCTTCCGCTTTTGGCCGAGGCATCTCGGGGCTGAAACTTATCCGCTTCGCCGTGTTACATTCAAGTGAGCGCCGCCAGGGCGGCCCACGGTCCGCGTAAAGGGTTTCTAGCCCACCCGTCGAGGTATGCCGACATAACCTGACTTCCTCGCCCTCCACCGCGGACGACGGGCGGTCCAAGGAAGGAAGGGTTGTGTCATGAAGCCTGATCTGGCGTGGCTTCGCAAGCAAGCCAAGCGTCACCTCGCCGAGCTCCGCGTTGCCAACCCGCAGGCCAAACTCGCCGACGCGCAGCGCGACATCGCGCGGCAGAACGGGTTTCCGAGCTGGCGAGCCCTCAAGGCCCACGTCGATGCGCTCGGCGTCGAGAGCCAATTATTCGACGCCGCGCGTCGCGGCGACATGGCGGCGTTGAACGCACTGCTCGATCGCTCCCCCGACAAGCTGCAGGCCCGCGAGGAACCATATGGATGGACCCTGCTGCATGCCGCGGCGGGTGAAGGCCAGCTCGCCGCTGTGAACCTGCTGTTACAGCGCGGGCTGGATCCGAACGTGCGCGAGAAGGGCGACAATACCTACCCGATGCACTGGGCGGCGGCGGCCGGCAAGCTGGACGTGGTGCGCCGCCTGGCCGACGCAGGTGGCGACGTCGTGGGCCACGGCGATGATCATGAAATCGAGGTGATCGGCTGGGCCAGCTGTTGGGAGGGGGCCGAGGATGCCGGGCACCGCGCGGTTGTCGATTTTCTCCTGAGCCGCGGGGCCCGCCATCACATCTTCTCCGCCATCGCCTGCAATGCGGGTGACGAGGTGCGCCGCATCGTCGCGACAAATCCTGCGGCACTGATGAGCCGGCTGAGTCGCAACGAGAATCACCAAACTCCGCTGCATTTCGCGGTCGGTCACCATCGCCCGCAGATGGTCGCGCTGCTTGTCGAGCTTGGCGCCGATCCCCTGGTCGCCGACGGCTTCGGCTTCCCGCCGGCGATGTATGCCACGTCTCCCGACATCGATGGCCCGGTGATGCAAGCGATCCGCGCGTTGACTGCCGCCGAGCTGCGCAGCGCCGACCGCGGCAAGCGCGCGACACGTGCGGGCACGATGGATCTGCTCGCCAGCCTGGCGCTCGGCGATTGGGAAGCGGCGACGCGATTGACAGGCGACAACCCCGAGCTGCTGCGGAGCGGTGGAGTCTTGCATCTGGCGACCAAGCGGGGCGACGTGGCCGGTGTCCAATGGCTGCTGGATCACGGTGCGGATCCGAATGCGCGCTGGGCACACTGGGATTCAGAACTGACGCCGCTGCATCTTGCCGCCCTCGCTGATCACGCGGAGATCATGCGGATCTTGCTCACTCGTGGCGCCGATTCCACCATCCGCGACACCAAACACGACAGCGACGCACTCGGCTGGGCCGAGTTCTTCCACCGGCACGACATGGTGGAGCTCTTGAAGGCGCGCAGCGCCAGCTAGTACACGGGCGTGAGCGGCGGTTTGCCTTGTAATACCGCCTGCACATTGGCGACCGCGATGCCGGCCATGTTGCGGCGGGTTTCCTCCGTGGCGCTGCCGATGTGCGGGAGCAAAACCGTCCTCGGCGCCGCGCGCAGGCGCGGGTGGATTGCCGGCTCGTCGGTATAGACATCCAGACCGGCGGCGCCCAGGTGGCCCCGTTCGAGTGCGGCGGCGAGCGCTTCCTCCCGGACCAGGTCGCCGCGCGACGTATTGATCAGAATGGCTCCCGCCTTCATGAGGGCTAGGGACTCCGCGTTGATGATTCCTTTCGTTTCCGGAGTAGCCGGTACGTGCAGGCTGACGATGTCGCTGGCGGCGAGCAACCGCTGGATGTCGACGCGTGTGGCACCGCTGTCACGCTCGAACTCGGGCTTTGCGTTGCGAGCAGAATAGAGCAGCCGCACGCCAAACGGTACCGCGCGACGCCCAACCGCTTGCCCAATACGACCGGCGCCGAGCAAGCCGAGCGTGCGTCCGTTCAACTCCAGACCCAGCAGCTGCTCCGGATGCCAACCGGTCCACTGCCCGTTGCGGATGAGATCGACGCCTTCGACCAGTCGCCGTGCGGTCGCCAGGACGAGGGCCCAGGTGAGATCAGCGGTCGCGTCGGTGAGCACGCCCGGAGTGTTGGTCACCAGCACACGGCGCATCTCGG
>QHUJ01000133.1 GCA_003221895.1 Gemmatimonadota bacterium | reverse complement strand
CCCGCGTTGCCACCACGACGTCCGCGATGTCGCCCGCGTTCGTGACACGGCCTATGCCCCGGACCGTCAGACGCTCTCCCCGGTCCTCCACATATCCCGCACCAAAATTGGCGTTGTTGTTGGCAAGCGCCGTTTCCAGATCGTGTAGCGTGAGGCCGTACCCGGCGAGCCTGCTCGGGTCCGCGAATACATCGAACTGCTGGAGCATGCCTCCCCACGTATTGACCTCGGCAACGCCAGGCACCGTCTTGAGCAGTGGCTTGACGATGTACTCCTGCACGTTCGTCAGCTCAATGAGCGAAAGAGTGTCCGCTGCGGAATCGGTGCGCTCCACCAGGTACTGAAACGCCTCACCCATCGCTGTCGCGGGTGGACCGAGCATCGCCTCCGCGTTGGCGGGCAACGCGTGCAAGGCATCCTGCATTCGCTGCTGCACCTGGGCACGCGCGAAGTACAAGTCGACGGCGTCCTCGAAGGTGACCGTAACTACGGAAAGACCGACCTTGGAGATCGAGCGGACGTCGGTCGTGCGCGGGAGGCCCAGCATGGCAACCTCCATTGGATACGTCACCTGCTGCTCGACTTCCGCTGGCGAGAGTCCAGGAGCCTCGATCATGATCAACACTTGATTCGGGGTGAGGTCGGGGAACGCGTCGGTATTGAGCGTCGCAAACGACCACAGGCCGGCAGCGGCCAGAAGACTCGTCGCGCCAACGACGATAGCTCGGTGACGCAACGACGCGGCGATCAAACGATCGATGAGCGCACCCATCACATCTCCATCGCGGGCATCGCGCCCTTCTTGATCTGGGACTTGATCGCCAAAGCTCCGCGCGTCACCACGAGGTCACCCGGCGCCAGGCCGTGCGTGATCGCAATGCGACCACTTGATCTCGAGCCGAGCTGGACCTCGCGCGGCGCGAACTTCCCACCGCCCATGTTATCCGGGTGGGCCACGAACACGACCGACTTCCCATCGAGCAACTGCACGGCGTCCTCAGGGACTGAGGGGACCGATATTGCACCTCCACCTTGGGCCGAGACGCTCGCCAGCATCTCCGGCTTGAGCCGCTCGCCTCGGTTCTGAATGACGCCCCGAATCGGGAGCGTGCGCGTGGAGGGATCGAGCCCAGCGCCGACGGCGTCGATACGCGCCGAGAATGTGTCGGCGGGATACGCCGGCACGGTGAAGCGCAGCTGCGCGCCCACGCGGAAGAGGGAGGCGAGGTTTTCGGGCGCGTCGATCGAGAGCCAGAGCATCGAAGGATCAGTGACGACGACGAGCGGCGCGCCCGCCTCGACCACCGCTCCGGGCACCGCCGTGCGGGCGAGGACCACGCCGTTCAACGGCGATCGGATCGCAATCTCACCGGTTGCTGAAGCCGCCGCGCCGATCTGCTCGGCAACGCTCTTGGCCCGCCGCAGCTCGGCGCTTGCGAGCTCATCATCGGCGATGGCGCGATCGTAGTCCTGCTGGGGAATCGCCTTGAGGGCGAGGAGCCGCTCCGCTCGCTCGCGAGCACTGCGTGCGTAGCTCGCCTGGGCGCGGGCTTTGTCGACGTCGGACTGCGCCATCCCCGCCGCGGGGCTTTGCAGCGTCACGAGGATTTGTCCGGCGCGAACGCGATCCCCCGGCCGTATGCGAACCGCAATCACCCGCCCTTGCACAGTTGCGCCGAGTCTGGCGGTGCGATCCTCATTGGGTATCACCTGCCCCGGCACGGTCGCGACGGAAGCCACGGTACTCGTCGCTACTGCTTCCCAGTGCACGCCACCGTGCGTCACCTGCGCGGCGGTGAGCGTGACTTCCGTTGTCGCCGTCATCCCTGGCATGTTGGCCATACCGGTATCAGCCGATTGAGACTGCGCGGCGGGGCGTTCGCCACCTTTCGAACAGGCAACCACGAGAAGGCAAAGCCATGCCGTCGTCCTCATGGCCGGGCCTCCGCGCCAATGGAGAGGGCTGGCAATGCGGAGGCGATGTCGACTCCCTCGGCGACAAGCAGCTCGACGACACTCTCGTGCTGGGCGTAGAGGATTTCGTAGAAGGCGACTCGTGCCTCGCCCCACGCCCGCGCTGCGTCGATCACCTGAATGAGTGGGACAGCGCCTTCGCGGTAGGCACCAAGCGCGATGCGTCGAGCTTCGTCGGCACGAGCGAGATATCCTTGGCCTCGGCTTGTATCGGTGAGCACACCAGCGCGTTTCGTCAGCAGCCGGGCGGCTTCGGCGCTGCCGACGATTTCTGCGCGGCCGATCCGCTCTTGAGCGGCGAGCTCGAACCCCGCCGCGTCTCGTTCCGCGGCGGCGCGCCCGATGGCGCCGCGGTTCTGATCGAAAAGTGGGAACGGCATGCTGATGCCCGCCATCAGCGACGTCGTTCCTGCACTCCGTTTTGTCCCCAGGGTGATTCCGAGCTGACGGATCAAGCTCGTGCGTTCGGACGTCACTCCCGAGCCTGCCCCGGCAACTCGCTCCCGCGCGGCGCGAATGTCCGGTCGCGCAGTGCCCGTTCGATTCGTCGGTGGCACGTCGGGGAGCGCGAGCGGGGCATCAAACGCGGCCACGACAAATGGCGCGTCCGGCTCCTCATTGAGGAAGACCGTCAGGTCGGCTCTCGCTCGGGCGAGATCAGCCTCCTGCATCGTTGCCTCGACGTCGGCGCGGTCGCGTTCCAGCTCCGAGCGAATGAGGTCAGCTTCCGCCGCGACACCCTCTTTTACGCGAGCGCGGTTGTACGCGACCACCGAATCGAGCCACGTCTTGAGGTCGCGCGCTACCTCGAGGGCAACCTGCGCGCGAGCCGTTCGGTAGAACGCACGCGTGGCATCCATGCCGATACGTTGACGCTCGGCCTGTGCGTCAGCCTCGGCAGCCCGGACATCGGCGTTTGCCCCACTCACTCGGGACCAGCGCTGGTACAGAGGTTCCAGTGGGAGCATGGCCGTTACCATCGTCTCGCGGTCCATGGGCGGAGCTGCTCGCCCGGGCAACGGCGCATTCTCCACGTTGTACATGAGTATCGGGTTTCCCAGGGTACCGGCCGTCGAGCGCGAGCCTCTGGCGGCTCGGACTCGCGCGTCTGCTGCCGCGAGTGACGGGTGCCGCGCAGCGACGCTGTCGAGCACCTGGAGCAGTGAGACAGGCTCTCGGCTCAGTGAATCCTGAGCGATTAAGGACGTGGTGCCGACGGCCGTGACAGCCGCGCAGAAAACGAGCGACAGAATACGCATACCTCTCCTCACTGAACGTCGATGAAAGCAGTGCGCAACGCGCGGACGCGCGTCGCTTCAGGGCGCAAAGCGCCCGGGAGAGGCTAGGCTTGGGGCGGTGGTGGGGGAGGCGGCTGAGGATCGAACCGAGCGAACGTCGATACGTCGAATGCTACGACGTACGAGTCGCTTACAGCAACCGAAACCGGTGTACTCAGGATGAGTGCAGCGGTTCCCATTACGGCGCAAAACACTGAACCAGCGCAGTCGGTTGCGTTGGAAGTTTGTTCGATAGTCGCCCCGGACGGCATGGACATTGGCATCTGGCCATCGCAGCGGCGGTCGGTGTCGCAGAAAAGCGGCAGACCGAGCGGCATCACGTGCAAACTGAGCGCGACGATAGCGACGAACCTCAGGACCGATGTGCGCATGCTGTTCTGAATATACAGGAGCCGGGTCATTGCCGTGACGGGCATTTCACAGACCCATGGTCATGCGCCCCTTATTCGCCAGCGCCCAGTTCCACCGGATCGATAGAAATGCAACCAATCCGTCGTGAGGAGCGTTACCCCGCTTGGTGAACACCTTTTCCACAGCGGTCGCAGAAGTCGCGCGTCGTGATCGGGTCATGGCGAAGCTGATCGAGCGAAATGCGCCCTTCCGCCTCCCAAGACCCAACACCCGGCACTTTGCCGCCCTCGCCGAGAGCATCCTCTATCAACAGCTTGCCGGAGCCGCGGCAGCCGCCATCCACCGGCGATTTGTCGCGCTGTTCGACGGAGATCTCTCGCCTGACGCCGTCCTCGCACTTTCCGCCAGAAAGCTTCGCGCCGCGGGACTTTCGTGGAGCAAGGTCGCCGCCATCAGAGATCTCGCGGCGAAGGTCGTGGATGGAACCGTTCCGCTGCATCGCATCGGCAGGCTCCGCGACGAGGACATCGTCACATCGTTGTCGGTCGTCCGCGGCATCGGGCAGTGGACCGCCGAGATGTTCCTGATCTTTCAGTTGCGTCGGCTCGACGTGTGGCCGGTTGGGGACTACGGCGTTCGCAAAGGTTACGCGCTCGCCTACGGCTTGAAGCGGCTACCGACGCCGAAGGAGCTGCAGGCCCTGGGCGAACGCTTCCGGCCCTACCGCACCGTGGCCGCGTGGTATTGCTGGAGAGCAGTCAGCGAACAGCGAAAACAGCGCAGATGACCGCCTCACGGCAACCAATTTTCCCGCCGGGGTGTCCATCATCGAGAGCTCTCAGCAGCGCTGAGCCATGGTGGCCGAAGGCGTCGCAGGTTAGTACTATCCGCTTCCTTACCATAACGGGAGCAGGCCAATGGCGGAGGCATCACTCAACAATCAGCGGCGCATTATCGCCAATCAGAAGGCGATCCTGCGCAATCAGAACAGAATCCTGCGCGACTTGCAGGCCACTCTCAGAAACCAAAAGCGGATCCTCGCCAATCAGAGCAGGATCCTCGCGAAATAGCCGACTAGTCGCCTAGCGCCCTCTAGCCCCCCAGCACCAGGTCCACGGCGCCGGCGAAGCGGCGCCAACGGGCGGTCTCGTGCGCGATCGCCCGCCTTCCCACTGCCGTGAGATCGTAGTACCTCGCCAGGCGATTGTTCTCCGTGGCCCGCCAATACGACGTCACCCAGCCGCGCCGCTCGCAGCGATGGAGGGCGGGATACAACGAGCCCTGGCCTATCTGGAAAGAGTCCTGCGACATCTCCTGAATCCGGCTCGTGATGCCCCACCCATGCATTGGTCGCAGCGCCAGCGCTTTGAGGATGAGCAGGTCCAGCGTGCCCGGCATGACATCCGCGACGCTTTTCAATCTCAGCTCCTGTCGGAATGACAAGGAAGTATAGAGTACTGCTCCTGTCGGAACAACTAGGGAATGTGCACAAGTGCTGCTCTAGCGGCCGACTCGCCGGACGCGTATATCATCGTCTCTGCTCTGAGACTGAGGACATGATGCGGCGGTTTATGCAACAAGACGGCGAGAATTGAAATGAAGCGCGTCACCGCAACACTCAACGGCCCCTGGCACGCGTGGGCCCTGCGGACGTTCACGTTGATCGTGCTCGCGCACTGGACCGAGCACTTGGTGCAGGCCTATCAGGTGTACGCACTGGGATGGCCGATGCATCAGGCACGGGGAGTCCTGGGTCAGGTCTTCCCGTGGCTCGTGCACTCCGAGGTCCTGCACTACAGCTATGCCCTGGTCATGCTGGCCGGCATCTGGATCCTGTTGCCGGGCTTCGTCGGGCGTGCGCGCACCTGGTGGATCGTGGCGCTCGTGATCCAGTTCTGGCATCACATCGAGCACGCCCTGCTCCAGGGCCAGGCGATTGCAGGCCGGACCCTGTTCGGGGGCGCGCAGCCGACGAGCATTCTGCAGGTGTGGTTCCCGCGTCTCGAGCTACACCTGTTTTACAACACGATCGTCTTCATCCCGATGGCCGTCGCCATGTACTACCATCTCTTTCCGAGCGCGCACGAAGCGCAACACATGCGCTGTAGCTGCGCGCTGCATTCGCACCGCGACCTCACGCCGGCCTAACCGTAGAGGGCCTGCGTGGCCAGTAGAGCGCGATCAGAAGCCCGACCGGCAGTCCAAAACCAATCAGCTGCGAGAAGATGGACATCCAGGGAAACAGCAGGCGGGCGGCCAGGGTCATCACGAGAGACGCGACCAGCGCGAGGCGCGCTGCCTGCCGACTCCACGGCGTCCGAAGCAGGATCGCGACACCAGCACCGAGCAGCAGCACACTCGCGAAGACACCCAGCACGACTGCCAGCACATATGTTCCGTCGATCGCCCCTTTGGACCCGGCGACCCACTCCACAACGGCGCTCACGATGTCATACGCGCCGAGCAACACGGTCAGCATTGCAGCGAGCTTCATAATCACCTCAGCAGTTCGAGTAGCTTCTACGCGCAGCGCCGGTGCGCTGCGTGCGACGTCGCAGATGACCGCCGCCCAGAAGCCGACAGTTCGCACATCGCTCTCCTCGCACTGGTCCCGAAAGACCAGCATCATCTCGCGTCCGTACTCGGCTCGAAAATCCCGCGGGTAGGCGCGCAGCAGCAGACGATAGATGCGTTCGGCGTTCATGCAGGCCTCTCACCGATCAGCTTCTTGCGCCGCGCCGCCCGCACCATCGCGTCGAGGCGTCGCGCCTCGGCGCGCACCACGGATAGACCGAGCGGTGTCAGTCGGTAGTAGCGGCGTCGCTCGTCGCCCCTCTCCGGGTCTGCCCGCTCGCCACCTTCTTCCACCAGGCCCGCCTCCAGCAGCCGCTTCAGCGAGCCGTAGAGCGTCCCCGGCCCCAGCCGCACGGTGCCCTCGGAACGCGCTGCCACACCCTTCATGATCGCGTAGCCGTGCAGCTCCCCGTCCGCGAGCGCGAGCAGGATGTGGAACGTTGCGGGCGGCAGCGGCAGGTATGCTTCCGGCGGCCGGTCAGCTCGCCGCTTCGTGCCCATAGGTCCCCTCCTGATATATCGGTACTCGATATAGTACCCAATATGCCCGCGGGGGGTCCCTGGATCCCTTGGTGCACCAACGCCGCCTGAGCACACCCTGGGTGAGCGAGGGCACCGCGGCCCCGTCCCACGAGCTCGAGCTTTCCCTGGATGAGGCTCCACGGTCTCGCCCGCGCGCTATTCTGGGCTTCCCTGCCCGTCGTCTTCGCGACCTGTGACGCTGCGCGCAATTTGGGAGATAATTGCACGTACCCCGAGCTCCCGGCCCGGGACTGTAGTCCCTGGCTGCCGCCGGCCGCCGCAGGGCATACCTGGCAGCTCAGCTTTTCGGAAGAATTCGAAGGTAGCGGTTACGATCTGACGAAGCTGACGCCCTGCTTCGATTGGAATTACGGCGGCTGCACGGGGTCATTCAATCAAGGCCGAGAGTACTATGCCGCTTCCCAGATCCGTGTCAGCAGCGGAGCTGCAGACCTTGTCGCGGAACCTACGAGCCCCGCGATTGCTTCCGGCGCCTGTCAGAACGGGTCATGCACGTACCTGTCCGGATTGCTATCCACCGCTCGACCACGTGCGGACAACGGCTCCACCTATCTCTACAAATTCACCTACGGCTATGTCGAGGCGCGCCTGAAGCTGATCGGAACGCAGGGCTTCTTCACCGCGTTCTGGATGCTTCCCACCGACACGACCTACACCTACCGCACCGAGATCGACATTGTCGAGCATCTCGGCCATGACCCGGCGACGATGTTCATGACATATCACTACAACGACCGGAGCACTTCTTTCGCGGTCAACAGCGGTGTCGGCAACAATGGAGCCTGCCCCGTTCAGGACTACACGACTGATTTTCACCGCTTTTCGGTAGACTGGCAGGCCGACCACGTCACGTGGTACATCGACGGCATCAAGTGCGCCCAGTTCGATGGCGACGCGTCCACCATCGAGAACGGCCCGATGCAGATCATCCTCGATGTCATGGTCGACAACAGCTGGCAGCGCGCCTGGAACGTTGGATTGCTCGACCCGACCCTGACTCGCCAGCTCGAAGTCGACTACATCAGAGTGTTTCAGCAGCGCTGAGGAAGCCACTCGGAATGCAGTTGCGCGCGCGAGTCCCTGAGTCATGTCGCGGTATCGGTCGAGTCACATGGCGGCTGAAGCGGTCGGTTTGCGTCGTCCCAGCAGCTGGGCGTTGACGGCGACGATCACAGTCGACACCGACATGAAGACCGCGCCAAGGGCCGGCGATAGCAAAATACCTGTAGCCGGATAGAGCACGCCGGCCGCGAGCGGGATGGCGACGACGTTGTAGCCCGTGGCCCACCACAGATTCTGTACGATCTTGCGGTATGTCGCACGGGCTAACCCAACGACGGAGGCTACGTCGCGGGGATCAGAGCGGACCAGCACGATGTCGGCGGATTCGATCGCGACGTCGGTCCCCGCGCCGATCGCAATGCCCACATCGGCTTCGACGAGCGCCGGCGCATCGTTCACGCCGTCGCCGACCATCGCGACTGTCAAGCCACGCCTCTTGACCTCCCGGATTTTCGCTGCCTTCTGATCGGGCAGAACCTCCGCGAAATAATCGTCGAGTCCCAGCTCCTGCGCGACCCACCGCGCCACTGGTTGAGAATCTCCGGTGAGCATCATTGCCCGGATGCCCATCTGCTTCAGCTGTTGCAGCGCTTCACGAGACTCGGGACGGATGATATCCGCGAGCGCAATGGCTCCCACCACGTTCGAGTCCAGCAAGACGTAGACGACTGTCTTCCCCTGCTCCGCCACGCGCGCAACGCGTGGGTCACTCAGGCTCTGGGTGCGCTCTTTCAAGAATCCCGGGCTGACGACTTTCACCTCCGTGCCTGCCACTCGTCCCTGTGCACCTTTCCCCGGGATGGCGCTGACCTCGGCGGGCGCCGGATAGCTGATGCCGCGCTCCGTTGCGGCGCGCACGATACCCGCCGCGATGGGGTGTTCGGAACGACTCTCGAGTGCAGCGGCCAGGCGCAGAATGTCGGCCTCACTGCGGCCGTCGAGGGAAATCACATCCGTAACGCCGAAGCGTCCCTCGGTGAGCGTACCCGTCTTGTCGAATATGACGGCGTCGAGCGCGCGCGCACGTTCGAAGGCCGCCCGATCACGGATGAGCAGCCCGCTGCGCGCGGAGATCGCAGTCGAAACTGCCACGACGAGGGGAACAGCAAGGCCGAGCGCGTGGGGACAGGTGATCACCATAACCGTGACCATCCGCTCGAGCGCGAAATCAAGACTGCGTCCAGCCACGAGCCACGCGACCAGCGTCGCCGCCCCCGCGGCAATCGCGGTCACCGTGAGCCACATTGCTGCACGATTGGCCAGGTCTTGTGTGCGCGAGCGGCTCTGCTGGGCACGGCGCACCAGTTCGATCACCTGCGCGAGATACGTCTCAGCTCCGGTTCGAGTGACGTGCAGCGTGATTGCCGCTTCCCCGTTTACCGATCCGCCGAGCACCGCGTCTCCGGGACCCTTCTCCACGGGCTGCGACTCCCCCGTCAGTAATGCCTGGTTGACGGTCGTCCGACCTTCTGTGATCGCCCCGTCCGCGGGGATCCTCTCACTGGTCTTGACCAGCACCAGGTCGCCCTGGCGAAGCTCGGTAACGGGGACGTCTTCGGTTGAGCCGTCGGAGCGCAGGCGGTGCGCCTCGGCCGGAAGCAGCCGCACGAGCTCCTCGAGCGCCCGTGATGCGCCCATCACCGAGCGCATCTCGATCCAGTGGCCCAGCAGCATGATGTCGATGAGCGTCGCGGTTTCCCAGAAGAACACCGTCCCGCGAAGGCCGAAGACGACCGCCGCGCTGTAGAGATACGCGACGCTGATTGCCAGGCCGACCAGCGTCATCATGCCTGGGAGCTTCTTCTTCAACTCATCAACGAGACCAGTGAGAAAAGGCCAGCCACCGTAGAAGTAGATCGCCGATGCAAACACAAACTCGACGTAACGGTCGCCCGGACCAGCCAAAACGGGCCGTAGGCCGAGGAAATGTTGGACCATCTCGGACGTCGCGAGCACCGGGACGGTCAACGCAAGGGAGATCCAGAACCGCCGCCGAAAATCGGAGACCATGTCGCCGTGATCGTGCCCACCGTGAGCCATCGCGGTCATGGGACGCGTGCGCGAATGCGGCATCGGAGGCGGCGTTGCCGCGGGTGGGTGCTGATGATGCGAGTGGTCTGTCATGGGGTCTTGAGGAAGGGGCGTAGCCGGATGGTAGCCCCTCCCGTAGGGTACGAGTGACCTCCCGCTTAGTGATGCATCGGCATGGCCATGCCCAGGGCCGAATGCGACCCGTGCAGTGGACGCAGTCGGATGAACACCATCCCGCCCAACAGAGTGCGCGATCCGTAGAACGGCTCGAGTGCTGATGGCACGAAGTTCGCTGTTGCCTGGACTCCCACGCCCAGGGTCGTCGCCGTGCCGCGCAAGACCTCGCGAATGTATCCGGCGGATATCGCGGTGATGGTGAACCGTGTCTCGGGCGCAAAGGTCCCCAATACCAGGTCCTCGGCCGTCTTTTGAGCAAACTCGAGTCGCGCAAGCGCTGTATTGCAGGGGTCCAACACCGCCTCCGATTCCACCAACGCTGAATGCGTGGTCACGCCGGAGCGGCGGTTTGCTCCCCACACGATCGCCGTGGCCAGCTGTCCACCGCCGCGAATCTTGCGCCCCTGCAGCACGGATGCCGTCATGCGGTGCACCGACTCTCCAGGATGCAGGGCCTCGGGGTCCTTCAGATAGCCATATCCCGCCGACACCGTCCAGTTCGAGTCGAGATGTGCCGACAATCGCCCGGAGTATGAATCCAGACGGATCGCGTCGAATCCCCAGCGTTCTCCGTTGGGTTCGCGGCCATTGAACAGCGAGCCTTCGAGTTTCCAGTGATGCCCAAAAATCCCTGCGGTGAGCACACCGAAGCTGATGTGCGTGGCGTCCTGCCAGTGATGACCGAGTGGCGCCGTCAGGTTGTCCATAGCGGAAGGACGATGCATGAACGCGACGGGGCCAAGTGCCGGCTCGCCTGACGGCGCGGCGTACAATGAAGCGCCGAGCGTAGACGAGAACGCGCGCTCGTACATCACGGCGAGCTCCATCCAGAAGTCGTGCGGGTGTTGGCGGTCGACGAGGGGCTGTGTCTGGTACGTCTCGCCGCTTTGCAGGAGCAACGGATACCCGCGGGTCGTGACGGTCGCCGGATCGAGACTCAGCATCGTCCTCGCCTGAAACCGCCCGCCCAACAGGTCACGGCTCGCCATCAGCATCGCCCAGTTCAACGAACCAAACTGCTCGTCGCCGCGGGGCCCCGCCTGGGCATCGTACTGTACGAATCCAAAGCCGTGGAGCATCACGAGCCACGGCCCCGTCATCCAGTGTCGAGCAGGCAGGGGAACCGCGTCCGGTATCCACGTCGTCCCGGAACCCATGCGTTCCATCGGAATGCCGAGCGGGTCCAGCATCGGCCCCGTTGGGGTGGCGTCGTCGTGTTGCGGATGTTGCGCCTGAATCCCGCGAGTACCGGATAATGAAAGGATTGCAACAAACAGTGCGGCTGTGCGAGGCATTAGCGCGCGCCGACCACTGGCGATCGCGGCAACTACGAGTCGAAGTGGGCGACTCTCACGGTTGCAGCGCGCTCCGCAGCGCCTCCTCGTCCGGCTTGACCGCGTCGTCGAGCGCCACGTGGTTGCGATCGTTGCGCACAATGCGGGAAAACAGCGTGATGTTGCGGTCGAACAGGAAGCGCACCAGCAAGCGGCCCCACGACTGATGGGCGGCCAGGTTCGCGTACACCTCGGGAGCGGCGGCGCGGATTGCCGGCAGCCGGTTCCACGGCACCGACGGGAAATCGTGGTGCTCGTTGTGGTAACCCACGTTGAACGCGAGCCGGTTGAGCGGGCCGTAATAGCTGAACGTCTCCTGCTCGCCGTCTTCCGTGAGGTAGTGTCGCTGGATCCAGCGCGCACCGAGCGGGTGCAGGCCGATGGAGAAGAACAACGACAGCGCGAAGTAGGCCAGCGCCCTGGGCCCGAGCACCACCCAGACGGCCGCGTCGAACGCCGCCTGCAGGAGCACGTTGGCCACGGTCCAGCGGTCCCAGAGAGAAACCTCCTTCACCCGCCACGGGCGGAGCGCCTGGAAGATCGGGAACAGGAGCAACCAGAGCGCCTTGCCGAGCGCCGACCGCCCGATGAGTCGGGCCTCCCAGCGAAACGGAAGATCACCGTCGAGCTCGTACACGCCCTGAAACGCGTGGTGCTTGAGGTGGTACTTGGAGAACGACAGGGCGCCGGGGAAGAACTGCGGCAGGTTGGCGAGCAGCGCCGTCAGAATGTTCGGGACTTTCCGTTTGAAGACCAGGCGGTGCGCGGTTTCATGGATCACCACGAACAGCGCGTGGTCGCAGAACGCGCCGACCGTGTAGGCCACCACGAACACGACCCACCACCGCTGCTGCGCCACGAACCAGGCGGCCGTGATCTGCAGGGCGACGATGCCGACCGTCCACCAGAACGTGACGGGGTTCCGACCGATCATCTCGCGGATTTCCGGATGACGTTGTAACAACTGCTTCGTCCGGAGCCGGTGGGGCTCCGGCGCTGCCGAAAACGCGAATTCGTCGGTTGGCGTGTTCACCAGGATGTGAAACTGATCAGTGGGACGCGTCAGCGCCAGTGCTCGCGCCGCGGCCCCGCGGCCACGCGGCCACCATCCTTGTGCACGTGCACACCATATCCGTGATCGATGGCCGCGAGCGGCTAGACCGCCGCCTGTTCTTCTGGTCCCTCATCGCCGCCCTCGCGGGCTTCCTGTTCGTGCTCGCCCTGGCGTCGAACGTTGCATTCTTCATCGTGGCGCGCTTCGTCGGCCGCGTTTGCTCATGGTCAGCGCCTTCCACCCGGGCGCCAACTTCCTTTTCTTCTGCGGCATGATGGCCCTCCAGCTCATCTGGGTGCTCACGATGGTGCCGGAAGCGATCCAGCGGCGCCTCGGTCTCTCCTGATGGTACGGCCGGTGGTCGTTGGCGCAGGCGAGGTGCTGTGGGACGTGTTCCCCGACAGTGAGCACTTTGGTGGAGCGCCCACCAACGTCGCCCTGCACGCTGCCGCACTGGGTGCCGAAGCGTGGCTGGTGAGCGCAGTGGGGCGTGATGCGCGTGGCGAAACCGCGCTGGCACGGCTGGAGCGCGGCGGCGTGCAGCGGGCCGCGGTCGCAGTACTCACGGACCATCCCACCGGCATCGTACACGTGAGCCTGGACTCCACCGGTCAGCCCGGCTACGCCATCGCGTCGGGGAGCGCATGGGACCACATACCCTGGTCGGCGATCATTGCGCAGGTGGCGGAGCGGGCGGACGCCATCTGTTTCGGTTCGCTGGCGCAGCGTGCTCCCCTCTCACGCGCAACCATTCGCCGCGCAGTCGCGGCCACGCGCCGCTCGGCGTGGCGGCTCTTCGACGTCAACCTGCGGCAGCCCTATGACGATGCCGGCGTGGTGACGGCGTCGCTGGAGCTGGCGAATGCAGTGAAGTTGAACGACGAGGAACTGCCCGTAGTGGCAGGCATGTGCGGGCTGGGCACGGCGCCGCAGGCGGACCAGCTCAAGGCGCTGTGCGACCGGTTCGAGCTCAGGCTCGCCGCCCTGACCCGCGGCGCGGGTGGTGCGATGCTGGTCACGCCGGATGACTTCAGCGAGGTCGCTGCCCCGCGTACCACCGTCGCGGACACGGTCGGGGCGGGCGACGCGTTCACCGCCACACTGCTCGTGGGCATGCTGGCCGGCCGCGCACTGAACGAGGTAAACGAGCGCGCGAACGCCGTGGCCGCGTACGTATGCTCACAACCCGGCGCTACACCACCGATCCCCGCGGAATTGGGCTGGACCGCAACGCTCTAGGCGTGCCCCGCCCACGTCGTCTCGCCGGGCGTATACGGCACGCACGGATCGAACCGCCCCGGCGTCTCCCGATACCGCATCGCCTGGGTGCAGCCGATCTCCGAGGTGAAATAGCCGAGCAAGGCCAGCTCTTTCATCTGTCGGAAGAAGTGCGGCGGGTCGTCCGGTTTCTTCTTGTCCGTATAGGCCTTCTGTTCGCTGTCGAGCTGCTCGAGTCGCGCCAGGCGCTGCGCGGGTGTTGCCGCCATGAACGCGGCCTCGTCCAGCGTGAGCATGCCGGCGCGGAACGCGTCGTGATCGCCCGGCTTGTAGGTGTCGGTCACCATCAGCGCCATGAAGGCGCCGACGTGCGCGGCCTTCGCCCCCGGAGTCTTGGTCTCGGGCAGGATCGTGTCCGCGACTTCGTCGAGAAAGGCGACGTCGCGCGCGGTGAACGTCCCTACCGATGTGGTTGTAGCGGCGCGCTGCTGCGCCCGCTCGCAGGCGGCGACGAACCCACCGCTCCCCGCGAGTGCAATACCACCGAGGAGGAGGCTGACGCGTCGAATCGCTTCCCGTCGATCGATGCTGGACCCCTGACCCGATATATCCACGTTTGTCGAGATGTCCATTTTGGTTTCGGTTGACATTGGGACTCTGGTCGATCGTTAGAGGTTATTTCGCTTGAGCTCGTCGACGGCGTAGTCCGCCGCCCGGGCCGTCAGCGCCATGTAGGTGAGTGAGGGATTCGGACACGCCGTCGACACCATGCACGAGCCGTCCGTCACGAACACGTTGGGCGCGTCCCACACCTGGTTATGCGAGTTCAGGACCGACGTCTTCGGATCCCGCCCCATCCGGGCGGTCCCCATTTCGTGGATCCCCATTCCCGGCCAATAGCCATTGTCGTAGGTCCTGACCTTCTTCACCCCCGCAGCCTCGAGCATCTCGGCCATGTCATTCATCATGTCCTTGCGCATCAACCGCTCGTTCTCGCCGGTCGCGCAGTCGATCGCCAGCACCGGCAAGCCCCACTTGTCTTTCTTGGTGGGATCGATGGTGACGCGATTCGCGTGATTCGGGAGCATCTCGCCAAACGCGGTGCCACCAATGGTCCAGTCGCCCGGCTGCGCCATCGCGTCCTTGAACGCTCCGCCTACGCCCAACTCCGCAACGGCGCGCGACCACCCCTGACGGCTCGCACCGCCCTGGTAGCCGAAGCCGCGGAGATACGGGCGTTTCTCGCCGAACAAATTGCGATAGCGCGGGATGTAGAATCCCGTGGGACGCCGGCCAGAGTAGTACTTCGCGGCGAGGCCCGGCTCCTCGATGGTGCCCGATGCGCCGGCGCGGAAGTGGTGATCCATCAAATTGTGCCCCAACTCACCCGAGCTGCTTCCCAAACCGCCCGGCCACACGTCCGTCGCCGACCGCAGCAGCAGCCAGGCGGAATTCAACGTGGAGGCACACACGAAGATGATGCGCGCGGTGTAGTCGGTCGTTTGCTCGCTCACCGCATCGAGCACGCGCACGCCGGTCGCACGCTTCTTGTTGCGATCGTAGAGGACTTCGGTGACGATGGCAAACGGCTTGAGCGTCAGACGCCCGGTAGCCATCGCGGCCGGTAACGTCGAGGACTGCGTACTGAAGTATCCGCCGAATGGACAGCCGAGCCAGCACGCGTTGCGATACTGACATGCCGAGCGTCCGGGCAGCGCTACCGTGGCGTTCGCGGTGCGGCCCGGGATGATGCGACGCCGGCCGCCGAACTGGGTCTTCAGCCGTCCGGCGATCAGCTCCTCGCCGCAATTCAACGGCATCGCGGGCTGAAACTGACCATCAGGAAGTTGCGCGAGTCCTTCGCGCGAGCCGGAGATGCCGGCGTGGCGTTCGACATAGTCGTACCATTGCGCGATATCGGCGTAGCGGATCGGCCAGTCGACGGCGACCCCTTCTCGTGCGTTGGCCTCGAAGTCGAAGTCACTCCAGCGATAGCTCTGGCGGCCCCACAGCAGCGAGCGACCGCCCACGTGATATCCGCGGTACCAGTCGAACCGCTTGACCTCGGTATACGGGGAGTCCTTATCCGACGCCCACCAGTCCAGGTTCTTTTCGTTGAGTGGATAGTCCCGCTTCAGTACCGGATAGTCATGCTCCATGGCCTGGGTGCGTCCGCCGCGGTGGGGATAATCCCAGGGAGCCTTGGTGGCGTTCACGTAGTCCTTCACGTGCTCGATATTCTTGCCGCGCTCGAGCAGCAGGACGCGGAGTCCCTTCTCGGTCAGCTCCTTGGCAGCCCAACCACCGGAGATACCCGAGCCGACTACGATGGCGTCATAATTCTGAGCCTGCACGATTCCCTCCGTTATGAGCGAACGTAAGCGAAGCCGCGCTCGTGCGCCTGGGTCATCGCGACCAGTACATCAGGCACGATGACGACGCCTGGCAGCGCGTGCGCGGTCAGATCGGCGTGCACGTCCTTTGCGGCGCCCAAGCCCTCTTTCTCGAGCCTTGCTGACCACCGTTTCAGCGCGTTGTTGCAGAGCGCGAACACGACGCCGCGCCGCTGCAACGACTCCATTGAGCTTTCCGGCGTGCCGTCGGCAACAGGATCTCCCTGCTGCGGGTGAGCGAACCAGTTGCGCACGAGTGGTGCGCCGGCAGTCGAATCCGTGATGCCGATGGCCGCGCCGAGGCGGTACTTTGCCCACATCGCGTCCTGGAGGCCCCATGGGGTCGTGCGCGCGTACAGTGTGACCACCACGCTGACGTCCTTGTCCGCGACGCCGAAGGCCTCGCGCCACGCATCGAGATAGTTGCGCACGTGGCGGAGTGCCGTGCCACCTTCCGGTTCGGGCACGTCGAACAGATGGCGGTGCTTGCCCTTGAGGCGCTCGAGCCAGGCGTCGGCAGCCGGCACCTGCAAAGGCTCGAGCGAGCGGTGCGTACCGAGGACCGCCCCGGCGCCGAGGGCGGCAACAGCCCCGACGAATTCGCGCCGGTCAGTCGTGAAGGAATCAGCAGCGGACATGGTCAGCGTCTCCTGTTGTGAGCCTAGGCGACCAGCGCGCGGATTTCCCGCAGCACCAACTCGATCTCTTCCGGCTTGTTCATGATGCCCGCGCAGACGCGGGCGTACGACACCTTATACGGTGATGTTGTCGCACGAATCTTCTTTTCCGCAAGACGGCCCGCCACCTGTTCGGGCGCCAGGCCGCGCACTTCGAAACACGAGATCCCGCCGCTCAGCGCCGGATCACGCGGCGTGTGCAGTGTGATCCCCGGTAGTTTCGCAGCGCCTTCGCGGAATGCCGTGTTCAGCTCGACAATCCGCGCCGCGATGTGATCCCGGCCGATCGTGCGGTGCAAATCGACCGCCGCCGGGACCGCAAGCACGTGCTCGTAGGCGGCGAAGCCCCCGGGTGAGACGAGCGCCGCCTGCGTGGGGGGATAGTCGGCGCGATCGCCCCAGACGGGGAACGTGATGGCGACCCCGTCCGGATCGAATGTCGGGATCGTGGGGCGCAGCTCGGGCCACGCGTCCGCCCGGCCCCACAGGAAGCCCGTGCCGCGCGGCCCGAACAGCCATTTGTGCGTGCCGCTCGCAAAGAAATCCATCCCGAGCTTGGCGACATCGACGTCCTGGTTCGCAAAGCCATGCACGCCATCGACGATGAGCAGGCAGCGGTCAGCAGGCGTGCGGCCACGGTTGGCCCGGGCGACGACCTCGGCGATCCGATCGAGCGGCAGCTTCACACCGCTCGACGACGCCACCCACGTCACCCCGACGGCGCGCGTCTTCGGCGTAATGGCGCGCCCGATGCGCTCGACGATTTGCGCGGCGTTCGCGGACGCGGCCGAGTCATACAGCGGGATGTAGCGCACCCCACAGCCGGAGCGCGCCGCCGCGTAGCGAATCGACTCGTGATGGGAGTAGTGGTCGTGCTCGGTAGTGACAATTTCCTGGTCGGCACGGATGCGCAGACCGTGATACGCCATCGCCAGAGACGTCGTCGTGTTGGACGTCAAACAGATTTCCGAAGGATCACCGCCCACGTAGCCGGCCAGCGCCCGCTTCACCGCGGTGAAGGGGTGTCCCTCCGCGTCGGTGAAGGCAGCGATCTCGATCCACATCGCGTCGGAGTCGAGTTTTTTCCTGAAGCGATCGATGGCCTCGGCCACGGGCTTCGGGTGAGAGACGAACAGAAAACTCGAGAGGTGCGTCCAGTCGGGCGCGAGCGGAAAGAGCTCGCGGACGGCGAGCCAGTCCACCGTACCAGTCGCCGACCGCAGCGATCGCAACCGGGGGACACGGGGGGGCGGGGGGGGCTGCCCCTCCAGCACGGCGGGAAACATCGAGCCGGCCGATCCGGCGGCCAAACCGGCGACGAGCGACACGAGCATTTCGCGGCGATGCACCATCATACGAGCTCTCCAAGTGGTGGCCGACGCCTAGAACCTGACGCCGCCAACCCAACGTTGCCAGCCCGGGATTTCGCCCCCATGCTTGACACTTCGTTTCTTTCTGAGGCAACTATGCGATCCCGAGCCTTGCTGCTGATGCTGCTGCTGCTGGCGTTCCTGCCACAGATCCTCGTCACGCAAGATCCGCCAATCATCCCCCGGCGCGTGTTGTTCGACAACCCGGAACGCACCGGCCCGCAGCTCTCGCCGGACGGCCAGCGCCTGGCCTACCTGGCGCCCGACAGCGGTGTCCTGAATGTCTGGGTCCGCACCGTGGGCAAGAACGACGACCGGCCGGTCACGCGCGACCGGATTCGCCCGGTGCGCTTTTACTTCTGGCAAGGCGATTCGAAGCACGTGCTGTACTTACAGGACAAAGCCGGCGACGAGAACTATCGGGTGTTTCAGACGGACGTCGCCACGCGCGCGACACGCGATCTGACGCCGTTCGACAGCGTCGCCGCCCAGATCCTGGCGGTCGATCCCTCGCGCCCCAACGAGATGGTGGTCGCGTTGAACCGCCGCGACCGGCGGTTCCACGACGCCTATCGTCTGGACCTCACCAGCGGCCAGCTCACCATGATCGCGCAGAATCCCGGTGACGTCGCCGGGTTCTCGGCCGACAACGCGTTCCGGGTACGCGTGGCACAGGCGTCGCTGCCCGACGGCGGCAATGAGATTCGCGTGCTGGACGATTCCAACCACTGGAAGACGATTCGTCACGAAGGTCCCGATGAGACATTCGGCGGCGTCGCGGCGTTCACTCCGGATGATCAGGCCGTCTGGCTGGTCTCGAGCGTCGATGCCAACGCCGCGCGCCTCGTGCAGATGGATCTGAAAACCGGCGTGGCGAAGGTCATCGCGGCCGACTCACAATTCGACGTGAACGGCCTGCTGACACATCCACGCACTCACGCGCTGCAGGCCGTCTCGTTCGACCGGCTGCGCCTCGAGTGGCAGGTCCTCGATCCGGCGGTCCAGGGCGACTTCAAGGCGCTGAAGGCGGTGCGTGATGGCGACTTCACGGTGGACAGCCGCAGCCTCGACGACAAGCGCTGGATTGTCCGGTACGTCGTGTCCGACGGCCCGATCTACTTCTACTTGTACGACCGGCCAACCAAGCGCGCGACCCTGCTGTTCAGCAATCGCCCCAAGCTCGAGCAATACAAGCTCGCCAAGATGCAGCCGATCACGTTCAAAGCCCGTGACGGGTTGACGCTGTACGGTTATCTCACGGTGCCGGTGGGGAAGGAGCCGAAGCAGCTGCCGCTGGTGCTGTTCCCACATGGCGGGCCCTGGGGCCGCGATGACTGGGGATACAATCCCTTCGTCCAGTGGCTCGCGAATCGGGGCTACGGCGTATTGCAGGTGAACTTCCGCGGCTCGACCGGCTACGGAAAGGCGTATCTCAATGCGGGCGATCGCGAGTGGGCCGGCACGATGCATACGGACTTGCTCGACGGCCTCGACTGGACGGTGAAACAGGGTTACGCCGATCCCAAGCGGGTGTGCATCTTCGGCGGCAGCTACGGCGGCTACGCCACGCTCGTCGGCGTCGCGTTCACACCGGACGTCTTTACGTGCGGCGTGGATCTGTTCGGGCCATCGAATCTCGTGACCCTGGTGGCGAGCATCCCACCGTACTGGACCACCTTCCGCGCCATGTTCGACAAGCGGATGGGCGCGCATGACGACACCGTGTTCTTGAAATCGCGCTCGCCGCTCTTCAAGGCCGATCAGATCCGCGCGCCGTTACTGGTCATTCAGGGGGCGAATGACGTGCGTGTGAAACAGGCCGAGAGCGACCAGATCGTGGCCGCGATGCGCAAGAATGGCCGCGACGTCGTGTACATCGTTTTTCCGGACGAGGGCCATGGTTTCGCCCGACCCGAGAACAACCTGGTTTTCGCGGCCGCCGCCGAGAGCTTCCTCGCGAAGTATCTGGGCGGCCGTTTGGAGCCGGAGGGCAATGGGGAGAGCGCGACTAGCTTTATGAAATGACGCGCCTCGAAGCATGGATTGCGCCGTCCGTCGCGGCCAACGGCGGACGGTCCGCGTTTCGGTTGCTGCCCACCGGCCTCGACGCCTTCGTGGCGCGCGCGGTCCTGATCGACATGGCCGAGCGCACCCTCGATCTCCAGTACTACATCTTCAACCGCGACCAGACCGGCTCGCTCATCATTCAGCGGCTGATCGCCGCGGCGGATCGGGGCGTGCGCGTGCGAGTCCTGCTCGACGACTGGGGAACGCTCGACAAACGAGACGAATCCGTCGCGGACCTCGATGCGCACCCGAACATCGAGGTGCGGCTCTTCAACCCGTACACGCATCGCTCGGGAGTGCGCCGCCTGGCCGAGTTGCTGATCAGCTTCAGTCGCGTCAACCGCCGCATGCACAACAAACTGTTCGTCGCCGACGGCATCGCCACCATCCTTGGCGGCCGCAACATCGGCGACGAGTATTTCGGTTTCGGTGAGCTCGACTTTCAGGATTTGGATGTGCTCGCGGTGGGTCCCGTCTCCCGCCAGTCGACCGGAAGCTTCGAGACCTACTGGAACAGCCGGTTCGCGATTCCCATCTCTCGGCTCGGCAAGTTCGCACCCGACCCCGCAACCTTTCCTGCCAAGCGCCAGGAATTGAGTGATCGCTGTGATCTGCTGCAGGATTCGACGTACGCGCGCGCGCTGGCCGAGTCGGACCTCGCGCGGGAGCTGCGGGCCGACGAGCTGGAGGTGCATTGGGCCGACGCGCGCGTCGTCGCCGATCCGCCCGACAAGCTGACGAAACCCGCCGGCACCCGGAACAACGCCTATCTCGGCGACCAGCTGTCGCCCCATGCCAGCGCGGCGCGATCGAACCTGCTCGTGGTGTCGCCCTATTTTGTGCCCGGCAAGGAAGGCGTGGAATTCCTGGGCCACCGCGAGCGCGACGGCGTCACCGTCGCAGTGCTGACCAACTCGCTGGCCGCGACGGACGTCTGGCTCGTGCACGCCGGCTACATGAAGTACCGCCGTCCCCTGCTCCGCGAGGGCGTCCGGTTGTTCGAGCTGCGGCCGGAGGCGGCGGGCGCGAAGCGTGCGCGCGCCACCAAGGCCTTCCCCGGCTCCTCGCGGGCGAGCCTCCACGGCAAGACGTTCGTGTTCGATCGCACGTCGGTCTTCATCGGGTCGCTGAACCTCGATCCACGCTCGCTCGAGCAGAATACGGAGGTCGGCGTACTCATCGACGGTCCCGAGCTGGCTCAGGAGGTCGCGGCGCTGTTCGATCGCTGGTCGAGCCCCGAGCTCGCGTACGAAGTCAGGCCAGGCGTGAATGGAGGGCTGGAGTGGACCCCCGGAGGTTTCTCCGACGAGCCCGGGGCGGGATTCTGGCGGCGTCTCGGTGTGAAGGTCTTCTCTCATCTCCCAATCGATTCGCTGATCTGACTTGAAGATTCATCTCCTCGACGGCACGTACGAGCTCTTCCGGCACTTCTACGCGATGCCGAGACAGGCCGATCGTGATGGCCACGAGGTCGCGGCGATTGTGGGAGTGCTCAGCTCGGTGCTCGCCATGCTGGAAGGCGGCGCGACGCACATCGGCGTCGCCACCGATCATGTCATCGAATCGTTTCGCAATGATCTCTGGCCCGGGTACAAGACGAGTGAGGGCGTGGAGCCCGAGCTGCTCGCCCAATTCCATCCGCTCGAGGATGCGCTGCGCGACGTCGGCGTCGTGGTCTGGGCCATGGTGGAATTCGAAGCCGACGATGCCCTCGCGTCGGCCGCGCAGCGCGCGGCCGAAAACCCCGCCGTCGAGCAGGTCATCATCTGCACGCCCGACAAGGATCTCAGCCAGTGTATCACGGACGACCGCGTGGTGCAGTTCGACCGGCGCAAGCGGGAGCAGCGCAACGAGCGCGGCGTCAAGGAGCGATTCGGCGTCGGGCCGGCATCGATCCCCGACTATCTCGCACTGGTCGGCGACTCGGCGGATGGCTTTCCCGGAGTGCCGGGCTGGGGGGAGAAGGCCGCGAGCACCATCCTCGCGGTTTATCCCCACCTCGAGCGGATCCCGCCCAGCTCAGCGAGCTGGGGCGTCCCCGTGCGCGGGGCCGCCCGGCTGTCGAGCGCATTGGAAGCGAACCGCGAGCTGGCGCTGCTGTTTCGCCGCCTCGCAACCCTGCGCGACGACGTGAAGGTCTTCGCGGATGTGGATGAGCTCCGCTGGCGCGGACCGAGGCCCGCGTTCCAGGATCGCGCCCAGCGTCTCGGGGTTCCGGGATTGTGGGAGCGGGCGCGGCGCATCCCGCTGATGGACTAGCCCGCGGTCAGTGGGCTTCGCGAACGGTCACGGTCGGGCACGAGGAAGTCTGCGAGGTGGGCAAAGCGATGGTCGAAGAAGTCACCGGCGCGCCGGGGACCGAATGTTGTGAGCGCGGCGCACATCCGCGCTGCGCGTTTGCGATCGCGAGCTAGCTGGGGCCGATACTCACCGCGATCGACCGCCACCTTCCCTGCCGGAAGCGCAGCACACTCAACGCGCACCGCGTGACGTGCCCGGCGAGAATCGCGAGCCAGATGTCGATCGGATCCAGACGGCCGGTCTCTCGAATCACCACACAGATCCCGAGCGGCACCACGATCTGCGAAACCATCGAGATATACAGCGGGCTCTTCGTGTCGCCCGTGCCCTGGAGGCCGCCGGTGTACGCGAGCGCGACCGTAATGAATAGACCCGAGACGCTGAGCACGCGCAGCAGCCCTACGCCGATATTCACGACGACGGGATCGTGCATGCCGAATACCGCCAGCAGCTGCCGCGGGAAGAACACGAAGAACAAGCCGACGAACGCGGCAACCGAGAGTCCATAGCGCGCGGCGATATGCACAGCCTGTTCGGCGCGATCGGGATGCCCGGCGCCGAGATTCTGCCCCGCCACCGCCGCCGCCGAGCCCATCAACCCGACCGATGTCCACGTGATGAGCGAGAACAGTTCCGTGTAGGAAACCGCGAACGCGCCTTGGGCTGCCGCGCTTTGCGCCAAAGATCCAATGAACGACAGCATCAGGACGCCACCGATGTTCATGGCGATTCCCTGAATTCCAGTCGGCAGGCCGAAGCGGAACAGCTCGCGGATGATCGGCCAATCAGGACCGAGGCCGCGGTCCCGCGGAAACGCGATCACCCACCCACCGGTCCAGAGCTTCCACAGCGCGTACACGGCCACCAAACCGGCGGTGATGCAGGTGCCCATCGCAGAGCCGCGCGTGCCGAGCGCGGGAATCGGCCCGAGCCCCCGAATCAGTATGACGTTGAGGACCAGATTCACCACCGTCATCACGATGCCAAGCACCATCGGCGTGCGCGCATCGCCCGCGGCGCGGAGCGCGCCGCCGAGCATGAAGAAGACGAGCATGCCGCTCGAGAAGCCGAACATGATGCGCAGAAACGGCTGCGCCTGCTCCTGCACCGCCGGTGCGGCGTTCACGATGCGGAGCAGCAAGGGCGTCGCGAAGTATCCGATCGGAGCCATGATCCCGATCGAAATACCGATCGCCGTGAGAAAAGCCTGATAAACGACGCGATCGACTTTGTCGGGCTCCCCCGCCCCGGCAAACCGCGCCACCAGCACGCTCATCCCGCTGAAGAGTGACGAGATGAAGACGATGACGACCAGGAAGATCTGCCAGCTGACACCGATCGCCGCATTCGCCTGGTAGCCGACGAGATTTCCGACGAGCACATGATCGACCATGCCCTGCAACCCGCCGATCGCGTTCGTGAGCATCGTCGGCCACGCGATCTTCCAGACCACGGACCGTAACGGCCCCTCGACGATGGACCGATCGTATCGCGATTTCGGCGTGACCGGCGCGGCTGTGTCCGTCATCTAGCTGCCAGGCACCACGGACCCGCGGCGCCGTTCCAGCAGGGCATCGAGACTCCATGGCCCCGCCCCCGCCGCGGAGAAATAGAGGAAGAGGAAACAGGAGATCACTGCGGGAACGCCCAGGTTGAGGACCGGCCACAGCCAGGGGCCGTGGCTCGCATGGCCGTGGAAGTACGCCACAGCCATCTCGCCGGACAGGACGAACGCGACAGGACGGGTAAACAGACCGAGCAGGAAGAGCGTGCCTCCCACCACCTCGATCACGGCAGCAAACCAGAGTAGCGACCCAACGGGCACCGTGCCGCCGCCCGGCATGATCGCTGCCGGAAAGGCGAACCACTTGGCGGTGCCGAACTGGATAAACAGATAGGCCTGGACGATGCGCAGAATACTGAGCAGCTGGGGAGACCAGTCCTTCTTCACAGAGCCTCCATCTTCTTCAGTAAGAGATTGCGTTCGCGGACATTGTGCGTCAGCTCGGCAGCGTGCTTCAGCTCCGCGCGGGCTTCCTCCAAACGGCCCAGCTTGGCGAGAAGATCCCCTCGCACACTCGGCAACAGATGATAACCGGCGAGCGCCGGATCGCCTTTCACCGCATCGATGACTTCGAGTCCCGCCGCGGGACCGAACGCCATACTCAGCGCGACGGCGCGATTCAACTCGACGACTGGAGACGGCATCAGCTGCGCCAGCGCGTCATACAGCGCGACGATGCGCGTCCAATCCGTCTCCTCGGGAGTGTGCGCCCGCGCGTGGCAGGCCGCGATCGCCGCCTGTAATGCGTACGGCCCATAGACACCGCCGAAGGCTTCGGCGCGCTCCAGCGCGGCCAGGCCGCGGCTGATCAACAGGTGATCCCATCGTCCCCGGTCCTGCTGCAACAGCAGGATGGGCTCGCCGGCCGGTGTCACGCGGGCGCGGATGCGCGATGCCTGGATCTCCAGCAACGCCACCAGGCCGTGGACTTCCGGCTCCTCGGGCGCGAGTTCGGCCAGAATGCGCGCCAGCCGCAGCGCGTCTTCGCAGAGCGCGGGCCGCACCCAGTCTTCGCCCGCTGTTGCGGAATACCCCTCGTTGAAAATGAGGTAGATCACCTCGAGGACCGATCCCAACCGCGCCGCCAACTCGGCGCGGGCCGGCACCTCGAACGGCACGCGCGCAGCCGCCAGGGTCCGTTTTGCCCGCACGATGCGCTGCTGGATCGTGGCCTTGGGCTGCAGAAACGCTCGCGCAATCTCATCGGTGGTGAGACCACCGAGAAGTCGCAGCGTGAGCGCGACGCGCGCTTCCGTCGTGAGGACCGGATGACAGGTCGTGAAAATCAGTCGCAGCAGGTCGTCGCCGACGTGGTCGTCGATCGCCTCGGCAAGGTCCGATTCCGGACTGACCTGCCGCGACTCCATCTCACGACCCAAATGCTCGTGTTTCCGGTCGAGCATTTTGCGCCTGCGCAGCTGGTCGATCGCGCGATGCTTGGCCGTCGCCATGAGCCAGGCACCCGGATTGTCGGGCACGCCCGACGCAGGCCACTGCTCGAGCGCGGCAACGAGGGCGTCCTGCGCCAGGTCCTCGGCGACCCCGATATCGCCGGCCATGCGCGCCAGGCCGGCGATGAGTCTGGCGGATTCGATCCGCCAGACCGCATCGATCGCCTCAGCAACCTTCTGAGGGATCGCCATCCATCATCTGCCGCACTTCGACTTCCAGCTCGTGATCCCACAGCCCGATGTGGGCCTCCAGGAATCGCCGCGTCCATTCGAGGGCGTCCTTCTTCGACGGCACGTCATAGATCGCGAAGCCGCCCAGGACTTCCTTCGCTTCCGTGAACGGTCCGTCCGTAATCGTGATCTTGCCGTTGGCAAGCCGGGCCCGCGCGCCGAGGGCCGTCGGCCCGAGTCCGCCCATTTCGACCATTACGCCTTTCTTGGTCGCCTCTTCCCCGAGCTTCATGATCTTTTCGATGAGCGCCGGCGACGGATGCGCGCCGGTCTCGCGTGACTTCACAATCGTCATGAATCGCATGGCTATTTCCTCGCGCGTTGCTTGTGCTGTTGGATGGCCGCGCGCTGCCGCCGTTCCTGTTCGCGCAGCTCGGGCGTGAACTCCTTACCGAAGTCTTCTTCCTCGAACACCTGACGAATCTCGACTTCACCTTCCTGGAACGGGATGCGCTTCGCCCACTCAATCGCCTCGGCCTTGTTCTTCACCTGCCAGATCCAGAAACCGGCGACGAGCTCCTTCGTCTCGGTGAACGGGCCGTCACGCACCGTGCGCTTGTTTCCGGAGTAGGTGATGCGAGCACCCTTGGACGAATCCTGTAATCCTTCGCCGGCGAGCATCACGCCTGCCTTGACCAGCTCGTCATTGAACTTGCCCATCTCGGCCAGCATCTCCTGCGTCGGCAGGATGCCGGCTTCGGAGTCCTTGTTGGCCTTGACCATCACGATGAATCGCATTGCCGGCTCACTTTCAGTTGAAGTCGCCGTTCGGTTCGGTATTCACCTAAGCGACGAATGACCTGACGGGAAATCGACACGCGCTAATCCCATTGTGGTAGGCCTACTTAGGGGGTAGACTCGGGCACGACCTTGCAATCTCGAGGAGCCGTTATGTGTCGAAACATCAAAACGCTGGCCAACTTCGCGCCGCCCGCGACCGACGATGAGCTCCGCGCTTCCGCGTTACAGTTCGTCCGTAAGCTGAGCGGCACGACGCACCCGTCGCACGCCAACGAGCAGGTGTTCAACGCAGCGGTCGATGACGTGACACTGATCGCTCGGCGCTTGGTCGACTCGCTGGCCAGCAAGGCGCCACCACGGAACCGTGAAGAGGAAGCTCGCAAGGCGCGTGAGCGCGCCGCGAAGCGCTTCGGCTAAGTGACTGCATCGGTTTGGCTAGAGGGACCACCGAGACTGCGGATGCCCTGGCTCGGATTCGAACCGAGACGCCTTGCGGCACTGCCCCCTCAAGACAGCGTGTCTACCAGTTCCACCACCAGGGCGGGCGCAGAAACATACGGAGGTTGCCGGCTTAACGGCAACGCCTGGTACGGGCGACGGTGACGGGGGTCGCGGCGCGCGGGTGATGCGGCCATGCTCGCGCAAATCTGCGCGGCATATAGTTTTGGGACATGGAGCTGTGGGTCGCGTTCGGTTTCGGTGCGGCCGTCGGCGCGCTGATTGGATACCTGCTCGGGCGTCTCAAACCGAGGCCGGCTCCAATGCCCATTCGTGCCGTCGCCACGCCACCCCCGCCGCCCCCCAAACCCCGCCTGAGCCCAACGGAAGTCAAACACGTCGTCCTCGATGAAGGCTCGGCGAACGTCCTCAACGCGCTGAACAATCGTCTCGCGGCGATCGGCGGGCTTGCCGATCTGCTGCACGGCAGCCCGCTCGATCCGGAGCGCGCGCGCGCGCTCGTGCTGCTGCACGGCGAGGTCCGGCGCGCCGCCGAGATCACCAGCCACTTCCTGGAGCTCGCCGCGCACCCCGCGGGCGCCGCGGAGCCGTGCGATGCAGCCGTCGTGATCAACGGAGTGCTGGCGGAGCGCGAGTCTACCTTTCGCGAGCTCGGGGTAAAGCTGCACCGCTCCGTGCCGGCTGATTTGCCGATGGTCGCGTGCCCCATGGCGCAGCTCACGGAGATGCTGACGAAGCTGCTCGACTTCTCGCTGCGACGGCTGCGCGCGTCCCAGCCCCCTCGCGAGCTGCGCCTCGATGCTGTGGCAACCGGGCCTTCCGTGGTGGTATCGCTGTGGGATTCGGGAACGCCGCTGTCCGTCGAAGCCGAGCAGCGACTCGTGTCACCGTTCCGGTTCACGCAGTCGGGTGGCGGCGGAGAAGTGGAATTCGCCCTGGCACGCGCGCTCGCGCAGTCGGCGGGCGGCAATCTGCGGCTGCGACCGAGGGGCGGCAGCACCGGCGCCGAAGTCGTCGCCACACTGCCGCGGAGCCTGCTGGGCGCTCAGACGGGGCTCGCCACGCCGACCGAGAGTCTGCCCCGCATGCGGATCCTGGTCGTGGATGACGACGCGGTGAACCGCCAGGCGATGGTGCTGTTGCTCGAGCGCGAAGGCCATCAGGTCGTTGCGGTGGAAAACGGGCTCGAAGCCATGGAGCGGATCGGCGACCGCGACGGCACGTTCGACGCGATCGTCACCGACCTGCAGATGCCGCGCCTGGGCGGCCGCGCGATGTACGAGCAGATCGTAAACAGCCGGCCGCTCGTTGCCAAGCGATTCGTCTTTGTCACGGGCGATCAGGCACGCGGGGAGACGCGGTCGTTCCTCGAGAACTGCGGACAGCCATCGGTGACGAAGCCCTATGATTTAGGAGATCTGATCAACGCGATCGGGACGGTATCTCGGAAAAAATAGACGCACAGACGCAGCAGACCCTGCAGGTAAGCTCTGACGATCAGTTCGGCGCGTGCACCCTCGGCCCGCCGTAGTCCCGTTCCCCACCAATCCCCGGCCCCGCGAGCTCGAGTCCACCGCGATCGTTATCGATCTGTGCGATGAACTGACGAATTGATCCCGGGAACGACGTGGTGCGGCCGTGCCGGCCGAAGGGGTCGGTGTACCACACCTCGGGACCCGACTTGTTGGCGATGAAGTTCGAATTGACGTCGACCACCCGGTCCGTGCCGTCAAACACCGACTGCGGATCGTCGAACGGAATTGCCAGAATCGTACCGTTGCTCGTCGAGCGGGCACATGCCCCACCCCGCGCCGCGTTGCCCGCCGGCGTCACTTCGTAGCAGACGTCGATCGGCCGGCCGACGAGTCCCGCAATTGCGGGATCATAGAACCGGCTCGGCAGCGACACCTGGAAGTACGGATTGAAGAACGCGAGGGTGTGGCCGTCCTCGCGGCGGATCGAGTTGGACGTCTGCCAGCTCTCGTGCAGGGTCCCGAAATCGGAGGTCTGCCCCGGCGGCACGAGGATGTCGTGCTCGACGCAGGTGCGATCGGCGATGATGCGTTGACCGCCACCGTCAGGTGAATTGGGCGGCGTCGCGGGACCGACGGCGACTGTCGCCCCATCGCACGTGCGCACGAACTGCCCCGGCGTCCCGATGGCCGCGAGCATCGTGATGTGCATCTCGGTTCCGTCGGTACAGCGGATGTGATAGACCAGCTCGTGCAGATTGTTCGTGAACGCGTCCTTCGAATGCGTCCCCTGGTGCAGCTTCGTCAGCACGTCGCAATGCACGTCGAACATCGCATCGGCGGCGTCGCTGCCGAAGTGCATCGGCACGTTGTTCTCCCACTCGATCTTGTGTCCGAAGTGGTCTTCGTGCCGCGTGGTCAGCGGGTCGTAGACATCGAGCTGTTCGTTGGCGTACCCGAACGGGATCGGGCCGACTTCCTGATACAGCGCCGAGCCGCGTGGATCGCGGCCGTGATCGTGACCAAACGAGCAGCCGCTGACGGGATCGATGGGCGGATGCCACGTGGGATAGCGCTTGTGATCGGGCCCCACGACCGAGTACGCGTCGTGCTGGGCAGCGGTGCAGTCGTCACGCGGGCCAGGAGTCCAAATACCGAAGGATGCGGCACTGCCGGTGGCAGGACCGTAATCGGGCGCGGACGGACCGTCCTGGCAGCCGAGCAACGCTATCAGAAGTAATGGAAGGGATCGGTTCATTGGCCGGCATGTTCAATGTTCAATGTTCAATGATCATGGATCATTGATGATTGATCATTCGTGACCTCGGTCACCCCCAAATGGGCCACAGCGATTGAGTTATAGTGGCCCATGCTCAAATCCCGTGTGCTCCTGCTGGCCGCGCTTCTCACGAGCGCGACTGGCGCGATGGCCCAGCGCCGCGGTGCGTCGGGGGGCTCCGGAGGAACCGGATTCTGGTACGGGCTGGGGGTGGCTCCGGGATGGGCGCGCGTCAGTTGCAGTCTGTGCGCCAGTGACCGCGTGACCGGCGTCTCCGCCTACGTCGCGCTCGGTGGACGCACGAG
This sequence comes from Gemmatimonadota bacterium, assembly GCA_003221895.1. Classification (GTDB taxonomy): domain Bacteria; phylum Gemmatimonadota; class Gemmatimonadetes; order Gemmatimonadales; family GWC2-71-9; genus 20CM-2-65-7. The sequence continues at coordinate 223 of QHUJ01000133.1, read as the reverse complement.
TCGCGCGCTGCGCGTCGGCGGTGAGCTCGCCGCGTGGCGCGAGCGCGACGCCGGCGTCACGCAGACGCTGATGTCGATTCGTGCCGCGGCGTACTGGTATCCGAACCTGCGCCGCCGGTTGTACCTGAGCGGCGGCGCGGCGCTGAACATGCAGCGCGCCAGCGACGGCACGGAGGTCGTCACCTCCTCAGGAATCGGACCGCTCATGGGTATTGGCCTCGAG
>QHUJ01000208.1 GCA_003221895.1 Gemmatimonadota bacterium | reverse complement strand
GAACGGCTGCTGTCGAAATCGTAATGAAGCTGCGCGTCTACCTCGATCTCTCCAACGCCGTGACGCGCCGCCGTATGGCGGCGTTGCTCCGGGCTGACGGGGAGGTCGCGCTCGTCGGGACGGCCGAGGACGCCGACTTGGTGGTGAGCGAGCGCATTGTCTCGACGGCGGCGCCAGGCGCGGTCGCCCAGGCGGGCACCGCGCTCACCGCTCGCGAGCTCGAGGTGCTGCGCCTCGTCGCCCGCGGGCTCGGCAACAAGGAAATCGCGGCGGACTTGCGTATCACCACGCACACGGTCAAATACCATCTCGCCGCCGAGCTCGAAAACCTCGGCGTCCGCTCGCGCACCGAAGCTGTCTCACTCGGCGTCCGCAAAGGCCTCGTGCCGCTGTGATCGTCTTCCTCAGGGAACCACCGTCAGTACGCGCAGCATTGGGTGACCGTTCACGTTGGCGAGCGGTAGGTAAACGTGATGCGTGAGGGCGTCCACTGCCACTGAGTGGGCACGGGGCGCCCGATACCAGCCGAGCTGCACGAGGGAGTCCTCCCGCTCCTCGAAGACCGCCACGACGCCGGACTCGGCAGCGACGTACAGGCGACCGATGGATGGGTCGAACGCCAGGACGTCAGGATCGCTCCCCACTGGCAGCACTTGCCGCAGCTGCAGCGTCCGCAGATCGAGCACGCCCAGCGTCCCGCTCTCCTGCCCGGAAATGAACGCCAGACGGTGTGGTGCGTCGATGTAGAAGCCGTGCGGATGCGCCACCGCTTTGTCCAGCGTGATGCGACGCACGATCGAGGCAGTCGCCGGGTCGATCACCGCCAGCTCGTTCGCCGTCTGGACCGCGACGATCATGCAGTTCGAGCCGGCGTCGTACTGCGTGTTTCCTGCCTCGCCACCGAGCTCGATCTGCGCGACCACAGTGTTGGTCCTTGCATCGATTACAAAGTCGCGCTGCCCCGATTCGTCCGAAACGAACACTCGCCGCTCGGTGGGAGCATACGCGATCCCGTCCGGAAAGCGCGGCCCAGGAACTCGCGTCACGATCCGAAGCGTCGAATCGTCCACGACGACGACTGCGTGATCGCCGGCCGCGGACGCATAAGCCCGACGCTCAGCCGGCACGGCGAGGACGCCGGTCACCGTAGGAAATCCGTCCAGATTGCCAATGACTTTGCCGGCGTGCACATCGAAGACCACCAGCTGACCAGCGCCCATGTGTGAGATGAACAGCCGCCCGGTGCTTGCTTCGAGGCTCTGATAGTCAAAACGTGACGCGCTTCCGGGAAGGGGGAGGTCCGCGACGACGTGGAGCGGTGCCGCCGCCGTCGGAGGCCGTTGGGCAGTACCGCTCCAGTGCGCTTCGACCGAGGGCCCGGCGAGGGTACAGGCCGCAGCGGGCGGTGCTTGGCGGGTCGCAATAAGCGTGAGCGCTGCGAGCAAGAAGTCCCAGGTCATGGTGCCAGTGCCGTCGCGGTGAAGTCGTCGAACAGGGTGTGCGAATCGGCCTTTGTCCACACGCCCACCTTGCCCGGCGCCGTGAACCGTGAGTCGTGGAGGTCGATCAGCTTCTTGCCATTGAAGAAGACCTCGACGTGATCGCCGCGCATGTCCGCGCGGAGCGAGTGCCAGACCCCCGCTGCGACGGGCAGATGCACGCGCTTCACCTCGACGCGGCGGCCATTCTGCACGTAGTACCAGCAGACGTTGTCCTCCAGGGCGTTCGCCCGCGTGAGGTAGTAGTTGTTTTCGTCCTGGTACCGCCACACGATGCCGCACGCGCGATCCACGCGACCGCTCACCGGCTTGCACCGGACCGCCACGCTGACGTCCCCAAACATGGGCCCATCAGCCACGGCGAGCGGGAAGCGATAGTCTGTCCGATCGCTGTCCTCCTGCGCCAGCACGTTGGGCCCGCTGGGGGCGTCGGCCGAGGCGCGAACGACCCAGCGGCCGGGGCGACCCGACCCCGTCCGCCCGAACGAGAAGCCGGCGGGTGGCTGCCCGACGCTCGAGCTGTCGAATGTCCAGAGAGTGGCGGCTTGCGCGGTACCCGGCGAGGGATTCACCACCGGAGCCGGGTCGTCATCATCATCGTCGTCATCCTGCTCGCGACCGCGACTCTTGCTGCATCCTATCGTCTCGATCACGGCGAGGCTGAGGGCCACGAGCCCTGCTTTCCGAAATGCGTGCATGTGTCCTCTCAGTGCCCGGCATCGACTGCTGCTCTGAGACCGCGCAGCACGTCGGCGAGCGGGCCGTCGGCCCAGAAGTGGATGTAGTCCAGATGGGGGGAATCACCAATCATATGGCTGTGCATGGCGGTCGCCGTGATCCCGTGCGCGGTGAGCGCGTCCAGCACACCGGCGACGCTGGAGTCTCGCACCGCGAAGTCGCCGGTGGCGACGGCGCGCGTGGGACTCACCATCTGGACGTTGACGGGCGAGCCGTACGCAAGCGCGGGGGTCATCGTGCGACCGCCCATGGTGACCGTCCCCGAGACCAGAACGAACCCCACTTGTGCGACGTTGCCGCGTGCCATGCCGTGACGTCCCAGCGCTGTGAAAACGGCGGCCGTGTCGATCGTCAGAGGAACCGGCGGCGCCGGTGCGACAGGTCGTGGTGTGCCGGTTTTCGTTACAGCGCGATCCAACCGGGTTGCCAGCTCGAGCGCGTTTCCCTGGCCGAGGATGTGGACGTAAATGACTTCCGGCTGTTCGCCGACGATGTGATTGTGGATTGCGCTCACCCCGATGCGCTGATGCGCCAACTCAGCGACTACCGGACCCAGCTCCGCGGCCGTGAGCACGAGGTCCCCCATCATGGTCGCGTCGTTGGGCTCTCCGCTGAACCCGGCCCAGGCGCCAAGCGCGAGCGCTGGCGCGACCGTGACGTCGCCGATCCGGACGGTGAGGTCGCGGCGGGGAAGGTTATAGCGGATGTAGCCAGCCGCACTTGTGGGAGCCGTTCCGAGAATACGGCCGACCGAATCCCAGGCAGCGGTCGACGGCTGTTGCGCGAGCAACGGGTGGGCTCCAGCGGCGATGAAGCCAAGGAATAGAGTTGCCTGCAAGCCCTTCTTCATGGATGAGCTCCTCCGGTTCGTGATGGTGGCCAAGCCTACAACGCATGCTTCAGGAGCAAGCCAACGACGCCGGACGCCGCGATAAGCGCGGGTTCGGGAACACGTTTCATCGTCACAATGACAGCGAGCGTGACTGCGCAGATGAGGACGGTCGGCACATCGAGCAGGGCACGCCGGGCGAGCACGAGCACCGCCCCGGCAATCGCACCAGTAGCCGCCGCCGTGACTCCGTCGACGAATGCCTTGATGCGTGGGCTCTCGGCAAAACGGCGAAAGTGCGGTGCCGCAAGCACGGTCACGAAGTACACGGGCGCGAACACGCCGATCGCCGCGACGGTGGCCCCGACTGGCCCCGCAACGAGGTACCCGATGAATGCCACGGTGATGACGACCGGGCCCGGCGTGATCATCGAAACGGCGACCGCATCCAGGAATTGCCGTTCCGTGAGCCACTTGAACTGCTCCACGACACCCCCGTGCAGGAACGGGACGATCGCAAGGCCGCTGCCGAACACGAAGAGTCCTGCGGCGGCGAAGTACCCGAACACCTTCCAGAGCAGCCCCACGGATGCCGCCCCAGTCAGACCCGACATAAGCCAAGCCGGGCACGGCGCGACCAGCAGCGTCTTGGTCGGCATTGACGGGCGTGCCCAAGCGCGGGCGAGCAGGGGGATCAATCCCGAAGCCACGAAAACCCAGATGATCTCCCTCGCCGTCCAGGCCGTGACGATCAGACTCACCGCGAACAGTCCCCAGAGCAGTCGATCCGGCCCTAGAGTGGTGCGCGCAAGTCTCGCGGCACTCCACGCGATAATCGCGATGACCGCGGCGCCAATGCCGTAGAACAGCGCCTGCATCCAGGCGAGCCCGCCGAACTTGAGGTACAGCGCCGAGAGGACGAGCACCATGAGAAACGACGGCGCGACGAACGCGATTCCTACGAGGGTCGCGCCCAGGACGCGGCCACGCACCCAGCCGAGGTAGATGGCGAGCTGGGCTGCGAGTGGGCCGGGGGCAAGTTGCGCGAGCGCGAGCCCCTGCTTGTAGTCGTCAGGCGCGATCCACCCACGCTGGTCCACGAGATCGCGCTGCATGTAACCCGCGAGCGCAATCGGTCCGCCGAACCCTAACGCGCCGAGCTTGAGGAAGTAGAGGATGAACTCCCGGAGCGTGGCTCGGGTCGGCACGGGCTTCATCGTGATGACTGATAGAGGTTGTCGAACACGGGCGCGCCGAGACGGAGGCGTGTCGCGTCGCTCGCGTGCTTCCGGGCGATGCCGGCGAGTAACCGCTCGACACCAGCGGCCTCCGCGCGCTCGAACTTCGCGTCCTTGCAGTCGATGTCGTGCACGATCTCACCGATCGCGCGCAGCGCGGGGTCGCGCAGTCGAAACCGCCGGAGCAGGGTCTCGAAGGTGCAGCGGTCCCCTTCGTGCGTGTACTCGGCCTCGAACATGTCGAAGCGCAGCTCGCTCCTGCGAGGCGAGTAACCCTCGGGAGCGACGAATTTGAACCGGGCCGCCTGATCGATGAAGCGCTTGATCAGCCACGCACTCGCGATGCGATCCACGAACACGCCCCGGCGCGTGACCCACGTCCGCCCGCGCATTCGCCCCGTTCGACGGGCGGCACGAGCCCTGCCAACAGCCCGTCGTTCCCCGGCCTTGCGGAA
>QHUJ01000084.1 GCA_003221895.1 Gemmatimonadota bacterium | reverse complement strand
CCGACATGTTTCGCACGATGACGAACGTCACCGGTCATCTGACGACGGCTGTCGTCGTGGCTCCGCGCGAACGGGCGCCATGACCTGGCTGGTGGCGGCACCGTGGGCTCTGGTGCTGCTGCTGCTCTCCTACCGATTCGCAACGCGCCGGCCCCAGCTGCGAGATTACGAGCCGCTGCTGACGGGGCCACTCGTCTCCGTCATCATCCCCGCACGCAACGAGGCGCGTAACATCGAGCGCTGCGTGCGCTCGGTCATCGCAACCGACTACAAGCCGATCGAGGTGATCGTCGTCGACGATCGCTCCACGGACGGGACCGCCGAGCTCGTCGAGCCGGCCACCGATGCTCGGCTGCGGCTGGTGCGCGGGGCGGAGCTGCCACCAGGGGGGGGATGGTTCGGCAAGCAATGGGCGATCGTGCAGGGCTATCGCGTGGCGCGCGGCGAGATGCTGCTGTTTGCCGACGCCGACACGAAGCATGAGCCCGCGCTGATTCCGCGCGCCGTGCGCGGCCTGCAGACCGAGCGCGTCGACCTCTTCACCGTGTTGCCCCGCCAGGAGATGAAGACCTTCTGGGAACGGGTAATTCAGCCGCACGTCTTTCTGGCGCTCGAGACGGGAGTAGGCGACCTGCGGCTCGTCAACCGCACGCGGACCGAGTGGCGTGCGATCGCCAACGGGCAGTTCATTTTGACGACGCGATCCGCGTACGAGAGCGTCGGAACGCATGAGGCGGTCAGGCATTCGGTCGTCGATGATCTCTTGCTCGCTCAAGCCTATGTGCGCTCGGGCAAGGACATCTTCCTCGTCCATGCCCAGGAGTTCATGGCGACGCGGATGTATGGCTCGCTGCGCGAGATTCTGGCCGGGTGGACGAAGAACCTCGCATCGGGCGTTCCACTCATGGCACCCCCGCTTCGCTGGGTGCGCGCGATCGTTCCTTATCTCATGTGGATCCCGTCGCTCTTCTGGCTCGCTCCACCAATCGTCTGGCTTGCCACCGGCTGGCACGTCGCGGCGATCGCCACACTCATTTCCTTACTGACGTGGATCGCCGTCTACGCGAGCGAGCGAGCGCCGGTGTGGTACGCGCCCCTCTATCCACTCGGCGCCGCGATCGTCGCCTTCATCATGCTGCGGTCGGCCTGGCGCGGGCGGCGTATTGAATGGCGGGGCCGCTCCTACTCAGCGTCACCCTAGGACTAGAAATACAGTCCTACGACCAGAAGGACCTCTACCCCCGACACGGCCCAGCCGTGCTCCTTCTGCTCACCGGATGGACTTTCGGTGTGACCATGCGTATAGACCGCTGACACGGTCCCCGTCCCGCCGAGGCTCAGGTTGGGGGTCACCCAGTATCCCGCGCCCAACTCTCCGAACACTCCCGCAACCCATTGCGTGCTCTTGTAAATGCTGGGTGTGACACTGGCCAACGTTTGCTTGAGATCCGAGTACCCTGCTCGGAGGCCGATCGACTGGAACGAGCGGACCTTATGCCGTGGGGTCTGATAAAACCGTCTCCCGATTCCCGTCCCGAAACCCATTGAGTGACGGTGGACGTCTGTCGGCGTGCCGAACTGGTCAACGCTCGTCCCACTTCCAGTTGCGCCATTGAATTCGAGCAGCAGCATCCACGCCGAGTGAGGGCTGGTAAACTTTAAAATACCGACATTCGCGAGATCGAAGTTCGAGCCAAACTGCAGACCCCACTGTCCGGCGTGGAACTGCGTTGAATCGGCTGAAGATTCCTGCGCTGCGAGGCATGCCGGGAGCAGTGACAGCGTCAGCGCGAGCAGCTTGAAGGACTTCATGGCTCACCTCCGAACTGGATGGATTTCCTGGACTGCGGACTGTGAAGCACGCGTCAGGGAAGAGGCATGCCACATGAGAATTGGTGTGAAGTGATTGTTCTGACGAGTGATGCGCGCGTGGCGAACAGCGGGACCTGTCCATGGACCAGGACAGGTTGTCCTGGTCGGCGCGGCGATCTCAAGACACGCCGCACCAGACGTCATAATCGCTACGAGCGCATGATCACCTGTTGCGCGAGTACAACACCGGCGACGACACTCCCCACCGCGGCGCCGACGTGCAAGATCGTCGCCCATCGCGTCCCTCGCTCGGCGGCAAGTCGTACCAGCACCGACAGCGTCACCGACACGCCCAGCATGCCAGCGATGGTTCCCGCGCCGAAAGCGGCGAAATACGCGAGCCGCGACGCCGCGTCTGGCGCGGCCGCGACCAGCAACGCGGCGATCGCGCCGCTCCCCGCGAGACCGTGCGCCACACCGAAGCCGAGTGAGCGGCGGGCATCGACCGTGGCGTGCGAGTGACGATGGGTCGCATCACGCGCGTGACTGTGAAGATGCAAGTGCGGCTGAGCCGCAGGATGCGCGTGCACATGCATGTGCCAGCGACCGCGCACGTACCGCCAGATCACGACAGTCCCGAGGAGGATCAGCAGGCCCGCCACGACGAGCTCCGCGGCCGGCCAGAGCCGATCGGGCAATCGTACACCCAGCGCAATGATGAGCAGTGCGACCACGCCGACCGTCGCCGTGTGCCCCAGACCCCAGACGAGGCCAAGCCGGGCCGCGCTCCAGAGGCGCGCGGCCGGCCGGGTCGCCAGCGTCGACACTGCGGCGAGGTGGTCTGGCTCGAACGCGTGCCGCACGCCGAGCAGTCCACCAATCGCGATAATCGCGGGCAACGTCGCTGACAACGTCGTCATTGGCGCATCAATCTAACCCGTCCTATTTCTAAGGGGCCATGGACGTCACATCGCGGCTGCCGAGTTTCCCGGCCGCGCGCTGTGGGTGGCGAACCACGTGGGGATCACCCTGACGGCGATCATGCTGCTCGAAGTCGCGATCCTGCTCCACCTCATGGCGCGGCGCATTCCCGCGTGGATCGACAACAGCTACAAGCACGCGAGCCAGGCCGATAACTTGGCGAGCCTCAAACGGATACGGCACAGCGCCTCGGCGGCGTAGCGGCTCGCCGGCTGAGCGTTTACAACCTTATGCCGTATCTGCATATCCAAACCTCTGCATGCCCCGACAGGTGGTCGAGGACACTCTGACTGCTGATTCCATAGCGGCCGACACGGCTCTCGCTGCAAGCGGGGACGGAAGTGCGTTCGAGCGCCTGTACCGGACCCACGTAGCCCGGGTCCATACGCTGGTGCGGCGCATGCTCGACGCCGATGAGGCCGACGACGTGACCCAGGATGTCTTTATTCGAGCCTGGCAAAAGCTGTCGACGTTCCGTGGCGAGTCGGCGTTCGGAACCTGGCTACACCGGTTGGCGGTGAACGTGGTGCTGGCGCGGCGCAAGAGCGTTGGCGTCGAACGCGGCCGCTTCCTTAGCGAAGATGCGCCAATCGATGGTATGTCCGGCAAGCCCGTGACGCCGGAGCTGTCAATGGATTTCGAGGAGGCGCTGGCCCGGCTTCCTGAAGGAGCACGGCAGGTGTTCGTGTTGCACGACGTGGAGGGGTATCGCCACGAAGAGATCGCGCGCATGCTCGGCGTCGTGCCGGGCACGTCAAAATCGCAGCTGCATCACGCGCGGATGGCGCTGCGGAGGCACTTGGATCGATGAATGACATCTGGACGAACCGGCTCTCGGAGTATCTCGACGGCGAGCTCGACAGCACCGAGCGCGCTGCGCTCGATGCGCATCTCGCGACGTGCGGCGCATGCTTCGCGACGCTGGGTGAGCTGAAGCGCGTGGTTGCGCAGGCGCAAGCGCTCCAGGACAGCCAGCCGGACAAGGATCTGTGGCCGAGCATTCGCGCTCGGTTGACCCCGGAGCATGGCTCCGCGAGGGTGGAGGTGGCCCGGCGCTTCACGTTTTCCGTCCCGCAGCTCCTGGCCGCCAGCATCGCGCTGGTGCTGATGTCCGGTGGCGCCGTTGGGATCGCGATGCATCAACAGCCGTCGAACACGCCGGCGCCAGTGGCGGCGCGCCTGCACGAGCGCGGCATGGCAACGGCGGCGAGCTGGACAGGCACGACTGACGCGGCGATCGCTGACCTGCAGGCCTCGCTCACGCAGAATGAGAGTCGCCTCGACACGACGACTGTGCGAATCGTGCGGCAGAACCTTGCCATCATCGACCGGGCGATTGCCGAGGCGCGTGCCGCGCTTCAAAAAGACCCGGGCAACGCGTACTTGAACCTTCACCTCGCCGACACGATGCGGCGCAAGGTGGAGTTGCTGCGGCGTGTGAACGACATCGCCGCCCAGTCCTAGGAGAACAGACATGGTTGCGACGCTGGCCGCCGCGATGCTTGCACTCGCATCGCAAAGACAAACCGATACGACCTTCGCCGTGCCGGCCGGCGCTAGCCTCTCAGTCAACAACTTTGGCGGGGGGATCACGGTCCACGCCTGGAACGAGAACCGCGTCAAGGTGCACGGCGACGTGGGTCGCCGCGGACGCGTCGAAGTCTCACTGGTCGGGAGCACCGTGGTGGTCAAGACGGGCAGCCGCGAAGGTGCGCCCTCCGTGATCGACCTCGATATCACAGTGCCGCAGTCGATGGGGCTCACCCTCGGCGGGACGTACGCCGATATCACGGTCGAGGGCGTCCAGGGACCGATCAGCGGCGAAACGGTAAACGGCGAAATCAACGTGCGTGGGGGCAAAGGCATCATCACGCTGCACTCGATCCAGGGCTCCGTGACACTCGCCGACGCCTCGGGCCGTATCGAGGTGAATTCCGTCAACGAAGCCATCGAGCTGTCGCACGTGACTGGCGAAATCAAGGTCGAAACCACGAACGGCGACGTCACGCTCACCGGAATCCAGTCATCCAGCGTCGACGCCGGGACGATCAACGGCGACGTCGTCTACGAGGGGACGGTCACCGATGGCGGGTCGTACAGCTTTGGATCGCACAACGGGGACATCTCCGTGTCCATCCCGGAGCGCGCCAATGTCACAATCACGGTCGCGACGGCGAATGGCGACATCGACGCGAGTTTCCCACTTCCCATGACCAATACCGCGGGCAAGCATCGCAAGACGTTCAAGCTCGGGACCGGCAGCGCGCGGATGGAGCTGGAGTCGTTCCAGGGAGACATCGAGCTGCGTCGGCCGCAGGAGATGCGGGATCGGATTGAAGAGCACAAGCACGACAAGGACCACGACAATGACAATGACAACGATCACGACCGCGACCGCGATACGAGCTTCTCATTTCATTTCGACGCGGGTGCGTGGAACTACGCCGCCCGCTATGCGAAGGCGTATGCCCCGAAGTACGCGAAGGCGTATGCTCCGCGGTACGCTCGGACATACGCGCGCATGTATGCTCGTACCTACAAGCAGTCTTATCGCAGTACCGACACGACCTCGCACTGAGCGGAGATCATAATGCGGACCATCATGACCGCGGCTGCGCTGTGTCTCGCGGCGTTCGCCACGGCGACAGCGCAGGACTTCAACTGGCACGGCCGGATCGCGGCAGGTAAGCGGCTGGAAGTGAAGGGCGTGAGCGGCGACGTGCGGGCGGTGCTGGCGAGCGGCGCCGAGGCCGTGGTCAACGCGCGGAAGCACGCACGACGCTCCGATCCCGACGACGTCGAGATCAAGGTCGTGCAATCGGATGAAGGCGTGACGATTTGCGCCGTCTATCCGACGCCGCCGCGCGCCCGCGAGGAGAACAGCTGCGAGCCCGGCGACCGTTGGCACTCGAGCACCGACAACAATGACGTAGTCGTTGATTTCGAGGTGCAGGTTCCCGCGGGCGTCGAATTCAACGGCCAGACGGTCAACGGCGAGATGTCGGCGGAAGGGCTGAAGGGTGACGTGAAGGCCAGCACGGTCAACGGCAGCGTGCGCGTCAGCACGACCGGCCTCGCCGAGGCGTCGACGGTCAACGGCTCGATCTACGCCGAGATGGGCCGCGCTAACTGGAATGACGAGCTGGAGTTCAGTACGGTGAATGGCGGCATCACCCTGATTCTGCCCGGGAAGCTCGACACCGAGCTGCGCGCCAGCACGGTGAACGGCGAAATCGATTCGGATTATCCGCTCATGATCACCGGCAAGTTCGGGCCTCGACGGTTACGCGGCACGATCGGTGCGGGGGGACGGACGCTGAATCTGAGCACGGTGAATGGGGAGATACGCCTGAAGAAAAGCACCTGAACGCGGAAGTCGGAACGCGAAACGCGGAACAGGCAGCGTGACTTCGCCCGCCTGTTCGTTCGTACTTCCGCGTTCCGCGTTGGATTGCGCCAGCTCGCCGTCGTTCGATACCTAATCTCCATCCTTCCAAGAGCACTTTGATTCCCTCTTAACCCGAGGGTTCGAAGTGCTGCGGGACATTCTCGCCCGCATAACGAAGATCGAGGACATCCGCGAGCTCTTTGCCACACTCGGCTACTCGGCGGCGTGGGAAGCCGTGCCACCCGAGCCCTGGCTGGGCGAAGCGGCTGCTCGGAGCGCTGGCGTCACGCGCGCGGCACGAGTCGCGCGACATGGCGCGTTTCGCGTGTTCGCGCTGGAAGCGGCAGATCCCGAGCTGGCCGCACGCGTGGCGGCGAAACGTCTTGCCACGAGCGCGGAGCGTGGCTTGATCTGCTCGCTGGGCGTCAGCCCACGCCGGCTCGTCTGCGCGGCCGGACTCGTGGGCCTGCGGGTGGCAACGATCGGTCTGCCCCACCCCTCAGGAGCGAGTCTCGCAACGCTCGAGAGACTATCTCCGGGCGCCGGCGAGTCCGCGCTCGCACTCTCGCTGCGCATTGGCGAAGTGCTCGCGAGTGAAGGCGTCACGCCACGCTTTTTCCGGGCGTTTCGTACCACGCTCGATCGGCTGACCGAGCGCCTGCCGACGCCCCGATCTCGCAGCGACCGTCACACGCTCGCCCTCACGGCCCTGACCCGCGTGCTCTTCCTGTATTTCATTCAGTCCAAGGGCTGGCTCGACGGGGACACGCGCTACGTGCCGCGCCTCTTCGATCGGGCGCTGTCGGGCCGGCATCACTTTCACCGCTCTCTCCTGCATGCGCTGTGTTTTGGCGCGCTCAATCGCCCGCCCGGCCAGCGCAGCTCTGCCGCTCGCGCCCTCGGCAAGATCCCGTTCCTGAACGGCGGCCTGTTCGAGCCAACCTGGCTCGAGCGGCAGCATGGACCGGCGGTCTGGGGCAACGCCGACTGGCGCTGCGCATTCGATGATCTCTTCGAACGATTTCACTTCTCCGTGCGCGAACACGACGCGGGCGACTTCATCGCACCGGACATGCTGGGCCGCGTCTTTGAGGGAGTCATGGAAACGGGCGAGCGACGCGCCAGCGGCAGCTACTACACGCCGGCGTCGCTGGTACGCGAAATCGTACGCGCCGGGCTCGAGGCTGCGCTCACCGCCCGTTTCGGCCTGACAGCCGCGGTCGCCGCGCGATGGGTCCACGAGGGCGTCGCTCCTCAGCCGGCGCCTCAGCTGCACCATCTCACGGTACTCGATCCCGCCGCCGGCTCGGGCGCGTTTCTCCTCGGCGCCCTCGACGAGCTGGTCGCGTTGCGATGCGCTGCCGGCGACGGCCCCGCACTCGCGGTGAAGCGCGACGTTCTCGCGCATTCGCTCTTTGGCGTCGATCTGACGCTCACCGCCGTCCGGCTGACTGAACTGCGGCTGTGGCTCGCACTCGTGGCGGACGATGACACGGTGGACCTCACATCCATCGCGCCGCTGCCGAACCTGGATGGCCACGTGCAGCAAGGGGACGCGCTACTCGACCCGTTGACCCTGGCGGGTTCGCTGGGTCGCCGTGCGATCCGGGCACATGCAACCGAGTGTCGACCGCTCGCAGCTGCCCGGCAGCGCCTGTTCGAGCTGGCGGGGCCGGAGAAACGACGCGCGCAAGCAGACTTGAATCATGCCGAGGCGTCGTTGGCTCAGCGGCTCCTCAGGGACGGCATAGAGATGCTCGAGACAGCGATCCGCGAGCTGTTGAGCATCGGCCGCGATCGTGATCTCTTCGGCCGGCGGCGCGGGCTGTCGGCGGAGCAACGCGCCCGCCTGCGAAGTCTGCGGCACAGCTTGCGGGATCTCCGGCAAGCGCGCCGCAAGCTGCGACGCGACGGCGCAGCGCCGTTCTTTGCGTTCGAATCGCATTTTGGCGATCTCGTCAGCCGGGGCGGATTCGACCTCGTCACCGGCAATCCGCCGTGGGTGCGCGCCGAGCGGCTTCCGCAACGGGTGCGGGAAACCCTGGCCGCGCGGTACACCTGCTGGCGATCGAACGGCGAGAAAGGATTCGCGCACCTCCCCGATCTCGCGGTCGCGTTCACCGAGCGCGCGTTCGAATTGGCAAGAGCCGGCGGAACGGTCGCGCTGCTCGTCCCCGCAAAACTGGCAAGCAGTGGCTACGCCGAGCCGCTGCGTCAACGCCTGGCGCAGAGCACACGACTCGAGCGTGCGTCACAGGTACCCGAAGCAGCCGCCCAGGCGTTCGGTGCGGCGGTCTATCCCATGGCGTTGATTGCGACCCGGGCGGATCCACTCGAGAGCCAGGTCACCGCGACCGCGCTCGGACCGAAACCTGCCGCCGCCCTCGTTCCTCAGAAGCAGCTCCAGTGCGCCGGCCCGTGGATCCTCATACCAGGGGTGGAGCGCATCGCTCGCCGGCTGCAGGCCCGTTTCCCCACCGTCGGCGACCGCTGGACTCCTCAGCTCGGTGTCAAAACCGGAGCCGACGACGTGTTCCTGCTGGACCGCGAGTGCTCAGGCGTCCGGCCCGCGATTCGCGGTCGCGACATTCGTCCCTGGCACTGCGAGCCGCGTCGCTTTGTGATGTGGACGCATGGAGCCGACGGCAAACCGTTGGCCCGTCTTCCCAAACCGCTACGTGATTTGCTCGAGCCGCACGCGGAACGGCTGCGGCGCCGCGCGGATTATCGCGGCGGCGTCACCTGGCAGTTGTTCCGGACGAGCCTGGGAGTCGCCCCATATCGGGTGGTTTGGCCGGATCTGGGCAAGCGCCTGGCCGCCGCGGTGCCCGATCGCGCCGTCGTGCCCCTGAACACCGTTTATGGAATTGCGACGCGGCAGGCCTGCGACGCGGTGGCGCTGGCGGCGTTGTTCAATACACGCTGGCTCACAGCGCTCGCCAGGCTCGTGGCCGATCCTGCCCGCGGCGGGTTTCGCCGCTTCAACGCGCGCGTCGTCCGCGGGCTGCCGATTCCACCCACCGGCTCACCCGTCTGGGAGCAGCTCGCCCGGCGCGGCACCTGTCGTGAGTCCGCCGACGAACTCATCGCCGATGTCTTTGAGCTCGAACTCGCCGACCGGCGCACGCTGGCCGCGGATTCTCTCTGAGCACCTGGTCCCGGTTGCCGAGCCTCTCGCCGTGGCGCTCGAGCCGGCGGGAGAGGCGCCGCCGCGCTCGGTCGTCGCCGCGGCAGCGCGCGCGCTGCTCGACAGTACTCCGGCGGCTCCTGTCGCATGGCCGCCCTGGCTCGCGCCGCACCAAATCCCCGCCGCCGACCGGCTGACCGCGATCATCGCACGCCACGGCGGCGCGCTCCTCGCCGATGAGGTTGGTCTGGGGAAGTCGTACATCGCGCTGGCGGTGGCGCTCGCGCGGAACGAGCCATTCGCGCTTGTGGTCCCTGCGATCTTGTTGCCGCAGTGGCGCAGCCTGCTCGGTCGCTTCGGCGTTCACGACGCGCCGATCATCACGCATGAGTTCCTCAGCAACCGGCCCGTCCCGCCCGTGCCGCCCGTCGGCTTCGTGGTCATCGACGAGGCCCATCGCTTCCGCAACCCCGAAACGAACCGATATCGTGCCCTCGCCCGGATGGTGGTCGGTCGTCAGGTCCTGCTCGTCACGGCCACACCTATTCACAACCGGATCGCCGATCTCTTGCACCTCCTGCGCCTCTTTCTCCGCGACCATGCGCTGGCAGCCCTCGGCGTCCCTTCCCTGCGGGCCGCGGCTCAGCGCGACGACGACACCTCGCTCGCGAACGCTGCTGTGGCACGGTTGATCGTCGCGCGCTCGCGTGCGCGCGTCCAGAGTGGGTACAACGGTGGACCGGTGACGCTGTCGTTTCCGCGCTCGAGTGGAGAGAGTATGCGGGTCGGCACGACGAGCGATGCCATATTGATCGACCTGGTTGGCGCCGTCGCGCGGCTGCGGGCGGGCGGATCGGCTGCGCCACTGTTGCGGCTGATGCTGCTCCGGCGATTGGGATCGAGCATGCCGGCATTCCGCGCCGCGCTGCTGCGATACGACGCCTACCTCGATCTCGCGACGCGCGCGACGGCCGAAGGTCGCACACTCACGGCCCGAGAGTTCCAGCGCTGCTTTCCGCGAGCCGCTGAATCGGACGTCCAGTTGATTCTCTTCCCTCTGCTGCTGGAGCAGCCGGCTGGTCGCCCCCCCCAACAGCCGTTCGCGCAGGATCGCGAGATCGTGGCGCGCCTCCGAGCCACGGTTTCACGCCTGGTTGTCAGCGACCCCAAGGCTGAGGCTCTGGAGCAGATGCTCGACGCTCGACCCGGCAAGACCATCGTGTTCACCGACGCGCAGCCGACAGTGCGCTATCTGATGCACCGGCTGCGCCATCGCCGCGTGGCCGCGGTGTTCGGGAAGACCGGCCGCTTTGCCGCCGGCGACGCTTCGCGCCGGCAGATACTGCAGGCATTTGCGCCTCGCGCGCAGGGCGTAGGCGCGCCGCCCGCAGCGCTCGCCACAGATGTTCTCATCGCGACCGACTTGGTGAGTGAAGGACTGAACCTGCAGGATGCCGAGCGCGTGGTCCACTACGACCTGCCCTGGAGTCCCGCGCGGCTCGCGCAACGCGAAGGGCGGATTGATCGCCTCGGCTCATCCCACGGCGCGATCTCCACGATCACAGTCTTGCCGCCGCAACCGCTGGCCGACGCGTTGGCAATCGAAGAGCGTCTCGCCGCCAAGATCAGCGCGCAGCGTGTCGCCGGCTCCAATGGGCGGCTGGACTGGTGCGATCAGCTGGCCGGATTGGTGAGTGCGGAGGCGGCGCCGCGTGGTTCTGGCGCAGCCGTCCAGGGAGGACACGCCTCGGTAGCGCTGATCGTGCGGATCGCGAGACTGGTTGACGCGATCGTTGTCGAAGATGGCGTAGCGCGGACGAATCCGTCTGCGGCGACGCAGGTGCTCGCCGACGCGGCGACGGCGGCGCCGGTTGCGCTCGATCCGTCTGTGCTGCAACAGGCGATCGCGCTGGCGGCGCCGCTCATCAGGGCCAGGCTGGCCGCCGTTCAGGACGCGCGCTGGCGCGCGGGAGATCGGGACCGGTTCGCGCGACGTCTCATTCCGTGGGTGCTCTCCGCCGCACGGCGTGCGGCACGCCGCGGCGATGGCGATCAGCTCCGCACGCTCGACACGCTCGTCTCCCGCCTGTCGCTGGGAATGACGGCCGGTGAGGAGTTGCTGCTCGATGAGGTGTTGTCGCATCGCGAGCCACTCTCGGTCAGCGACCTGCTGGCGTGGCACATGCGCTTGCCACCCGCCGAGGGTGAGGAGGCCGCGGAGGGCGTAGAGCTAGTCGCGGCATTGGCCACCACATTAGCTTGAGCGGGTGCCGCTCACCACGGTTCTCTTTGACCTCGATGGCACGATCATCGATTCCATCGAGCTGATCCTCCGCTCCTATCGCCACACCATGGCGCTGCACCGCTCCAACGAGCCGATGCCCCCCGACGACATGTGGATCCAGGGCCTCGGCACGCCGCTGTGGGCCCAGTTCGGGCAGATCACCGAGGATAAGGAAGAGATCGAGCAGATGGTGCAGACGTACCGCACGTACAACCTCACGCACCACGATGCGCTCGTAAAACCGTACGACGGAGTCGTCGCCGAGATACGTCGCATGAAAGAGGCGGGGATGCGGCTCGGCGTCGTCACGAGCAAGCTGCGCGACGGGGCCATGCGCGGCCTGCGCGTCTCCGCGCTCGATGACGTCTTCGACATCGTCATCGGCTGCGATGACGTCACCAACTCGAAGCCGCATCCCGAGCCGGTGCTCAAAGCCGTCGCGCAGCTTGGCGTCACCCACGGCGAGACGGCGTTCGTGGGGGATTCGCGGCACGACATGGAATCGGGACGGGCGGCCGGCGTCACCACAGCCGCGGTGCTGTGGGGCCCGTTCGACCGGGCTCACCTCGAGGATCTCGCGCCCGACTACTGGCTGGAGAAACCGGCCGACCTGCGCCAGCTTTACGCCCCATGACACGCTTCGTCCCGTTCGAGCTCGAGCGCTGGCAGAGCACCTGGGAAAACCGGGTCCGCTACAACCTCTCTGAATCCGGCGTGCATCCACTCAGCATCCAGGAGCTGCTCGGCCTCGCCGGCGCGTCGGCGCTGCCGCTCCTCGACATCCGCCTCGGCTACAGCCAGTCGAACGGCACCGATCTGCTGCGCGAGCGCATCGCCGCGCTCTATCCCGGCGCATCACCCGATCAAGTGCTCGTCACCACCGGCAGCGCGGAGGCGAACTTCTGCGTGTGCTGGCGCCTGCTCGAGCCCGGCGACAAGGTCGCCGTGATGCTGCCGAACTACATGCAGACCCCGGGGCTCACGCAAAATTTCGGCGCGCAGG
>QHUJ01000187.1 GCA_003221895.1 Gemmatimonadota bacterium | reverse complement strand
GACGATCCTCCTGATCATCGGGGCCGGTGGTGGCTTCAACCGCGTGCTGGTCGAAAGCGGCGTCGGCAAGGCCATCGCCGACGTCGCGTTGGGGTCGCACGCCTCGCCGCTCCTGCTGGCGTGGACCGTCGCCGCCCTGATTCGCGTGGCGACGGGTTCGGCGACCGTCGCGATGACGACGAGCGCCGGCATCGTCGCGCCGATCGCCGCCGCGACTCCCGGCACGAGTGCCGAGCTGCTCGTGCTCGCCACGGGTGCCGGCTCGCTGGTCCTGTCACATGTCAACGACGCGGGATTCTGGCTCATCAAGGAGTTCTTCAACATGACCGTGCCACAGACGCTGAAGACCTGGACCGTCGCCGAGACCATCATCGGCGTCGCCGGATTAGGGTTCACACTGTTGCTCAGCTTGCTGGTGGGAGGATGCGCGCCTAGAGAACAGCGCGCCGCGACTCTGAGCGCGAGCGGCTGGACCGACGTGACGGCGACGCTCGATCCCGCCCGGACACCCATTTATCAGGGCGATGCGCCCATGCGGTTCGATTTCCTCAAGGACATGCGCAAGGGCGACAAGCTCACGCTCTCGGCTTACTCGCTCGGCGCCCACAGCGGCACGCACGTCGATGCACCGATGCATTTCGTCGCCAACGGGGCACCGGTCGATCGGATCCCACTGGAGCCGCTCATCGGGGCAGCGCGCGTGATCGAGATCCCCGACAGCGTCCAGGCCATCGACGCGGCGGAGCTGAACCGCCACGACTGGCGAGGCGTCCAGCGCGTGTTGTTTCGGACCCGCAGCACGCAGCGCGGCTGGATGGACTCGGCTCAGTTTCACAAGGACTTCGCGTATATCGCGCCCGACGCCGCGCAGCTGCTCGCCGATGCCGGCGTGGTGCTGGTGGGAGTCGATTACATCTCCGCCGAGCAGTTCGGCGCGCCCGCACCGCGGACGCATCAGATCCTGCTTGGCCGCGGCATTCCGATTGTGGAGGGACTGGACCTACGCGGGGCGCCGGCGGGCGACTACGACTGTATCGTGCTGCCGCTCAAGATTGCCGGACACGAGGGGGCGCCGGCGCGCGCGATTCTGCGGGCGCTTCGCGGTACTTGACGTAGACGATCCGGTTGGGCTTTTGCTGGCCCAGCTCTTTCATGCCGAGCTTGCCGGCGATCGCGCGCGCGGGCTGGTTGCCTTCATCGATGCACGCGATCACGCGCTCCAGTTTGGCCGTCTGAAAGGCCCAACCGAGCACGAGCTGGCACGCCTGTTTCGCCATGCCGCGGGTCTGTGCTTCCGAGCGGAGCGCGCACAGCAGCTCGAAGTCATCCCCGCCGGCGGCCTGCGACTTGACCAGGCCCGCGAAGCCCAGCGCGACCGGCCCTTCCACGATGGCAAACACGTGATCGCCGCGGTCCCGCGTCGAAACCGGTAAGGTGCCGATGGACTCCCAGACATCTTCCTGCTGTTGCAACGACGTCAGCAGATCGGCGTGAGAGTCGTCGAGGGGACGCAGTTCCACACTGCTATTCTAACGTCACGTGCGGCCTTTGGTTATTGCATCCGCGGTGGCATCCGCCAGATCTAGCAGCTTGCCAAGCGCATCCCTAAGTGCGTTTACGAATTGTACCAGTCCGAACGGCTGACGCTGAACCCGCGCAGGAAGCGGTGCACGTGGCGGCTCTCGTGGCGGGAGTGATGGGGTATCCGCGCCAAGCGCGGTCGGCGGCCGCCGCGCGGGCGGAATTAGCTCTGCTTTTGCCTCAGTCTGCCGCTCGATTTCCGTCTCGTCGCCGGCAGGCGGCTGCTCCGGTGCCGGCTGTCCGCGCTTCCGGGGACCCTTTCCCTTGCTCATGACTCGTGCCTCGTCTCGAATCGGTTCACGGGGATTACGTCACAACCACCGATATGGTTCCTGATGCTACGCGGAACGCCTGAATAGCATCCGAAGGTATGCTCGCGCGACCGTTAGCGTGGGTCAAGCCCGTCCTTCGCGAGCTCACTCAGCGACGACAGCGCGCGCATCGTGCTATAGCTCGCGAAGCGCGAGAATGTCCCGGCGCTGCCCGATAAAGCGACAACCGTGGGACGCGAGCAGCTCGATGCATGCGTCACAGTCCCGATGGCTCATATGCACGTGCTCGAACCGGACGATGACCGGCTGGACCGCGTCGAAGTCGATCGACCGCACAATCTCACCGTCGAACCCTTCCGCGTCGATTTGAATCAGGTCGCACCGCTTTAGCCCGTGCTCCTTTGCCAGACTCGTAATCGTGGCGCAGCGGACGGTTTGGGCAACGATGTCTTCCGCGCGGATCCCATGATCGAGCAGATGAGACCGGAAGAAGGACGCCTTGCGGCTTTGGCCGGCGGTCGTGCTATAGAACTCCCGTGAGCCTTCCGCGTCGGCGATGGCGGCGTTCACAACGGTCACCTGCGGCTGATCGGCATAATTGGCACGCAGCGTCTCGAGCATCCGGACCTGGGGCTCGACGACGATGCCCCGAATGCCGAACTCCCGTACCAGTGGATGGATCGGATCCTCGGTCCGGCCGTCGAACGCGCCGACCTGCAGGAAAGAGAAATCGGGACGCCGCCGCATCGCATATGCGACGACCAGTTTCAACGGATCATCGAAATTCCAGTCGGGATGACGTAGTAACGCCGGGGGGCGATAGGACCGCTCGACCCCGAGTCGCCGCAGCAGCACATCGCGAGCGATCTTTCGTCTGTTCATTTGGCTCAGAAGGTCGCCTCGGCGAATGGCAGATCCGTTCTGGGCTCCGATCCGAAGCGCAGCACATGTCCGTCCGGATCTTCCACGTGCATCTCATACGCCCAGGGATAGTTGCGGGGAGTGAGACGAATCCTGGCAGCCTTCGTCCGATACTCCTCGAATAACGCGTCGACGTCT
>QHUJ01000186.1 GCA_003221895.1 Gemmatimonadota bacterium | reverse complement strand
GGGAGTCACCCAACGTGGTGCTGTCGTGGGTGCTGCACGCCTGCTACCTCGCCTACTATCCGATCCTCTTCGCGGCGCCGTTCGGGCTCTGGTTCGCCGGCCGCCGGGATGCGTCGCGGCACACGATCTTTGCGGTCATGGGGACGTTCTACCTCTGTTACATCGTGTTCCTCTTCTTCCCCGTCGCCGGGCCTCGCTATGCGTTCGACGGCGCGCACAACGTCGCGACGGAGGTGGGGCCGGCGCGTCTAGCCGCCTGGCTGCTGGACCGGGGTGATTCCTGGGGCGCGGCGTTTCCTTCCTCGCACGTCGCCGCATCCGTCGTCGCCACCGGGATGGCACTCCGGTTCTGGCGGCCTCTCGGTCTGATCTTGCTGCCCTTTACGGCGGGTTTGATTCTGGCCGTGGTGTACGGCCAGTTCCACTACGCGGTGGATGCGCTCGCCGGCCTGATGGTGGCTGCGATGATGCTGGGGATCATGCAGACCGCCGAGGCGACGGAGCCACAACGGCTGGCCGTCGCCAATTACGGAGTGGAATCCCGCAGCCTCTAGTGGTCCATGTGCATGTGTTCGAGGGGAACGGTCACGGCCACCTGCTCGACTGGACCCATGAAGTGCCGCAGGTCCTTCTGATATAGCGAGTCGTCGGGATTCGTCGACGGCCACGCAGCCTTCCGGTCCGGCATGAACAACCCGCCCACGACGCCCATCCCGCCATCGGGGATCGTATGCCCCGTAGGATTGTCGTAAATCACGCGCACGCGGTACCGGTGCGACGGCAGAACCGACACGCCGATCCGCATCAAGCTGTACAGCTTGCCCATCGGTACAGAAGCGGGCTGCCCGGGCGTTGCGGCCACGGGTTCCCCATGCCACAACATTTTCCCTGCCGTTGCATCCCAGAACTCGATCGTGGTCGCGTAGTCATGCACGTGCCCGCCGATCACGATGAGCTTGCCGGGAACAGCGGGGCTTCCTTCATACGCGCGTTCGCTGTGGCCGGCCGGCAGATCGAACGTCTTGTCGCCCACCGGGAATGCGACGTCGAGCTGCCAGGGGAGCACGGAGAACAACGGCCACGGGCGCTTCTCCGGCACGTAGCTAAGCACGAGCCTGACCCTGACGCCGTGATAACTCATCATCGTGGAATTGTGCAGCATGGCATTCGCGAGGATGCGCTCGCCCGCGCGAACCCGGGCGCCAAAGAGCAGCCAGGGGAAGCGGATCTCGCCGGTCTCGCTGCCGGACGCGAGAATCCGCCGTGAGATCGGCAAGAACAGCTCACGCTCGTTCGGATCCATGACATTCATGTGGTGCAGAAAATCGTTGGAAAGCCGCCGGCCATGCTCATCCACGATCTCGGCATGGAACGCGTAGATCGAGCCGTTGACGGGGAACTCCCCCACCGAGGCAGCCTGATCGACCATCGTTCCGGCCGGGAGGTCAACGGCCGGCAGCTCCATGATCAGCTCATTGCGCTGCTGGTCTTTGCTGATGGTGGTGCGCTCGAGAGCGCTCCAGTCGCGTGACGAGTCAGCGCGCGGGATCGGAACGGCTCTGGCGGTATACACCGAGGCTGCCAGGCGGAGCGCGGCTACGATCACCAGGAGACGTGAAGGCATCTGGAATCCCCTCACCGAGTCAGCGGTTCCGTTACTGCAATCTTGGAGAATGGCGCGCCATCGAGAGCGACACCGTGCGGCAGGGTGACGTCGAGGCGCTCTAACACCGTCGGCATCAGATCTACTGTACGAAGCGGAGCGTCCGGAAGAGGCACGCTGGCCGCAATTGGGACCTCCATATGTTCCGCGATGAGACTACCATGTCCAGCCCGATGTTCTGGGATTTCCCAGGGCCCCCGGAAATCGAAGCCTGGCTCGGCAGCCAGGACGACATCGCCGCTTCGCGGGGTCTGAAACAGCTGGAGCAGTTGTCGTGGGGCATCGGGCATGTCGGTCTTCCGGGTGCGCGCCAGCAGCTCCCGATCGTCGAGTTCTACGTACCCGTCGAGCCCGAGCGGATCGCCATCCTCGGGTTCGTAGCGAACTATGCCATCGGTTTCTGTCAACAGCGCCCGCCCCGCGGAAGTTCGTACGATGACGCCGTCCCCCCCCCCGTCCCCGTCCGCGCGATGCGCCGCCAGCCGCACCGATGGTAGCGCCAACAGCCGCTCGAGAATCGCCGCCGGGATCTCGGACTCCCGTTGCGGCGCCACGCGGCCGGAACGGGGCTCGAAGTAGAGCTGCACGCTGGCGTTGCCCGACACCATTGTGGCGGCGGCAGCGCCCTCGCGCCAGACATGCGCGGGATGCCGGAGCGTCCGGATCCCGCTTTGTTCGAGCAGCTCGGCGATGTCGTGATGCTCGCGCATCTCGGTCATACCGTGATCCGACACCACGAATATCGCCGGCAGTTCTCGTCCCTCTTGGCGGAGGCGTTTGACGAATGCACCCAGCGCCCGATCGACCAACCGATAGCTCTCGACGACCGCAGGGTGGAACGGATCCTTAAGATGGGAGATCCCATCGATCCCGGGGAATACGACAAAGAGGAAACGCCAGGGATCCGCCGCCGCGGCGACCCAGGCACGGGCGACGGCCCGATCCAACGACCGGTAAGTCCCCAGGTAGTGGGCCGCGGACCCGAGGATGGCGCGCCGGAGCGCGATGCGGTTGGCACCTGGGCCGAGGCCCCGCGTGACGGGCGTACAGATCGCGATACTGTCCGGCACGAGATCGAAGAGCGACGGAGCCGGAGCGAGATCGTGGTTCAACCAGCCTCCCTGCACGCCGCAATAGCTGCGCGCCGCGCGCCACTGCTCGCGCCATCCCTGCCCGGCCGCCGCGCCGTGGCGATCGAGCCAACGGATGCCCGGAATCCCC